>CAYMPY010000065.1:0-11059 GCA_964392535.1 uncultured Oscillospiraceae bacterium
TGTTACGGATCTCGTCTGTAGGTGCATGAAGGGATACCGACAAGGTCAGCTGCAGCTTCTTTTCCGCAAGCTCCAAAATCTTGGGCACCAGGCCGCAGGTAGAGAGGCTGATGTTGCGCATGGAGATATTCATGCCAGCATCGTCATTGACAAGCTCCAAAAACCGTAGTACATTCTCGAAATTATCCAGCGGCTCGCCGATGCCCATCAGCACGATATGGGAAATGGGCAGTCCGGAATCCACCTGGGTAAAGAGCACCTGTTCCAGCATCTCCCGGGGCTCTAACCGCCGCACCAAGCCGCCTAAAGTGGAAGCGCAGAAGGCGCAGCCCATACGGCAGCCCACCTCTGTGGAAATGCAGACCGTATTGCCATAGTGATAGCGCATCAGCACCGTTTCCACGCAGTTGCCGTCATGAAGCTTCCACAGGTATTTGATGGTGCCGTCCTGCCTGGACTCCTGCTTGCGCACCACCTCCGGGGGCAGCAAGGGGTAGTCCTGCTGCAGGGCATCCCGCAACGCTTTGGGGAGATTGGTCATCTCATCAAAGCTGCGCACACCCTTGTGCAGCCAGGAAAACAGCTGCTTTGCACGGAAGGCCGGCTGATTCAGTTTTGTAAGTACCAGCCTTAATTCCGGCTCGGTCATGGACCTTAAATGCTCATTCATTTCATTCTCCGCAAACGGCTGATAAAGAAGCCGTCTGTATCATACTGCCCCGGCACAAGTAGCAGCATTCCGCTTTCATTTTTCGGAAACACCGCAGGCAGGGGTAAAGGTTCTAATTGATAGTTGGGGTTTTGGGCTAAAAACGCTTCCAAAACACCCTCATTTTCCGCCCGCACCAAGGTACAGGTGGAGTAGATCAGCACACCACCCGGCTTTACATAGCGGGCCTGATTCTGTAAAATCGCCAGTTGAAGGTCAGGAAGCTCCGCCATGGTCTTGGGGTCCTTGTAGCGAATATCCGGCTTTTTACGGATAATACCGTAGCCGGAGCAGGGCACATCAGCAATCACCGCATCCATGGCATTTTCCCAATCCTTGTTAATCTCAGAGCCGTCCTGCAAGCGGGCGGTAATATTAGAAAAGCCCAGCCGCTGTGCGCTTTTTTCGATCAGCTGCAGCTTATGCTCATGGATATCGCAGGAGGTGATCTCTCCCCTGCCCCTCATAGCTACAGCCGCTGCAAAGCTTTTGCCGCCGGGGGCAGCGCAGGCATCCAGCACCCGGATATCCCGGTCCTTTGGCAGCTGCGCACACAAGACACTGAGCCTTGCGGCTGCATCCTGTACATAAAAATATCCATTTTGAAAGGCGGTCAGCTCCTCAATTGCGCCGGTTGCGCTGAGCACCAGACAATCGGACAGCCAGCTGTGAGGCTGTGCCTCCACACCTTCGCTTTTCAACTGCTCCATAAGGGTCTCTGTGGTGATCTTCAGGGTATTGACCTGGATCACGGTGGGGGCAATATCGTTATTGGCACGGAGCATTGCTTCCATATTTTTCCCGCCCACATAGGGCTTTAAAAGATCAATAAGCTCCTGGGGGTGGCTGTACAGCTCCGCCCAGCCCTTGGGAGGCGTAAGCTCTGTACGCAGCGCATTTCTCAGCACCGCATTTACAAGTCCCGGGCCGCTTTTTTGCTTGGGACAATATTTTTTTGCAAGGGAAACAGACTCATTGACCGCCGCACTGTCGGGGATCCGATCCATAAGGGTCAGCTGATACAGACCCAAATGGAGAATATCCCGCAGTACCGGGTGAAGATCCTTCAGCTTGCCGGTCAGCAGACTTTTCAGATGGTAGTCCATCAGCATCCGATTCTGCACCACACCGTAGCACAGCCGTGCAGCCAGTGCCGCCTCCCGGCGGTCTAAGCGGTCACGGCGGATATACTGCTTCAGCACGCCATTGGACCAGCCCTGTTCCTTGCGGCAGGCAATCAGCACATTTAATGCCGTTTCACGAGCACCCATGCTTACATCTCCAGGGGGTGACCACGGAAGAAGTCCGGGGCAGCCATACGCTTGCCGCCCTCTGCCTGCAGGGAGCGGATCTCAACCGCACTTTCGCCGCAGGCGATCACGAGGCCGGTCTTGGTAAGACCCAAAATCTCACCGGGCTTGCCGCTGCCGTCCACAATGACGGTCTGATGAACTTTAAACTTTTTGCCCTGCAGCTCCATGGTTGCCACAGGCCAAGGGTGCAAACCACGAACTTTATCATGAACCTGCTGTGCAGTTTTCGTAAAGTCAATGGGGCACATGGATTTATCCAGCATGGGTGCATAAGAAACCTTCCCGGAGTCCTGGGCAGTGGCCGTGACCTGCTCTCCATTTTGGAAGCGGGTCAAAGTCTTACTCAGAAGCTCTGCGCCCAGTACAGCCAGGCGATCCAGCAGCTCTCCTGCTGTCTCATTGTCACCGATGGGGGTCTTAGACACCTCGATCACATCACCTGCATCCATTTCACGGACCAAATACATAGCAGAAACGCCGGTTTCCTTCAGGCCGTCCAGCACTGCCCACTGGTAAGGGGCAGAGCCACGGTAGGCAGGCAGCAGACTTGCGTGGATGTTGATACAGCCGTATTGGGGAATATCCAGCACGCTTTGGGGCAAGATCCGTCCGTAAGCCACAACAGCGATCACATCAGGCCGTAAGGCTCGCAGCTGCTCCACAGTTTCCTCGTCACGGAAGTTTTCAGGCTGAAAAACAGGCAAATTCGCCTCCAGCGCCACTTCCTTTACTGCGGAAAAAGCCAGCTTCATGCCACGGTTTTTGGGACGGTCCGGCTGGGTATAGACACCAACGACCTCAAATCCGTCTGCTATGATCTGTTTTAAGCAGGTCGCCGCAATATCCGGCGTACCCATAAAAACTACTCTCATTTATTCGTCAAACTCCAATTCTTCCTTAGAAAGTAACCGCTCCATCTTTTCGGTATAAATAATACCGTCCAAATGATCCAGCTCATGGCAGAAGCAGCGGGCGATCAGCTCCTCACCCTCGGCCTCAAACCAATTGCCGTCCCGATCCTGGGCGCGGACCTTGGCATACATGGGCCGCTTTACCAGGCCGTACTTTCCGGGCACGCTGAGGCAGCCCTCTGCACCCTCCTGCTCACCGGAGGTCTCCAGCATTTCGGGATTGATCAGCTCCAAAATCTCCTCACCGGTATCTACCAGCACCACACGGCGGAGAATACCCACCTGCGGTGCGGCAAGGCCTACGCCGCCGGAGTCGATCAGGGTGTCGGTCATATCCTTCAGGAGCTTATGAAGCCGCCAATCAAATTTTTCCACAGGCCTGCATACCTTATGCAGTACGTCCTCGTCCACTGTTAAAATTTTACGAAGTCCCATTTTTCTACCTCATCCGTCATATCCGTTAATATCTATAAAAGCGCAGATGCCCCGGTTTTCCTTATCCTTGGAAAACTGCCGCAGCAGATGGGCAATAAGCATCCGAAGCTCTTTTGTCATTTTGCACCGCAGCGTCAGGCGGTAGCGGAAATTATAATTGATCCGTGCAACGATGCAGGGCGCAGGACCCAAAACCGTACACTTTTCCTGTGCATACTGGGGTGTTTTCATAAGCAGATTCAGGCTGTCCCGCAGCTTTACCGCACCACGAACCACCTGGGTCTCATCCGGGCCGGTAACGGTGATCACACCCAAATCCCCAAAGGGCGGTGCATTCTGCACACGGCGCATTTCCAGCTCCAGCTTATAAAAGCCGTCATAGTCCTGCTTTGCAGCCAGGTTCAGCACCTTATGCTCAGGGACCATAGTCTGTATAATGGCCTTACCGGGAGTATCGCCACGACCTGCCCGACCCACCACCTGGGTCAGCATATTAAAAGTAGTTTCGGCAGCACGGAAGCTGTCTGAATACAGACCCAAATCCGCATCCAGCACGCCTACCAGGGTCACATCCGGCAGGTTCAGGCCCTTTGCAACCATCTGCGTACCCAAAAGCACCGGGGTTTTCAGGTCCTGAAAACGCTCCAGAATCCGCTCATGGGAGTTGGTGGCACTGACCGTATCCGCATCCATCCGCTCCACCCCGATGCCGGGGAAGATGGCCTCCAGCTCCTGCTGGACCTTTTGGGTACCGGTACCAATCCGCTTTAAAGGGCCGCCACACCGGGGGCAGCGCCTGGGCACAGGCCGGGAATAGCCACAGTAGTGGCACATGACCCGCTCATTTGCGCTGTGGTAAGTAAGCCTTGCGGTACAGCGGGGACACTCAGGAGCCTCCCGACAATCCACACACACCAGGGCTCTGCTGTTACCACGGCGGTTTAAAAACAGCACGGTCTGTTTTCCTTGCTGCATCGTCTCCCCGATGGCATCCTGCAAAGGATAGCTCAGGGAGCTGTCATTGCCCTGCTCCAGCTCCTGCCGCAAATCAGCGATCTCCACACAGGGCAAGGGCTTGCCGTTATACCGCTTGGTCAGGGTATAAAAGCCATATATACCACTGCGGGCATAGAACATGGTCTCCACCGAGGGTGTTGCTGAGCCGAATACCACCAGCGCCCGCTGGACACTTCCACGCCACAGCGCCACCTCTGAGGCGGCGTAGCGCGGTGTATTTTCAGATCTGTAAGAGTGCTCCTGTTCCTCATCCAAAATGATGAGGCCGGGATCGGGACAGGGTGCGAACACCGCCGACCGTGTGCCGATGACCACCCGGGCATCTCCGGAACGGACCCGTTTCCACTGGTCATACCGTTCCGCTGCGCCAAGGCTGGAATGGAGAACCGCCACCTGATCACCGAAATATGCAGCCATCAGGCCCAAAAGCTGAGGCGTCAGGGCAATTTCCGGCACCAAAAGCACCGCTTGTCTGCCGCCATCCAAACACTTTTGAATAAGCTTTATATATACAGAGGTCTTGCCGGAGCCGGTGACACCGTAAAGCAGTGCCGCACCGGGCTTGGTTCCCTCCATTCGGGCACAAAGGCCCTCATAGGCCGTCTGTTGCTGTTCATTCAGCATCAGGGGCCCATTCAATTTTACAGGGGTGATCTGTCTGCAGCGGAGCACCTCTCTGGTGGAAAGCTCCAGGTAGCCCAGCTGCGCCAGCCTCTTCACAGTGGCAGGCTTTGCGCCTGTATAGTAGCAGATATCCTTTACAGAAGCGCTGCCTACGCTGCACAACAGCTCCAGCACACCTTTCTGCGCCATGGCCGACCGTGGCCTTGACTGGGCAAACGCCATTGCCTCCTCTGCGGAGGAAGCCAGGGTTGCCACCTGCTCCGTTTTATCACTGAGGCGGCGTTTAAAATCCCGCTGGGCAGTGATCCATTTCTTTTTTAAAAGATAAGAAATAGCCTTCTCAAAGCGGTCTGTGTCAGGGAGTGCCTGCTGCAGCGCATCAGATGCAGCCTGTCCACCCAGCTCTGACAAGTGCGAAAGCAGCAGCTTTGCATCACTTTGACGGATGGTGGCATCAATCCAGGAACGGTCCTCCGTAAGGGAGAAGGTATCCTTTGTCTCCAGCCACAGACCTGCAGGCAGCATGGCACTGATAGCCTCATAGTAGGTGCAGAAGTACCGCTGCCGCACAAACTCCGCAAGTCGAAGCTGAACAGCTGACAGCACAGGCTCTTCGTCCAGCTGCTGATCTACCGGCTTTAAACCGGTGGTATCGCCCTCCTCTACGGAAAGGACAATGCCCTTGGTACGGCGGTTACTTCTGCCGAAGGGGACCATGACCCGCATTCCGGGCTGCAGCTGGGCCGTCACAGCATAGGAATAGGGCTTGTCAATAGCAAAATTCGCCGCAGCTACAGCAATTTTCGCAATCATAAAGCCCCTTCCTTTCTGTTTCTTACTTATACTCTTCTTTCAGTGTTGCGGTGATCTTGCCTTCTGCGACCTCACGGATGGCCAGGGTCACCGGCTTTTCGGTCAGCTCTTCCTGCTTCTCCTCAGCCTCCATGGCAATCTGGCGTGCTCTCTGTGCAACCACATTGACCAGCAGGTAACGGCTGTCCACATTCTTCAATAAATCAGCTACGGGGGGGTAAAGCATATTCGTATCCTCCAAATTTTACGCCTTTCCGGCAATTATTTTTAAAATTTCTTCTGCACAGGGGTCTACCGTATCGTTTATAACAATATGGTTATATTTGGGACTCTGTTCCATTTCCCATTCGGCACGCTTCAGACGCTTCTGAATCTGCTCCTCACTGGTATCGCCACGGCCACGAAGCCGCCGCTCCAGCTCCTCCATGGAGGGCGGTGCAATGAAAATCAGGGTCGCATCAGGACGAACCTTCCGCACATTGAATGCGCCCACCGGCTCAATGTCCAAAATCACATCACCGATTGCCAGCTTTTCTTCCAGCTGCGCTGTAGGTGTGCCGTAGTAGTGATCCATATGGGCATCATATTCAATGAACGCATTTTGTGCGATCATTTCCTTAAACTGCTCTTTGGTAATGAAATAGTACTCCACACCGTCGGTCTCGCCGGGGCGAGGGTCCCGGGTGGTGGCAGAAACGGAAAAACGCAGGTCCGGATTTCTTTTCATTACTGTACCCAAAACCGTGCTTTTTCCTACACCGGATGCGCCGGAGATCACAAAAAGTCTTCCACTCATTACGCTTCCTCCTTCTTCTGCTGCCAGCGCTCCCCGATGGCCTCCGGGGTCAGTGCGGACAGGATCACATGATCTGTATCCATTAAGATCACCGATCGGGTCTTTCTGCCGTAAGAGGCATCGATCAGCATGGCCCGATCCCTCGCCTCCTGAACAACACGCTTGATGGGCGCCGAATCCGGGTCCAGCACACTGAGGATCCGCCCCGCAGCAACCAGGCTGCCAAATCCGATATTGATCAGCTTCATGGCATCTCCTTATTCGATGTTCTGGGTCTGTTCCCGGATCTTTTCAAGCTCTGCCTTAATATCCACCACAATGCGGGCAAGCTCTACATCGGTACACTTGGAGCCGATGGTATTGGTCTCCCGGTTCATCTCCTGCAGCAAAAAGTCCAGCTTCCGTCCCACAGCACCGCCGGTGGTGAGCATACTGTTCATCTGCTCCAAGTGGCTGCGCAGACGAACGGTTTCTTCATCAACCGCCACCTTATCGGCGAAGATGGCCGCCTCGGTGAGGATTCTGCTCTCGTCAATGGCTGTGTTTTCCAACACCTCACGAAGCTTGTTTTCAAGTCTTGTACGGTAATCGGAAACAGTCTTGCCGTTGCCGCCCTCCACCCTGGAAACCAGCTCCAAAATGGTCTGTCCACGGCTGCGCAGATCACGATCCAGGGCGGCACCCTCGGTACACCGCATGGCATCGTAGCCCTCCAGGGCTTTATTGACCACGCTCATCAGGTCCTGCAGCAGCTGCTCCTCGTCAAGTTCCGGCTTTTCAACCGCAAACACATCCGGCAGGCGGGAAGCAACAGACACAGAAATATCATCAGTAATGCCGTACTCCGTGACCATCTGCCGCATAGCAGCCAGGTAGCCCTCCAGGACATTTTTGTTCAGGCTGACGGAAACCTCCTCGCCGCCCTCGGTATGGACGGAGATAAAGACATCCACCTTGCCTCTGGAAACAGAATTCTTCACTGCCTGCTTTACCGCATCCTCGGCAAAACTCAGCATCCGGGGGAGCCGCACTGAACAATCTAAGTAACGGTTATTTACACTACGGATCTCCACCGTAAATTCACGGCCGCTGACGGTCTCCACCGCACGGCCATAGCCGGTCATGCTTTTAATCATGTTCCTCATCCCTCTCGTAATCCTTAGCCTTCGTCCCCAGCAAGACGAATCACTTCCACCAAAATGTCATCCTCCGTGGAGGTCAGCGCACCCAACGCCGAAAAGTCGTCGCCGAAAACGACACGAATAGGATAGTATTCCTTACTCTCGGTCACACCGGTCAGATCCACCACCACCGTAATATCTCCACGCTCCAGCTTTTCCACCAGGTCGGCCGGGCCACGGACAATAATGCTGATCCGCTTTTGGCTCAGGTTTGCCTGAAGGCCCTCACCCACACCTACTGTGGAAATGAGCATATCCTGGAACTCCTGTTCCTTCAGCCGGGGGAAGGTAATAAGGGCATAGATCTCGGTAATGCCGGATTCGTTGTTGATACCCTCCTCCTTGAGCAGGGGCAGCTCCTCCAGGCTGAAGGTGAGCTTGTCACCGTCACGGACCGTGGAAAGATCGATGCTTGCCAGCGTCAGCGCAGACTCACCGTCCAGGATGGGCTTGCTGCCGGAAACGGTGATGCCGGTGATCTCCTCGTCCTGCTCGTCAGAATCCTCTGGCTTGGGCACGAAGAACCGCACCTGGGCATCCTTCTCCGCAGCGCCGCCACCGGCCTTCAGCTGCAGCTTCAGGGGCAGCACCTTGGTATAGTTGATGGGAATGGTCAGAAGCACCGAACCGTCATGGGTCAGCAGCTCGCTTTCGATCTCCTCACCGTCCTTATCATAGAGCACATAAGGAACGCTTTCGTCAATATAGCTCTCCTGACGGCCATCCAGGTCCAGCCGCACCTCCGCATAGGCCACGGTCTTCATGATGGACTCCGGGCCGGAAACGGTAATGGTCTCCGGGTACTCCATGGCCGATTCCTTCATGGTATAGTTACCGGGCAGCTCTGTCTTATCGTATATAATACGCAGCGGAACCTCCGGGTTACGGACACGGTTTTCAACAGTAAGGGTCAGCCGGTCCGGGTCTCTGGTCTGCACAGCCACGGCATTACTGGGAATGTCGCCGGGAAGGGTGATATCATAGGTCACCTCATGCTTGCCGGCACGGTCGATCTTGGACACGTCCACCGTAATGGTGATGTTGCTGCGGCTGAGCTTAATCAGATCAGAGCGGTTGCCGTTTAAAACCAGGTCTACCTCCAAGTCCGACATATCGGTGACCACCATCAGGTTACTTTGCTCCAACAGGAGCTTTTCGCCCTGGGACTGGACAGAAACATTATTGATGCTGATCTCGGAATCAGGGCTGACCACGGTGATCACATAAAACCACAGGCCAAAAGCAACCACCAGGGACACTAAAAACAGAATGATCTTACTCTTCATTTTCACTGTCCCCCTTTTCCATAATGCGCAGCCGCTGGCGGAGCTTGACCACCATGTTATCGTCCTTCAGTTTATCCGTTGTGCACAACTCACTGCGTAGCAGCCGATCCAGGGTCTGGGGGGCCAAATGCCGCTTGAGCATACCGCCAATGGCCACGGAAATGGCACCGGTCTCCTCAGAGACGATGACCACCACCGCATCAGACACTTCACTTAAGCCCACACCTGCACGGTGCCGGGTACCCAGGTCAGCACTGAGCCGGTCAGTCTCAGACAGCGGCAGCACACAGGAGGCCGCCGCCACCCGTCCGTCACGGATGATCATGGCGCCGTCATGGAGGGCCGCCTTGGGAAAAAATACATTTCTCAGCAGCTGGTCGGATACCTGTGCATCCAAAACCGTGCCGGTTTTGAAATACTCGTCCAAACGGTTACTTCGGGCAAAAACGATCAGTGCGCCGGTCTTTTCCTTGCTCATATGCTCACAGGCATTGACCACCTGCTCAATGGCAACCACCAGGTCCTGCTCCGGCTTTGTGATGCCAAAAAGCTTGCTGAGCCGGACATTACTGACATGATCGATCATCCGCCGCAGCTCCGGCTGGAACAGGATCACAATCGCAATAAGACCTACATCCAAAAACTGGTCAATTATAAAGTTCAGTGAATGCAGCTTCAGCACCTCAGTCAGTGCAGAGATCACAACGACAGCCACGACCACTGCCACGATCTTCACATATTTCGTAGTGCCGGAGGACCGCACCAGCTGCAGCACATAGTAAATCAGTGCCGCAACAACCAATATATCCAGCACATCGTACCACTGCATACGGGCGATCTGCTGGCCCATCAATTTCAGGCTCTCCATAAGTACAAGTAAACCTCATTTCCGTCATATGAATAACTACATGGTATAACTACCCTATTATCCGTTCTATTATAACGGAAACCGTCTTCGATAGCAATAGGAAAAATAAAAATTTTTTATTTTTATCATGAATATTTCTATGGAAAATTCTGTTGACGAATAATGTCTTAGTTGCTATAATATATGCAGAAAATTATGAGAGGAGTATGATTCCAATGACCAATATCAAAGCCCCCTTCTTTGAGATCGGCCCCAAGTCTTATCTGTATGGCGATGAGATTCTGGAGCTGGCCAAGGCTGCTGATGCCGCATCTGAGAAGTATGATGTCGATATCATCTTCACCTGCCCTGTGGTAGACATCCGCCGTGTGAAGGAAAACACCAAGCGTATCCACGTTTTCGCACCCCATATGGACCCCATCCCTGTAGGCAGAGGCCTGGCAGACATCCTGCCCGAGAGTCTGGTTGCCGCCGGTGCTGAGGGTGTTATGCTCAACCATGTGGAAAAGCCCCTGACCTTTGAAACACTGGCTGAGACCATCAAGCGTGCTGAGGAAGTTGGCCTGACGACCATCGTCTGCGCCGATTCCGAGGAGGATGCCTCCAAGATCGCCACCCTGAATCCCGATATCATCGTTGCAGAGCCCTCTGCCCTGATCGGTACCGGCGTCAGCGTTGGCCCCGAGTACGTGGAAGCTGCCACCCGCTGTGTCAAGGACGTGAACCCCGACATTCTGGTACTGACCGCTGCCGGTATTGCAGGCGGTGAGGATGTTTATAACACCATCATCGCAGGTGCCGATGCCACCGGTTCTTCTTCCGGTGTTGCCAAGGCTGCTGACCGCGCCGCCATGGTCGATGAGATGATCGCCGCCTGCCGCAAGGCATGGAACGACCGCCACTAATTTGTTTTCAATTTAAATTTACATAGGAGGACTATACCAATGGAATTCAAAGTATTTCAGAAGGAAATCGAGCTGCAGTCCCGCGGCTGGATCCCCACCTTCCATGATATCTCCACCGATATCATGAACATCGTCAAGGAGTCCGGCATCAAGAACGGCACTTGCACCATCGCTTCCCACCACACCACCTGCTCCGTCATG
>CAYMPY010000066.1:0-10951 GCA_964392535.1 uncultured Oscillospiraceae bacterium
GTGATCTCTGTTTCGGAAATCTTCCCTCTTGACAAAGGTCATTACATATCAGTTAAGGGTCTGGTGCAAAACGCTCGTTTTGCACCAGACCCTTAATATTAGTATTCCATAATCAGGTAGTAAAGACCGGGGTAGTTGGGGCCGATGTGGAATTTCATCCAGCCGTCCTCGTGGGTGACCTCGGGGTTGCCGATATAGAAGCCCTCGGAGTTGACAGACCAGACACGAAGCTTGGTGTTGTCGGTCTTAATGGAAATCACCGCGTCGATGATCTCTGCCTCGATGGGATTCGTACCGATATCCAGCAGCTTTTCGCCGTCCATCCGCTGACCGTGGTTGCTGGCTCTGCCGATGGCACTAAGCAGCATGGAGTCAGACTTTTCGATGGGATCATCTGTAAGAGAAGACAGGGCAATGGTTGCCAGGTCTGTATTACACTGAACGATCATGCTGCTGAGCTTTACCGTAATGGGCGGTGCACCATTGGCCTTCCGCTGACCGATCACGCCAAAGGCCGCCTGGGTACGGGGAGAATCCACACCACCGATGCGGCGGGCAAAATCACGCCACAGCTGACCGTTATCAGAGACCACCTTCTTGGGATTCTCACGGGGGTAGGCCTCCGTTGCAGGACGGATATCGGTCAGATCAGAGGTATCTGTGGAATCCAGGACCACATGGATCTGATGAATATCACCGGCAGTCTGGGCAAGCTTGATTTCCTTTTGTGTCACATCCACAGGTCTTGCGCCGATAACATGATTGGCGGGGCTGACGTCGCCACGGCGGAGCATCAATGCGCTGTGATAGAACAGGCCAAACTTTGCCGGGTCATTCCAGCAGGTGAACAGGCCTTCACGGAAGGGGGTCATACCCAGGGTATTGGAAGAGGACTCCTTACCCAACAGGCTATGGTGATCACGGCGGGTATGGTAGCCGTAAGTATGGATACTCATGGCACTGATGTTCTGCAGACAGCCCATGGCTGCAAACCAGATCGGTGCTTCACAGCGGTAAGAGTTAGGCCAGGGCATATCCCACTCGGTCATGGTAAAGGGCTGACCGTGGATACGGGTGCTGAGCTGACCGGCCCAGGGACAGGCCACAGAATCCATCAGGCTCTTTTGCTGGCTAGTCTTTTCATACTCCTGCCAGCTCCAGTCATAGTAGTAGCAGTGTGCATCCTGGAAGTCCATTTCCTCCTGGGCTATAACAAGGCCGTTGCCCTTTTCCCAGTTGGTGCAGCACAGGGGAATCTTCACGCCCAAAGAGCGGATATGGTCATACATGGTCCGGGCATACTTCTTATTTGCCACGATCTTGAAACGGATCAGAGGCTCGTCCTTGCAATCCAGATCACAATCCCAGGCATCATACTCGATGCCCTCTTCCTTCAGCCACTGGTCGAACATGGCACGGAACTGGTCATCATAGTACTTAATACGATGCCACTTATAGTTATAGTTAAAGGGACGGAACAGATCGTTCTCATTGGTGATGACGCAGAAGGTGAAAATGGGATCATCCTTGTAGGCAAGGCCCGTATAAGGGTTATAGTGATTCCAGAAATTGTCACAGAATTCCTTTTGCAGCTCGATCAGCAGGGGATCAAAAAGGGTGTAGTGCTTGTGGTTATCCCACATCTCCTCTGCAAAGGGCACACCGTCACCGGGCTTAAATTTACGGTAGGTGATCATGTCCACGCCCACATAGATGCCATGCTCCTTCAGGCACTTGATGAGGTAATCCAGCCGCTCCATGGAACGCTCGTCAAGCTTCCGGGTGGTTCTGGTGGGCTTACCGGCGGTAAAGCGGAACAGGTTGGGGGTAGCCCAGTCGGAGTCCATCTGATGGAAGCGAACATAGTTACAGCCGGCCTGCTCCAGGCGCTGAGCAACTGCTTCGGCATAGGCATGATCGGGGAAGCAGGATGCGCCATTGAAGATCACGCCCCACAGCTTCACAGGTGTGCCGTCTTCAAAGACGAAATTCTCACCCTGGACACGGCAGAAGCCATGCTTACCGGCGGGCTTTTCATCCTCAAATACAAAGGAGATGTCCACCGGCATCATTTCCGGGTACTGATATACAGGCATATAACGAGACATAGATATTCGCTCCTTTTCAAAATTTTATGGCACAATTATACCACAGCCAATCACATTTGTCCATAAAAAATTTTTTAAAAAACATTTCCATTTTTTCTCTTCTTGTTGTACAATATAAAAAACTGGAGGAGGAAAACCTATGGATCACACAAAAGCCCCCTTAGACCCCAAGCTGCAGGAACGCATGAAAAAGCAGGCTCATCACGACCATCGGGTGGAGCATGTATTCCGCCGAATCCTGCATTTTATTGAACGGTTCATTGCGGCCACAACCATTTTGGTGCTGGTTGCGGCACTGTGCCACGAGTTTTATCAGATGTTCTGGGTGGATAAGGCCCTGGATCTGAGTGTATATCTGCACAATGTACTGACCATCGTGGTCGGCCTGGAGTTTGTGCGAATGCTCATTGATACCACCCCGGCCAGCATTTTGGAGGTGCTGACAGTGGCTATTACCCGTCATGTTATCCTGACCCACGATGACCCTTGGAGCAATGTGGCCTGCGTGGCCTGTATTGCAGGCCTCTTCGCCATTCGCCGCTTCCTGGTCCGCCGCAGCGAGCTGAAGGAAGAAATGGTGGAGCAGGAATAAAAAAGAGACACTTTTGTGTCTCTTTTTTATTCCTGATGAATCACTCTTGCACCCTGGAATTCAATGTGCAGGGGGATCATCTCCCATTTTCTCTTGGTGATGGTATCCAGCTTTCTGGCCAGCTTCTCCTCTAACCGCTCATCGAGTGTAATACACAGAAGCGTGGGGCCTGCACCGCTTAAACAGAAGGCCGCACCGGTGGTGCGCACCAGCGACTCAATGGCATCATAGTCCTCAATAAGCTTTTTGCGGTAGGGCTGGTGGATGCGGTCCTGCATGGCGTTGCGCAGCAGCTTTTCATCACCCAGCTCCAGTGCCTTAAGCACCATGGCGCCATGGGCAATATTATATACCGCATCGGCCCGGTCATAGTCTGTGGGCAGCACGCTTCTTGCATAGTGGGTGGCAAGGGGGAAATCCGGGATCAGTGCCAAAAATTCCCAATCGGGATGGAGGGGGAAATTCACCGTCACCGGCAGGCCGTTATCCACCATGGAGGCGGTCAGGCCGCCGTAAAAGGCAGGTGCCAGGTTATCCGGGTGTCCCTCCATGGCGTTGGTGATATTGAGTAAGCCCTGGGTGGACAGCTTGTTGCCGCGCAGCACATTGGCGCCCATGGCACCGGCTACCAGCAGTGCCGCCGAAGAGCCCAAACCACGGCCAATGGGGATCTGTGCGTCAATATGAATTTTGACACCCCGCACCTCCTCGCTGAGAGAGGCCAAAACGGCGCAATAGGACACATAGGCCAGGTTATCCGGACCGGTGAACTCCTCATCACAGCCGGTGATCTCCAGGCCGTAATCCGTTTCCTCAAAGGTCACATCTGTATAAAGGCTGAGGGCGCAGCCGAAGGCATCAAAGCCCGGGCCAAGATTGGCCGTGGTGGCAGGCACCCGAATGGTTACTTTTTTCATGGCATTATCTCCTATAGCTTGGTTACAAAGGTCAGCATATCGGCCTTGTCAATAACGGCAGTGTGCCGTTCCTGCTTTTGCCGCAGACCCTGCAGATTCTTGGGTACAGCCACACCGCTGACTGCGGCAAGCTGCTCCATCATTTCAAATTCATCGGTGGTCTCCACCGGTCCAAGTGCCCCCAGCACCGCCGCCGGGAACTTATAGGGGGAGGCAGTGGACAGCACCACCATCGGGGCATTGTCCCCTGTTTGGTTTACATAATCTTCCGCAACAGCCCAGGCAGAGGCGGTATGAGTATCGCACAGGTAGCCGTAGTCCTTAAAGACCCGATATATCACTTCCTGCGCCTTTTGGTCATCGCAGAAGCCTGCCCAAAATTCGTCAGAAATGGCCTCTTGCAGCTCTGGGGAAACCTGATAATGGCCCCCGGTATTCAGCTTTTTCATCAGCTGCGCTACCAAATTTGCATCCCCTGACATAAAATAGAGCAGACGCTCCAAATTGGACGAAACAAGAATATCCATAGACGGCGAGAGTGTCTTGTGCAGTGGCCGTCTGCGATCGTAGGCACCGGTGCAGATAAAGTCAGTCAGCACATTATTGGCATTGGAGGCGCAGATCAGGCGCCCCACCGGCAGACCCTGCTTTTTAGCCAGGTAGCCTGCCAAAATGTCACCGAAATTGCCGGTTGGCACACAGAAATTCACAGTCTCACCCATGGTAATTTTCCCGGAATCCAAAAGATCCTCATAGGCCTTAAAATAATAGGTGATCTGCGGCGCAAGGCGGCCGATATTCATGGAATTGGCGGTAGAAAGGCGGAAGCCCTTTGGTGCGGCTGCGAAAATGTTTTTAACGCCGGTCTGGGCATCGTCAAAGTTGCCGCGGACGGCGCAAACCGCCACATTGCCGCCCTCCTGAGTCACCATCTGTGCCCGCTGGACCGCAGAAACGCCGCCCTCCGGGTAAAACACGCAGATCTTTACACCGTCAACATCCTTAAAGCCCTCCAAGGCAGCCTTGCCGGTATCACCGGAGGTGGCTGTCAGGATGAGGATATCCTCCCCTACACCCTTTACCTTCCTGGCTGCCGTCAACAGCTGGGGCAGCATACAAAGGGCCACATCCTTAAATGCAGAGGTGGGGCCGTGAAACAGCTCCAGTACCGTAAACGGTCCGGCAGACACCGTGGGGGTCAGCTCCGGGTTGGAGAATTTCCCTGTATAGGCCTTTTTCACCAGCTGCTCCATATCCGGAATATCCGGCAGAAATGCCCCAATGATCCGGGCAGCCTGGGCCATGGTATTTTCCTTTAAGCAGGCCTCCACATCCACTGTGGGCAGCTGCTGCGGCACATAGAGGCCGCCATCGGTTGCCAAGCCGCTGAGCACCGCCTGTGCACTGTCCACACAGGTACTGCTGTTCCTTGTAGAATGATAATTCATAATAAACCCTCGCTTGTAGGATAATTTTGCACAAATACAATTAAAAAACAAGTGTAACCTTGGTTTTTTGGCACTATTGCAATTTGATTTAGTCTATGATATACTGTATTCGTGAAAATTGCAAGTGTTTTGAGTTACAGACATTTGTTTTTGCTATAGAGAAAAATTGGAGGATTTTACAATGAAGATCGGACTTCTCGGCTTTGGCGTGGTTGGGAGAGGCTTTTATGACCTGACACAGGGCCGTGATGATATGAATATTTCCAAGGTGGTTTGCCTGGAGGATGTGACACTGCCCGATGCAGAGGTCACCAAAAATTTTCAGGATGTGTTAAATGACGAAACCATCGACACCGTAGTAGAGGCCATGGGCGGCCTCCATCCTGCCTATGAGTTTGTCCGTGCTGCCATGGAGGCCGGTAAGAACATCGTCACCTCCAATAAGGCTTTGGTTGCCACCTTTTATGATGAATTGGTGCCCCTTGCAAAGGAAAAGGGCATCTGCTTCCGCTGCACCGCTGCTGTAGGCGGCGGCATCAGCTGGCTCAGCGAGCTGGAGCGCACCCGCCGCACCCAAACCGTAGAGCAGGTCGGCGGCATTATGAATGGCACCTGTAACTACATTTTAGACTCCATGACCCGCCTGGGTCTTGGCTATGATGAGGCACTGAAGCAGGCCCAGCAGCTGGGCTACGCCGAGGCCAATCCCACCACCGATGTGGAGGGCATCGATACCTGGCATAAGGTGATCCTCTCCTCCAATATCGGCTTTGGGGTCAGCCTGATCCCGGAAACAGTCCCTGTTTGCGGGATCAGCAAGATCACTGCCGATGATGTGGCACAGTTTACTGCCCACGGCCTTGTGTGCAAGCTAATCTCCACCGGCAAGTGTGCAAACGGCGCAGTCAGCGCCTATGTCCAGCCCACACTGGTCCCCCAGGGTCAGCCGGAGGCCGCTGTGCCCGGCAACTTTAACCTGATCACCCTCCACGGCTCTGCCTCCGGTCAAATGAGCTTCTACGGTCAGGGTGCAGGCCGCTACCCCACCGCTCATAATGTAATTCAGGACTGCGCCGATGTGCTGGCCGGCAAGGGCTTCTACAGCCCCTACGGTGAGAAGATTGCCGCCAAGAACACCGATGAGCTGTGCTACTATGTAAGCGGCGAGACCGACACCTGGCTGCAGGCTAACACCAAGGAAAACTGGGGTCACGCAGCTGTGACAAAGCCTGTGTCCGTGGAGGCCATGCACGCATGGCGCAAGGAGTACCCCAATGCATTTATTGCTGCAGTGAAATGAGGAATTAGCATGTTGAAAGTAACAAAATTCGGTGGTTCTTCCATGGCCGATGCCGGCCAGTATCGGAAGATCCGGGATATTATTCTTGCTGATCCCGGCCGCCGTGTGGTGGTGGTTTCCGCCGCCGGTAAGCGGGATAAGAAGGATCATAAGATCACCGATCTTCTATACCTGTGCCACGCCCACACCCAGTACGGTGTGGATTGCACTCCCATTTTTGAACAGATCACCGCCCGGTATCTGCAGATCCGGGATGATTTGGATATTCAGTTGGACTTAGAGCAGGAATTTGCCGCACTAAAGCTGCGGCTGGATTCCAAGTCCGTCACTGCCGATGAGCTGGCCAGCCGGGGCGAGTATTTCTCCGCCAAGCTGATGGCCGCTTACCTGGGCTTTGAGTTTGTGGATGCCGCCGATTGGATCTTCTTCAATATGGACGGCACTGTGGATCAGGAGAATTCCTACGCCGCACTGCAAAAGCTGGTTCGGGGTAAGGGCGTTGTGATCCCCGGCTTCTACGGCATCATGCCCGACGGTCATATCAAAACCTTCACAAGAGGCGGCAGTGACATCACCGGCGCACTGGCTGCCGCCGCACTGGATGCGGATGTATACGAAAACTGGACCGATGTTTCCGGCATTTTAATGGCTGACCCCCGGATCGTGGATGACCCCCAGCCTATTGCAGAGGTCACTTACGATGAACTTCGTGAGCTCAGCTACGCCGGTGCCAATGTGCTCCATGAGGGCACCATCCTGCCAGTCCGTGAAAAGGGTATTCCCGTCAATATCCGCAACACCAACGCCCCGGAGGACCCGGGCACCATCATCCAGGAGAATTTCGACACCGACATTGATCCCCATCGGGTCATCACCGGCATCACCGGAAAGAAGGACTTCTCCATTATCACCATCTTTAAAAGAGGGCTCACCAGCCAGGTCGGTATTCTGCGGAAAATCCTGACCGTTTTGGAGCGTCACCATATTTCCGTGGACTTTGTGCCCAACGGCATTGACAATGTTTCTCTCGTCATGCCTACAGAGGTCATTGCGCCCCAGCTGTACGCCATTCTGGCAGAGCTTCATCGGGATCTGGAGCCGGATAATATTACGGTTTTGGATCAGATCGCCATCGTTGCCGCCGTTGGTCACCGGATGGCCTTCCGTCCCGGTGTGTCCGGTCAGATCTTCGCCGCCCTGGGCCAGGCAGGTATCAACATTCGTATGATCAACCAGGGTCCCGACGAGCTGAATATTATTTTCGGTGTGGAAAACAAGGACTTTAAGTCCGCTATCCGTGTGCTGTATGACAGCTTTGTAAAGTGAGGTTTAGCTTATGAATACTTATACCGTTGCCGTCCTGGGTGCCACCGGTGCCGTAGGACAGGAAATGATCAATATTCTGCAGGAACGCAATTTCCCTGTTGGAAAGCTGATCCCTCTTGCCAGCGCACGGAGCGCAGGCAAGACCCTTAAGTTCCGCGGCGAGGATGTGACCATCCAGCTTGCCTGCGAAGAAGCCTTTGAGGGCGTGGACATCGTTTTGGGCGCAGCCGAAAACGATATTGCAAAGCAGTTTGCGCCTGCCATCGTCAAAGCCGGTGCTGTGTTTGTGGATAACTCCTCCGCATTCCGCCTGGACGAAAATGTGCCCCTGGTTGTGCCCGAAGTCAACCCTGAGGATGTAAAAAAACACAAGGGCATTATCTCCAACCCCAACTGCTCCACCATCATTACCGTTACTGCTGTCAATGCACTGAACAGTCTCTCCCCCATCAGGGCCATGACCGCCTCCACTTATCAGGCCGTTTCCGGCGCAGGCGCAGGCGGTCCTGTGGAACTGATGGACGAAGTGGAAGCATTATCTAAGGGCGAAAGCTATGAGCCCAAAATCTTCCCCTATCAGATCGCCTATAACCTGATCCCCCAAATCGGCGGCGAGCAGACACTGGGCTACACCAGCGAGGAAATGAAGCTGCAGAACGAAGGCCGCAAAATCATGCATCTGCCGGAATTAAAGGTGTCCTGCACCTGTGTCCGTGTACCTGTTGTACGCAGCCACTCCATTTCCGTTAGCCTGCACTTTGATAAGCCCATTGCCGTAGAGCAGGCACGGCAGGTCATCGCAAAGGCCCCCGGCTGTAAGTTGGTGGATGATTTGGGTGCAAAGCAGTATCCCATGCCCCTGGATACCACCGATCAGGACATCGTATTTGTGGGCCGTATCCGCCCGGACCTGACCGACGAAAACGGTCTGTGCCTGTGGTGCTGCGGTGACCAGGTCCGCAAGGGTGCTGCAACCAATGCCATTCAGATCGCAGAGCTGCTGATCAAATGAAGATTTTAGTCAGTGCCTGCCTACTGGGCAGAAACTGCAAATATAACGGCGGGAACAACCACTGTCCCGCCGTTATCGAATTTCTGCAGGGTCATGAGGTGATCCCCGTCTGCCCGGAGGTCATGGCCGGATTGGGTACACCCAGAACCCCTGTGGAGATCGTGCAGGGTGAAGTAAAGACCAGGGACGGCCACAGTGTTGACAAAGCACTGCGGCTGGCCGCTGATCAAATTGTTAAAGAAAATCCGGATATTGACTGTGCGGTTTTAAAGTCCCGCAGCCCCACCTGCGGCGTCAAGCAGGTCTATGACGGCACATTTTCCGGCACGCTCCGTGACGGCGCAGGTGTCTTGGCCCAGGCCCTCATGGATGCAGGGTATAAGGTCATCGACAGTGAAGATATTTAGGGAGAGAGTCAAGTGGAAGCTAAAAAACAAGCCGGTTTGAATATAGGCGCAAGATCTTTTATCGGTGCCATTGCCGTAATTCTGGCACTGATGGTTGTCAGCTATATACTCACCTTTTTTATACCCGGCGGTATGTATGCCCGGTCTGCAGACGGAATGATCGACACCGCCGCAGGCTTTACCCCGGTCCGGGGCGGTCTGCCCTTTTGGAAATGGCTGCTGTCCCCTATTCTGGTATTGGGTGCTTCCGGCGGTGGAACACTCATTGCTGTAATTGCATTTTTGCTGATCATCGGCGGTATTTTCAGCTGTCTGGAGCAATGCGGCCTGATGCAGTACCTGCTTCATAAGACCACCCACCGCTTTGGAAAAGTCCGCTATCAGCTGATGGCCGTGGTCACATTACTGTTTATGTCCATGGGCTCCATGATCGGTTCTTTCGAAGAATGTGTGCCCATGGTACCCATTGTGGTTGCACTGGCTGTCAGCCTCGGCTGGGATGCGATCACAGGCCTGACGATGAGCCTATTGGCGGCAGGCTGTGGCTTCGCTGCCGGCATCTGCAACCCATTTACCGTAGGCGTTGCACAACAACTGGCCGGCCTACCCATGTTTTCCGGTATATGGCTGCGGCTATTGTCCTTCGGGCTAATCTATGGCCTACTGATGGTGATACAGAGCCTGCATGCCAGGAAAATCGAAAAGCCCCCTGCTCAGGAAACCAGCTTTACCCCCGATGCCAACATGAACCGCGGTCTGCGGTGGTTTTTGACCATACTGGGTGTGGGTATTGCAGTGGTGCTTTGCTCCGGCTTTATTACGGTACTGCAGGACTTTACCATGATCATCGTTGCCGTCACCTTTTTAACTGCAGGTATCTGTTCCTGCACCGTCTGCGGAATGGCTCATAAATTTAAAGCCTTCGTAAACGGTTTTGTTTCCATCCTGCCTGCGGTACTGATGATCCTGATGGCATCTTCCATCCGCTACACCTTGGAAGAAGCAAAGGTTCTGGACTCTCTGCTTCACAGTGCTGTGGGCCTTGCCCGGACCTTGCCAAAATGGTCTGTGATCCTGTTTATTTATCTGCTGGTGCTGGCACTGAACTTCTTTATTCCCTCCGGCTCCGCCAAAGCCTTTATGCTGATTCCCCTGATCGTGCCCATGGCTGGTGTATTTGGCATTTCCGCCCAGCTTTGTGTGCTTGCATTTGCTTTTGGCGACGGTTTTTCCAATGTGTTTTACCCCACCAATCCTGCATTACTGATTAGTCTGGGCCTTGCAGACATAAGCTATCCCAAATGGTTTAAATGGAGTGTAAAATTTCAGCTTTTGAACCTGTTGTTAACCAGCCTTCTGCTCCTGCTTGGTCTGGCCGTCGGCTATTGACAAAAACCTGTTGCAAGGACCGTCTTTTATGGCGATCCCTGCAACAGGTTTTCAATTGCCCACTTTTCATTCGTCTATTGACATCACACCATTAGACTTTTTATGCTAAAAGAATTGGATGTAATTCCAGCCTTCTTGTCAACCTAAAGTCGCAGAGAACCGTTTTCCTGCAAAAGAATACAGCTTCCCCCCACATTCTGTGTTATGCAAACCAGGTAGTTTTTACGCTTTCCTTTGTTATTGGATTGAGTTATGAACGGTGGTCCATTTACCAATTCGCTTGCATAGGACAATGGGTAGGCGAACAAAATTCGCCTCTACTGCAAAAATACATTTGGTTGTACTATATACTCTTGGTTTACATAACATCAAGCAGAATATCTAATTTTGGGGGAAAACGGATTCTTCGCTTCGCTCAGAATGACAGAGGAGGGTTTTGGGTTTCTGCTTAA
>CAYMPY010000067.1:0-10906 GCA_964392535.1 uncultured Oscillospiraceae bacterium
CAGCCCTTGCAGTCCACCAGGGGATCGGAGAAGGAGCCCACGTGGCCGGTGGTGATCCAGGTCTGGGGGTTCATCAGGATGGCTGCATCCAAACCCACATTATAGTCAGACTCCTGGACGAATTTCTTCATCCATGCCTTTTTCACGTTATTCTTAAACTCCACACCCAGAGGGCCGTAGTCCCAAGAGTTTGCCAGGCCGCCGTAGATCTCAGAGCCGGCGTAGACAAAGCCCCGGTTTTTGCAAAGATTTACGATCATATCCAAGGTTTTTTCGCTGTTTTTCATATACTTCTCCTCCAAACGGAAAATTTTTTATATTATAGCTTTAATTGGCTGTGAAATCAAGTACTTTCTTCCGGCAGCACAAGATCAGGACCCAGGTCATCGGCCATCAGCTTATGGACCTTATCCGAAAGCTCCACGGCGCTGAGTCCCTCGTACTCCTCGGGCCGGATCACATCCAGCACGCTCAGGCTGATCTTACTACCTTTAAGATGCAGGATATTATTAAATATGGTTTGGGTGTCCCGCAGCGTACAGACCACCACCGGCACTTTCGTCCGCTGGGCGATCTTGAACACGCCGGGACGGAAGGGGTGCAGCAGGCCGTCCATACTGGTATAGCCCTCGGGGAACACGGCGATAGACACCTCGTCCCGCTTTAAGAGGTCGATGCAGTGCAAAATGGTCTTTAAGGCCTCCCGGTCATTTTCACGGTTGATAGGCTGGCACAAAATGGCACGCAGGAACGGACCGATCAGGAATTTCTTATCGTTCTCACGCTTGGAAATGAAGGCCAGCTCGTATTTTTTAAAGTAGTGCAGCAGCACCACCGGGTCTGTATCATTTAAGTGGTTACATACCACCATGATCCGCTTGTCCTTGGGCAGCTTCTCCAGACCCTTTGTTTCAATCTTTACACCCAGCAGCGTGATCAGCAGAACGATCACCTCGTTGATCACAAAGCGGAAGAATTTATTATCCTTCTCCTGAACCTGGTCCATTTTAACGAATTTGGTCATAACCACCATAGTCAAAAACAACAGGATCAGCTGCGCCAAAAACGCACCTAAAAAACCCACAGGCAGCTGCCACAGCCAGCCGAAGCCTGCAAAGCCGTTACAGCCCAGAGCCAGTCCCGCAGCAGCGGCCACGGCGATCAATGTCATAAGTCCAATAAGCATAAAATGCCTCCTGTGTTATAATATTCCTATTATACTCCTCAACAAGCCGCAAAACAAGGGGAATTTTTCTAAAAGTACTGGATTTCAGCACATAATGCTGATATAATAATTAAAAGCTATATTTCAGGAGGCTTTTTCATGACAAAATCCCGAAGAATATGGGAGCTGGATGCCCTGCGGGGCATTTGTGTCCTGGGCATGGTGGTGGTACACCTGCTGTTTGACCTGGGTTATATGTACGGCCTGATCGAACTTCAGGACAACAAGCTATTCTACTTTATATCCCAATGGGGCGGTGTGCTGTTTCTGCTGATCTCCGGCATCTGCGTGACCCTGGGGCATCACCCCATCCGGCGAGGCATCATCGTTTTTGCCGCCGGAATGCTGGTCACGGCGGTGACCTATGGCATGTACCGGCTGGAGTATGCAAGCAAAGACATCATTATTTATTTTGGCGTGCTGCATTGCCTGGGCATTTGTATGCTGCTGTGGCCCTGTTTAAAGCATTTGCAGACCTGGGTGCTGCCGGTTTTGGGCATGGCTCTGATCGTGTACGGCCTGTATATTTACGAAAACGTCCTGGTGCAGACCAAAAACCTGATTTGGCTGGGCTTTATGTACCCGGGCTTTTCCTCCTCGGATTATTTCCCCCTGCTGCCTAATTTAGGCTTTTTTGTATTGGGTGCGTTTTTGGGCCGAACCCTTTATAAAAAGAAAACATCCTTAATGCCCAAAGTTAATCCCCGGTTCTTCCTGATCCGCTTCCTCTCTTTTTGCGGACGGCAATCTCTTTGGATCTATCTGCTGCACCAGCCCCTGCTGACCGGTGCTATTGAACTGTATCTTATGCTGAGGTGAGCAATATGAAACTGAAAACCACAATCTTACCCCTGTGCACCGCATTTTTAGGTGCGGTGGGCATTCTTTTCCGCTTTTGGAACGGCTCTGCCGGCACAGACCCGGAGGGTCTTGTGATCTCCGGTCATCCCTCCACCATTGCCATGCTTGTGCTGCTTTTGGGCGTTGCGGCAATACTTGCCGTATTTGCCATTTTTATGGACAAGACGCCCACCACCCCCGGCAAATCCACCGCAGGTGCCGTTGGCTGTTATATCGGTGCGCTGGGTCTGCTGATCACCGCCTTTTCAGAATTTGGCACCATGTCCGCCACAGAACAGGTTGGAATCTCACAAATCGCAGGGCTTTTAAGTATCCTGTTCGGCTTCGGCTCGGTGGCCGTTTTGGTTCTGATGGGCAATTGCAGAAGCAAGGGCAAGTCCATGAATATTTGGGCCTATGCGGTAATCGTTGTATTTTTCGTTTTCCATCTGCTGCAGCAGTATCAGCTTTGGACACGGCAGCCCCAGCTTCGTGACTACCTGTTTCCCCTTCTCGGCTCTGTTTGCATCATGCTTGCCACCTATCACCGAGCCTGTAAGGACCTGGGTCAGCCTGCCCAGTGGCAGTATTTCATATTCAGCCAGGCTGCACTGTTTTTTTCCATGATGTCCATAAGCGGCCAGAGCTGGGTGTTCTATCTCTCTATGGCTGCATGGATGCTTCTGGACAGCCTGCCCGGAAAGGAATGGGCGTAATGTATTTACCCCCTCAGGCACTTTTTTGTATGGAAAAGCTGCAAAATGCCGGTTTTTCCGTATATGCGGTCGGCGGCTGTGTGCGGGATTCTCTTTTGAGCCTTACACCCCATGACTATGACCTGTGCACCAATGCCACCCCAGAGCATCTGCAAGAGGTCTTTAAAGACCTGCCACTTGTCCTCAGCGGCATCAAGCACGGCACTGTGGGCGTGATCGTAGACCACGAAAACTATGAGATCACAACCTTCCGCACCGAGGGCGGCTATGCCGACAGCCGCCACCCGGATTGGGTGCGTTTTGTAGGCAAGGTTGAAGAGGACCTGGCACGCCGGGATTTCACGGTCAACGCCATGGCCTACAATCCGGCCACCGGCTATGTGGACCCCTGGGGCGGTCAACAGGATCTAAAGGATCAGGTTCTGCGGACCGTCGGTGACCCGGAGCAACGATTCCGGGAGGATGCTCTGCGGATTCTGCGGGGCGTGCGATTCTCCATCCGCTTCGGCTTAAAGCCGGAGAAAAAAACCTTACAGGCTATGAACGACCTGGCCCACACCATGGAAGGCCTTTCCGTGGAGCGTATCTTCGATGAGCTCAGCAAGATCCTGCTGATCGCAAAAGCAGAAGATCTTCTGCTTTTTAAGCAGGTATTGACCGCTGTACTGCCGGAGCTTACGCCTTGTATTGGTTTTATCCAGCATAGCCGCCACCACATCCACGATGTATACACCCACACCGCCCATGTGGTGGAACGGACGCCCAAAGACCCGGCTCTGCGCTGGGCTGCGGTGCTCCACGATATTGGAAAGCCCCCCTGTTTTACAATGGACGACCGGGGCGAAGGCCATTTTTACGGCCATGCATCGGTCAGTGCCCAAATGGCCGATACGGTACTGCGGCGGCTGAAAGCCCCTACCGCCCTGCGGGAAATGGTGGTAAAGCTCATTAAGCTGCACATGAACCCCCTGCAGCCCGATAAGAAAATTCTGACCCGCCTGCTGAGTAAGCACGGCTGGGAAGCGGTAGAAAAGCTACTGCTTCTGCAACAGGCAGACTTTGGGGTAAACACTCCGGATTACGGCCCTGTTGAGAAAATTTTAGACGAGCTGCGGCAGGAGGATGCCTGCCTGCACATCCGGGACCTGGCTGTAAACGGACAGGACCTGATGGCCTTGGGCATTGACCCCGGCCCAAAGCTGGGGCAGCTTTTAAAGCAGCTTCTTGTGCAGGTGCAGGAGGAGCAGCTGCCTAACGAAAAAACAGCACTACTTAAATTTGTGGAGGAACAATTATGAATATTGCAGTTGTTACCGGCGCAAGCTCCGGTATGGGCAAGGAATTTGTATTGCAGCTGGGCGGCTATGTAAAGGTCGATGAAATTTGGGTCATCGCACGGCGGGAGCAGGCTCTTCGGGAATTAAAGGCCGATGTGCCGGTGCGGCCGGTGGTGCTGGACCTGTGTGACAGTGAAAGCTTCACGACCTACGAAAAGCTTTTGGAGCAGGAAAAGCCCAATGTAAAGCTGCTGGTCAATGCCGCAGGCTTCGGTAAATTCGGCAGCTACGAAAACATCTCCCTGGGTGATGACCTGCGGATGCTGGATCTAAACTGCAAGGCGCTGGTTGCCATGACCCGGCTGACCATTCCCTATATGGAAAAGGGCAGCCACATTTTGGAGCTGGACAGCCTTTCCGCCTTCCAGCCGGTGCCGTATATTACCACCTACGGTGCAACAAAGGCCTTCGTCCTCAGCTACAGCCGTGCCATGAATCGGGAGCTGAAGCCCAAGGGGATCCGGGTCATGGCGATGAACCCCGGCTGGGTCAAAACAGAGTTCTTTAACCACGCCCTGCAGACCAACGACGGCAAGGTGCAGTACTATAACCGCCTGTGGGAGGCAAAGGATGTGGTAGCAACCGGCCTTAAGGACCTGTATAAAACCAAAAAGGATGTATCCATCCACGGCTTCCCGGTAAAAGCCCAGGTACTGGCAGTCAAGCTTCTGCCCCACAAGCTCGTCATGAACACCTGGCTTAACCAGCAGAAAAAACCGAAAAACAATAAAAACCTTACCGCGAAATAAGAAGTCCGTCCCCACCCGGGGACGAATTTTTGCGCATTCGGGAAAAACATCCCCCAGGGGGGGTTACGCAGAAAGATGGTTATGTGTTATAATGTGTATACAAATAAAGAAGCGGATCCTTCGGCTCCCTGTGGTTGCTCAGGATGACAAGCAGGCTTCCAGGTTTTCTCTGTCATTCTGAGGAGCAGTGCGACGAAGAATCCGTTTCCCTATATTATATTTGGAGTTTTCTATGCACGCTATACTGAAAAAACAGCATAAAAAATATACCATCGTGCTGGCCCTTCTTGCCCTGGCGGTGATCGTTGTGGCGGTGGGCTGCTTGTTTGTAGGCTCGTCCAGCATGACCTTCCGGCAGGGGCTGAACGCCCTGTTGGGAAAAGGCAGCCGTGCCCACAGCCGCATCATTTGGCGCATCCGTATTCCCCGGGTGTTGGCAGCGGTGATTGCCGGTGCAGGCCTGGGCGTGTCCGGCCTTGTGATGCAGAGCACCCTTAATAACCCCATGGCATCCCCCTCCACCTTAGGCGTATCCAATGCGGCAGTGTTCGGTGCGAACCTGTCCATTATTGCCTTTGCAGGCGGTTTCTTAGCCACCGGCAATAACATCCAAAGCTTCGATGTGGGTGCAAATCCCTACGCCACCGGCGCTATGGCCTTTGTGTTTGCGGCCCTTTCAGTGCTGCTGATCTTGGGCCTTTGCACCATCCGGTCCTTCTCCCCCAATGTGGTAGTGCTGGCCGGTATGGCTATTGGCTCTGTATGGACTGCCGCCACCACCATTTTGCAGTTCTATGCCACCGATGTGGGTCTGTCCGCCGCCGTGGTCTGGAGCTTCGGCGACTTGGGTCGGGCTACCTATGAAACAGATGCCATCATGGCGGTTATCGTTCTGATCGGCTTTGTATTTTTCATGGTCATGTCCTGGAAGTATAACGCCCTCTTAAGCGGCGAGGCTACCGCCAAGACCATGGGCATCCATGTGGAAGCACTGCGCTTTACTACCCTGCTGCTGGCCTCCATCATGACGGCTGTATGCGTTTCGTTTTTGGGTGTCATTGGTTTTGTGGGTATCATCTGCCCCCATGTGACCAAAAAGCTGCTGGGTCAGGATCACCGGGTCACCATCCCTGCCTCTGCCCTTAGCGGCAGTCTGCTTCTGCTGCTTGCTGATACCCTGTCCCGCAGTATAGGTAACGGCTCTGCCCTTCCTGTCGGTGCAATCACCTCCCTGCTGGGTGCGCCCTTCTTCATTGCCATCATTTTCAGCAGAAAGGAGAACCGCCGATGCTAAAGGTCGAAAATATTTATTTCCGCTACAATCGCCATAGCGGGCAGGTACTCCGTGGTGCCAGCTTAGAGCTGAAACAGGGGGAAATTGGGATTATCCTTGGCAAGAATGGCTCCGGCAAAACCACCCTGTTTAAAAATATTTTAGGCATCCACGCCCCTACCAGCGGCACGATCCAATTCGACGGTGAGAATTTACTGAAAATGTCCCGCCGGGAGCGGGCACGCCGGATCGCCTATGTGCCACAGGACATCCAATTCGGCGCACTGAGTGTATTTGACTCGATCCTGATGGGCCGGGTATCCCATTTCGGCTTCAAGGCCAGCTACAGCGACTACTTAGCCGCCGAAAAGATCATTCGGGACATGGGGCTGCAAAGCTTTTCCCACCGCAATGTGGACGAGCTGTCCGGCGGTGAGCGGCAGAAGATCGCCATTGCCCGTGCTATGGCCCAGGAGCCCAAGCTGATGGTCTTTGATGAACCCACTGGCAATTTGGACATTGCCAACGAGCAGCTGATTATGGAGGAGGCCCGAAAGCTTGCCAAAGAACAGAACATCAGCATTCTTTCCTCACTTCATGACCTGAATCAGGCCCTGAGTTTGGGCGACAAGTTCTTTTTTATGAAGGACGGCGTGATCAAGTACGCAGGCGGCAAGGAGATCGTCACCCCGGAGGTCATTGAAGACATCTACGGCGCGCAGGTGCGGATCGTGGAGATCGATGGACAGACCGTTATTTTAACTTAAAAATTTTAACCCCCTGGGGGGCTTCACAGCTTCCCGGGGGCTTGCTATAATGACACCATCAAAAAGAAAAGGATGATGCATATGAAACGATTTATCGCAATGCTTTTGGCACTGGTTCTTACCCTGAGCCTTACCGCCTGTGGCGTACAAGGCGTTCCCGCAGACGGTTCTACCCTCGTTACCGACATGGTGGGCCGCACCGTCACCGTCACTCCCGGCAGCTATAAAAGAGTGGTCTGCATCGGCGCAGGTGCACTGAGAATGTACAGCTATATCGGTGATGTAAGCTTGCTGTGCGGCGTAGAGGATATTGACAATGTAAATGCCGAAGGCCGCCCTGCCATGTTTGACTCTGTGGCAAGACCTTATGTACTGGCCTACGGCGACACCTTCAATACCCTGCCCTCCTGTGGCGTCGGTGGCCCCATGGCTCAGGCTGCCGAGGCGGAAAAAATTCTCAGCTGTGACCCGGACATCGTCATTTCTGAGTTTGAAGATGCAGATAAAATGAACGCCCTTCAGGAGCAGCTGGGTGTACCGGTGATCACCTTAAGCACCGGTGGCCAGGGCGTATTTGATGAGAAATTCAAAGGCTCTATGGAGCTTTTGGGCAAGGTCTTTGACCGGCAGCAGCGTGCAACAGAGCTGATTACCTTCATTGATGAGCAGCGGGCAGCCATCGAGCAGCTGGCCGCCACTGTCCCCGAAGAAGACAGGCCCGCCGTCTACATCTGCGGCCTGGGCAACTGGGGCACAACCAACCATCTGATGACCGCAGAAAACTACATTTCCTTCAAGATCGCAGGCGTTAAAAACGTTGTCAGCGGCCTGGGCATGGAGGGTGTAGGCCCCATTGAGGAAGAAAAGTTTGTGGACCTCAGCCAGCAGATGGACATTATGATCATGGATGCGGCGGCTGTAAAGAACATTAAGCCACTGTACGCCGAAGATCCCACCATATTTGACACCTGTAAGGCCTGGCAAAACGGTGAGGTTTATCTGCAAATGGCCTTTAACGCCTATTACACCAACTACGAGCTGAACCTCATTAACACCTGGTTTATTGCAAAAACCGTCTATCCTGAGGTCTTTAAGGATGTTGACATCACCGCCAAGACCAACGAGATCACCAAAATGTTCCTGGGCGAGGAACTGGCCGACGAGATCTTCGCCTGCCCCAGCAGCTTCGGCGGCTATCAGAAGATCGACACAGAAAGCTTTTTTAAATAACACCCTTGCCACCTTCGAGCAACATCATTAAGTTAAGAAAACGCTGTCATTTCGACCGAGCGTAGCGAGTGGAGAAATCTATCTGCTTTGATATTTGAAGACGGATAGATCCCTCGGCTTCGCTCGGGATGACAGCGTTTCTTAATACTATAAGGCTTAATTGGTTATCGTTAATTTTTCTCGACTAACAGAGACAATTATGCTATAATACTTAAAAATCGAAAGGAGGGACAGCTATGAATATTTGCGTTGGGCTTCTTGCCCATGTGGATGCCGGCAAGACCACACTGTCTGAGGCACTGCTGTACACAGGCGGCGCAAAGCGGACCTTGGGCCGTGTGGATCACGGGGATTCTTTTTTGGATACCCACGATCTGGAACGCCGCCGGGGCATCACCATTTTTTCCAAGCAGGCTCGGCTGTCCCTTGAACACGCAGACCTGACCCTCATCGACACCCCCGGCCATGTGGATTTTTCCCCGGAGACGGAGCGGGTGCTGCCGGTGCTCAGCTGCGCCGTACTGGTCATCAGTGGCAGTGATGGTGTTCAGGCACACACCAGGACGCTGTGGGAACTGCTGCAGCGGTACAATGTGCCCACCATTTTGTTTATCAATAAAATGGACCTGCCGGACACAGACCGGCAAAAGCTTCTAAAACAACTGCAGGACCGACTCAGCAGCGGCTGTGCCGATGTGGAAAGCCCGGACTTCAACGAGCAGGCTGCCATGTGCGATGAGGCCCTGTTGGAGCAATTTTTAGAAACAGGCACACTGTCCGATTCTGCAATGCGTACACTTACCGCACAGCGAAAGCTGTTTCCCTGTGTATTTGGCTCTGCCCTCCATGTACAGGGCATTGACCTGCTTTTAGACACTTTAGACCGCTTTGCGCCAAAGAAAGACTACCCGACAGAATTTGGCGCAAGGGTCTATAAAATCTCCCGGGATGCCCAGGGCAACCGCCTGACCTGGCTGAAGGTCACCGGTGGTGTTTTAAAAGTCCGCAGTATGCTGGGGGAGGAAAAGATTACCGCGATCCGGCTTTATTCCGGCGAAAAATTTGAAACCACCGAAGAGGTGGCTGCCGGTCAGGTCTGCGCTCTGTGCGGTCTGAACGAGAGCTTTATCGGTCAGGGCTTTGGCTTTGAGACCGATGCCCCTGCCCCGGTTTTGGAACCGGTGATGACCTATCGGGTGGTGCTGCCCAAAGGCTGTGACCCGGCGGTATTTCTGCCCAAGCTGCGGCTTTTGGAGGAGGAAGAGCCACTTTTACGGCTTTACTGGGAAAAGCAGCAGATCCATGTGCAGATCATGGGTAAAGTTCAGCTTGAAATCTTGCAGGCACTGATCCGTCAGCGGTTTGGTATAGAAGTCACTTTGGACACCGGCCGTATTTTCTATAAAGAGACCATCGAAAATACCGTTGAGGGCGTGGGTCACTTTGAGCCGCTGCGCCATTACGCAGAAGTACATTTGCTGTTAGAGCCACTGCCCCGTGGCACGGGCCTGCAGTTTGACACGGTCTGCCCCACTGATGTGCTGGACTTAAACTTCCAGCGGCTGATCCTCACCCATTTACAGGAAAAGACCCATGTGGGTGTGCTGACCGGCGCACCCATTACAGACATGAAGATCACCTTGCTGATCGGCAAGGATCATGTGAAGCACACCGAGGGCGGCGATTTCCGTCAGGCCACCTATCGGGCGGTGCGCCAGGGACTGATGCAGGCAAAATCCCTGTTGCTGGAGCCCTGGTACGAATTTACACTGACCGTGCCCACACCCCACATTGGCAGGGCCATTACAGATATCCGGGCCATGAGCGGTGAATTTGACTCCCCGGAGGCGGTGGGTGACAGCAGTATTTTAAAGGGTCTTGTGCCTGCCTCCACCTTGGAGGACTATGCCCAACAGGTGGCCGCCTATACACAGGGTCTTGGCCGCCTGGAGCTGCGGCTGAAGGGCCACCTGCCCTGTCATGATCAGGAGCAAGTAGTGGAGGTGCTGGGCTACGACCCGGAGGCCGATATAGAAAACACACCCGATTCCGTATTCTGTGCCCACGGTGCTGGCTTTACGGTCAAGTGGAATGAAGTGGACCAGTATATGCACCTGTCAAGTGGCCGCAAAGAGCCCTCCCAGCCTTATATCATCTCCCGAAAACCCATTGACGACCGGGAGTTGGAGGCCATCATGGAGCGGCAATTCGGCCCCATCAAACGACCCCAGTACTACGCCCCACAGAAAAAACCTGCCACCGAGGAAATTACCATTCGTCCGCCCCGAAAAAGTGCCATCATCGTGGACGGCTACAACATCATCCACGCCTGGGAGGACCTGGCTGAACAAGCCAAAACCGACCTGGATGCAGCACGGCGCAGACTACTGGACCGTCTTTCCAGCTATGCAGGCTTTAAAAAGTGTTACATGGTGGTAGTCTTTGACGGCTACAAGGTCAAAGGCAACTTAGGAGAAAAAGGGCCGTTTCACAACATTTCCGTGGTTTATACCAAAGAAAACGAAACCGCCGATGCTTATATCGAAGCACTGGCGGCAGAAATCGGCAACAATTATGCAGTTCGGGTGGCAACCTCTGATGCCCTGGTACAGCTCAGCTCGCTGCGCAGCGGTGTCCTCCGTATGTCCGCAAGAGAGCTGCTTGAAACGCTGGAAGACACGGAAAAAGAAATGAAGAAGTATTACGATACCTAATTTCATTTTTGCTCATTCTCCTTCAAAAAATCCTTTATTTGCAAGGGTTTTCGGC
>CAYMPY010000068.1:0-10876 GCA_964392535.1 uncultured Oscillospiraceae bacterium
CTCCACTCGCTACGCTCGGTCGAAATGACAGCGTTTTCTTATCTTAATGACATTGGGTTTTACACCTTGGGAGGATTTTTGAGGCTACAGGGAAAAATGTTCTGTTTTTTGGATTGTACACAGTTTTTTAACGAATTTAGGGGTTGGAAAAGAGCCAAAAGTATGATATACTATACAAAATTGTAAGGCAGGTGAAGCAAGTGAAGGAACTTCGTTCCAAAATATGGGAGGCGCTCATTTCTACGCTGCCCATTACGGTGATCGTGTATATTATGGCATTGCTTCCTTGGTTCAGCATTTCAGGCCGGGAATTGATCGATTTTTCGATCAGTGCGGTGCTGCTGATCCTGGGTATTGGTCTGTTTAATCTGGGTGCAGACCTGGCAATGACCCCCATGGGTACCCATGTGGGTGCAGGCCTTTCCCGGCAGAAGAAGCTGGGGCTGTTGCTGTCGGTTTGTTTTGTGCTGGGTATGCTCATTACCATTGCAGAGCCGGATCTGAAGGTGCTCGCTAATCAGGTGGGCTCTGTTATGAACGGCGATGTGCTGATCTGGACCGTGGGTATCGGCGTGGGTGCATTTTTGATGATCGCCATTATGCGTGTGGTCTTTAAGCGTACCTTAGGCAGCATTCTGATGCTGTTTTATATGCTGCTGTTTGCATTGGCACTCATTTTGCTGGAGCAGGGGAAGGCGGCGCTGCTGCCGATGGCTTTTGACTCCGGCGGTGTGACTACCGGCCCCATCACTGTGCCCTTTATTATGGCACTGTGCGTTGGTATTTCCAGTGTGCTGGGTGACCGCAAGAGCCAGGAAAACAGCTTCGGTATGGTAGCGCTGTGCTCTATTGGCCCCATTTTGGCGGTTCTGTTGCTGGGCGTGTTCTCAAAAAATGAGTTACAGTATTCCTACGCTGCCGGCCATCACAGCTTCCTCGAGATTGTGCTGGGCCAGTTAAAGGGCGTGGGTATTGCCCTGGGACTGATTGTTGTGTTTTTCTTTATTTGTCAGCTTATTTTCCTGAAGCTGCCCAAGCGGCAGCTGCTGCGGATCGGTGTCGGCGTGCTGTTTACATATCTGGGCCTGGTGCTGTTCCTGACAGCGGTGGAGATGGGCTTCAATCCCATCGGCTACAAGCTGGGTATGGAGTTGGCAAAGCTCAATAAATGGCTGCTGATCCCTCTGGGTACTTGCATGGGCGTATTGGTGGTGCTGGCAGAGCCTGCCATCCATGTGCTCAATAGCCAGGTGCAGGAGGTTACCGGCGGTTATGTAACAAAAAAGTCCATGCTGATGGGCCTGTGCATTGGCGTGGGTGCAGCCATTGGCCTGTCCATGGTCCGTATCGTATTTGACTTTTCTCTGATCTATTATATTATTCCCGGATACTTTATTTCCCTGGGTCTGTCCCTGTTTGTGCCCCGGGTATATACGGCGATTGCATTTGACTCCGGCGGCGTGGCCAGCGGTCCGCTGACCTCCGGCTTTATCCTGCCCTTTGCGGTAGGTGCCTGCATGGGTGTACAGGGTGCAGACGCGGTGCTTCGGGATGCCTTTGGTGTGGTGGCAATGGTGGCAATGGCGCCGCTGATCACCATCCAGCTTTTGGGCTTCAAGGCCATTGTGTCCAACAGGGTCAAGGAACACAGAGCCATGAAGCGGATTCTGGATGCGGACGATCAGCAGATCATCAACTTTATGTAAGGAGGAGCGGCTATGGGAAACAGTGTAAGTGAAACTGCCATCAAAAAACTGAAGCTGCTCTTTACGGTGGTTGATCGCAACAAAACAGAGTTTTACCTGGATGTACTGAGCCAGTTTGAGGTGAATTTTCAGCTGGTCACCGGCGGCTTGGGTACGGCCTATTCGGAGCTGATCAATATGCTGGGCCTGAATGTCCACAAATCGGTGATCGTCAGTGTGATCCGGGAGGATTTGACGGAAACGATCATGGATTGCTTAGAGGACAAATTTGCAACCATCAAAAACGGTAAGGGTGTTGCCTTTGCAGTGCCCATGTCCAGCGTGATCGGCGTGAATCTGTATCAATTTTTATCGAACAACAAGTTGGGGAGGGAAGACCATGACGACCAATAACCATGAGGTGATTTTTGCTATTGTGAATTCCGGCTATGCGGAGGATGCAATGGATGTGGCCCGGGAACAGGGCGTTCGGGGCGGTACCATTCTCAATGCAAGAGGTGTGGCCCGGGAAGCCGAGGCGGCCTTTTTCGGTATCACCATCCACGCAGAGAAGGAAATTCTCATGATGGTGGTGGAAAAGGAGATCCGGGATAATGTGCTCAATGCCCTTTATAAGCAGATGGGCATGGGCAAAAAGGCCCAGGGTATTGCCTTCAGCCTGCCGGTGTCCGATGTGACCGGCCTGGTGAAATTACCTGAAGAGGAAAAATAAAAGTTGTAGGGGCGATTCATGAATCGCCCCTACTTATTTCTAACAGGATCTTCTTTTCGAAGCCGCCACGGGCGGCTTTTTTTTCGGCCTGAATGGCCAGGATTTCTGCTTTGGTGTGGCCGGTTGCGATGATCAGTGCATCGATGACCTCCAAAAGGTCCGCAAGCTCCTCCGGCTCTTTGCTTTCCAGGTATTCAGAAAGCTCCTCGCCAAGCTTTTCTTCTAATTTTTCAATATATTCATCATGGTCGAGGATCCGGGCGACGCAGCTTTTGCCGCTTTTTTCGATGATCTCCGGGATGCGATCCCGAACAAGCTTATTCATGTGATGCTCCTTACCAATTGATCTGCCATTGCTGGCTGTAATCGGTGCGTTCTTTGGCTGTGCCGGTTGATTTTTTGATTGTTTCTGTCTGTCGCAGGGCGAGCAGGCGGTCATATTCCGTTTCGGCGAAGGGGATAGATATCCAGCTGCCTGTCCAGGAGGATAAATACGCGGCATTTTGAATGGACAGGGCATTAATGCCTTCCCCACCCGGAGCAAGGAGGGGCGTACCCTTTAAAATGGCATCGGCAAAGCTCTGAAGAATCAGACGGTGACCTTGCGTAGGAATATGGTCCAATTCTTCGTATGTATAAGGAACTTTGCCGTAGCTCTCCTTGCAGGTTTTGCAGAAGGTCCGCTCATCTTCAGATAGCTTCCACCATTTGAGTTTGCCGTCTTCAATGACGATTTTACCCAGCGTGCCCACGATCTCCAGGCGGTTTGTTCCGGGAAACTCGCCGGTAGAGGTGATAAAGCTGCCGGTTGCGCCGCCGGGGAAGCGGGCCATGATCCGCACCGCATCCTCCACCTGTATGTCGTGATATTTTGTTTCACACCGGGCGTATACCGCCTCCGGCATGCCGCAGATCCACTGCCACAGGTCCAACTGATGGGGTGCCTGATTCATCAGCACACCGCCGCCCTCGCCGGTCCAGGTGGCCCGCCAATGGCCGGAATCATAATAGGCCTGAGTTCTGTACCAGTTCGTGATGATCCAGTCCGTACGCTTGAGCTGACCTAACAGACCGCCGCTGACAATCTCTCTTGCCTTTTGGAAGAGGTTACCGGTACGCTGATTGAACATGATGCCGAACACCCGGTTTCCGGCGGCTTCGTTCATCTGCCGGGCCTTGGAAACGGTGATGTCCGCAGGCTTTTCCACCAGCACATGCATACCCGCCTGAAATGCGGCAATGGCAAGGTCTCCGTGAAGGGGGTGGGGGACGGAGATCAGCACGGCATCCACATCGGATTTCAGTAAAGCCTCGTGGTTTTCAAAAAAGGGAACACCAGGGAACAAGCCCTCTGCAACAACCCTTTTTTCAGGGGCAATATCGCAGATTGCACCCAGTTTCAGCCCCTCCACCTGACCGGTAAAAATGGTCTTTGCGTGGGCGAGTCCGATATTTCCGATGCCGATAATACCAAGCTTAATCATAGCTGCCTTCCGTGTCTGCTACTGTGCCGCTGCCAGTTTTGGTGCGGGAGGTGGCTGCACGCTCCATCAGCAGGCGATAGTACTGCTCCTCGTCAAAGGGCAGCTCCACGGTTTTCCCGGTCCATGCGCTCAGGTGCATGGCGTTAGAAAGGGTCAGGCCGTTAATGCCCTCGCTGCCATGGGCAACCAAAGGCTCACCCCGGAGGATGGCACCGCCGAAGGCGTTGATCACGCCCACATGCTGGGGATTCTGACCGTCGGTTTCGATCTCTACGGGAATCCACTGGGGGTGGGCAAAGGCTTTTTTGTTGGTCTTGGAAAACGCCTGTTCGGTCATATCAAATTCGATGACCGTCAGGGTATTGTCATCGGCCACCAGCTTGGCCCGGTCCATCTGAATTTCAAAGCGGTTTGTGCCGCAAGGGTCACCGGTGGAGGTGATAAATACGCCGGTTGCGCCGTTTTCGTACTCTGCATACGCGGTCACATCGTCCTCAACCTCAATATCGTGCCACTTGCCAAAGTGCATATGGGCATGGACTGTTTTGGGCATACCGCAGATCCACTGCCACAGGTCCAGCTGATGGGGACACTGATTTAAGAGGACACCGCCGCCCTCACCGGCCCAGGTGGCCCGCCAGTCGCCGGAATCGTAATAGAATTGGGAGCGATACCAGTTGGTGATGAGCCAGTTGGTGCGGCGGATTTGGCCGTACTTGCCGGATTGCACCAGTTCCCGCATTTTGCGGTAAATGTGATTTGTCCGCTGATTGAACATCATGGCAAAAACCACATTGTGCTTTGCGGCAAACTCGTTCATCTCCCGAACCTGCTTGGTGTACACACCTGCAGGCTTCTCCACCAGTACATGGATGCCCTTTTCCATGCAGGCCATGGCGAGGCTGGGGTGGTCATAGTGGGGTACAGCCACGATGCAGGCATCGATAAGGCCGCTGTTTAACAGATCCTCGGCCTTTTCAAAATAGGTAATGGGGGCATGGAAATTGTCCTTGGCCCAGGCGATCCGGGCCGGGTTTTTATCGCAGATGGCAGTCAGGGTAAAATCGGGGCAAGCACCCTCCAACACCTTTTTGCAGTGGGTCGTGCCCATATTCCCAATGCCAATGACACCAAGACGAACAGTATTCATAGTTTTCTCCTTATTCAAATCCATTTGCTTTCAGGAAATCATAGCTGCTTTTGAGACAATCAAAGGGGTCAAGTCCGTTGCAATTGTCCTGCTCCACCAGCATATAGTCCACCTTGCTGTCCTGGGCGGCAGAGAAAATAGCATCCCAGTTCAGGTTGCCGCTGCCCACAGCCTCCATGGTTGCGCCGTAGCCGTAGTCCTTCAGGTGAATACAGGGGATGCGGCCGGCAAATTCCCGGATGGATGCTGCCGGGTCAACGCCGCCCTTTTGCAGCCAGTAAGTATCCAAAGTCAGACCTAAAATATCAGGGGAGAAGTCGGCAGCGATCTTCCGCAGGATGGTCGTACCGTCGAGCTTCTGCATTTCCATGTCATGATGGTGATACATAAAATACAGACCGTTATCGTGGACCGCCTGGGCAACCGGTCCATAGGTGGCTTTAAAGGTCTCGTAAATTTCGCTGAGGTCACCCTCTTTGAACTTGTAGTAGCCAAGACCCATATTGTTACAGCCAAAAATCTTATGCTCCTCACAGACCTTCACCGGGTCGGCAAGCTGATCCTTGGGGGTGTGGGTGATGACACACTGCAGACCGTTTTTGTCCAGTTGCTCCTTCATCCATGTGGCCTCAAAGGGGCAGGTTCCGGAGATCTGAACCGTTGTGTAGCCGATATCAGCTACTTTCTTTAAAGCTTCTGCAAGACCATCCGGGGTCTTACAAAATTCTCTGAGGGTATAAAACTGTGCACCGATTTTCATAAGCTCTCCACCAATCCATATAATGTTTTTGCGGCGTAGTCAAAGGCTTCATCGCCATTTTCAAAATGAAGTGCGCCTACAATGCTCTCCTCGCCGTCCTCCAGCTCCTTAAGCCCTGTAAAGGCGGTCAGGTGTGGCTCTAAGGAGAGCACCTTGCCACCCTGGGCGGCGTATTTCCCAATAAGGGTTTGAACATTGCCGTGACCCTGACCGGCAGGCACAACCATGCCACTGGGAAGGGCATCTTTAATGTGCATATAATCCACATAGGGAGAAAGCATTTCCCAGGCCTGTAGGGTGTCTTGTCCACACTGGACAAAGTTTGCAGGGTCAAATACCGCCCGCAGCTCCGGGAATGCCTGATGGAGCTCTAAGCAGCGAACAGCAATATCGCCGTATATACCCTTTTCATTTTCATGGCACAGGGTCACGTCACAGGACTTTGACAGCTCCAAAAACTGAGCCATGTGGTCAAAAACCCAGTTTTTATGTACCGTGGGATCTTCGCCCTTGGGCATATAGAAGGAAAACATCCGGATTCGCTTGGCACTGAAAATGTCTGCAAGCTCCAAAATACGCTTGAAGTCATCCAAGTGTGCCGCCCAGGAGGCATCCATCCGCATCTTGCCGATGGGGCTGCCCATAGACCATACGGACAGACCGCTGTCGGAAAGCTGCTGTGCCACCTCACGGGCATACCCGGGGGTCACCTCTGTGAGTTTTTTGCCATCCACATTCCGCAGTTCGATGTACTGATAGTTGTTGCGCTTCAGGGCCGCAATTTGAGCAGGGAAGCCGGGATTTGCTTCATCGGCAAAGCCGGAAAAATGAAATACCATAAAAAGCACCTCCAAATATATACCCATTATATAAGCGCGAAACCAATATTCAAAGTGCAAATATGTGCATCAGGCGGCTAAAATATTGCAAATCATCTCAAAATTCCCAAAAGATTTGCATCGGTAAGGGCGGGGCTTTCGTACGCACCGTTCAGCAGAGCATCCACGTTGTCACAGCTGTTTTCGATTTCTTTGGAGAATAGCTGGGCAGCATCCACCCCTAAAGAAGCCACCAAAATGCAAGCCGATACCGTCAGCTTCACACGGCTGATCAGGTCATAATCAGAAACCGCCTGCAGCCAGTACCGCTGCACCATGTAAATAGCCAGGGGTTTGAGGGTATCGGTGACAGGCTGGGGTGTTGCTGTTTGTAACAGGGTGGTCCAGCGGTCTGTCAGTGCTTCCAGGTTGGAGAAAAAATCTATAAAAGCGGAAAAATCGCCTTTTCCGGCAAACCGATCACCTAAATGAAGACATTCTTCGAGGTCAAATTCCGTATCTCCGTTGCCGTCAATAGCACCCTGTACCGTATGACCGTAGAGGAGTAGGACGGTCAGTGTCCGGTTAAGGGGCAGGGAAGTGGTGCTTAAAAAATCCAGGGCTTTTTTGCGGCTGTGCAGTAGAATTTTCATGACCTCGGTATCATATTCCGGCTCTGTACCACCGGGTACGTCCTCGGAAATGAGCTTTTGAGAGCCGGAGAAGATCAGCCGTGCAGCCTCCGGGCAGGACAGCTCCAGGCCGTATTCCACAAAATCACCGTAGTCATGGGTAAGCCTGGGAAATTCCCGACAGGTTTTGCAAAGCACCTCATGGCCCAGTTCCGCCTGAATGCGGCACAGACCGTCCGCACGCCACATGGGGCAGCGATCGTTTTCAAGCTCCATGGTGTTATCTTCAGTGAGTACTTCCCGCAGACGGTCACCCAGCGCCCCGGGGAGGCTGCGGTAAAAGACGGCGGCCTTTTCATCCACATCAACTGTCCATTCATGGCAGCAGCTGTCGGGACAATCGGCGGCAATACATTTGAAGTCTTTATAATAAGAAGGATAGGTAATACGCATAGACATCCTCGCTTTGTCAGAAATTGATAATTGAAAATTGATAATTGATAATTATCAATTAAAAACCCATACGAACCCGCCTCCGGGGACGGAGGTGGATCGGTATGGGTTTTTGTTATTCTTCGGGGCAGACCGTGCCCAATGCGGCGGCGGTATCCGTTAAGATGGCACCGGCGCTGACAACGGAGGCCTTATAGGCATCCAGCTGGGCAGCCATGGTTTTGGCAGCCTCCTCCAGCTGGGTGGCGGAGATCTGAATCTGCGCAGTTGCATCGGCCAAAATGCCCTTGGCCTGCTGGCTGGTGGCACGGGCACGCTCCATGGCAAGACGCTCAGCTCGCTCTGCACGGCGGTAGGCCTCCAGCTCCTGCTCGGTGCAGGAAGGGCCAACCGGTGCGGCAGGCACAGCCTCGGGCTGTGCTTCCTTTTCCGCAAGCTGGGCACGGAGCGCCTCCAGTTCCTGCTTTAAGGTGGCATTTTCAGCCTCCAAAACGGCTTTTTCTTCCTTAAGACCGTTGTCCTCCACAGGCCGGGTGGCGGTCTGCAGACGGTTTTGCAGCTGATTGATCTCGCTGCGATGCTTGTTGTTTAAGTATTCAATATAGCTGACCACATCGTGACGGTTAAAACCGTTCACTGCTTTGCGGAATTTCTGAATATCAGACATGGCATAAGCCTCCCAGAATTATTTTCCCCATTGTATCACACTTTTTCCTAAAAAACAACTGGAAAAGAGGCAGAAATATGCTATACTGTAGCCAAGAGGGTGAAAATATGTATACAAGCTGTAAATTATGTCCCCGGCTGTGCGGGGCAAACCGTACTGCAGGCGAAAAAGGCTATTGCGGCGGCCCGGACAAGGCGCTGGTTGCAAAGACCATGATCCATAAATGGGAAGAGCCGGTGCTGGCAGGGGGCGGCGGCAGCGGTGCTGTTTTTTTCGGCGGCTGCACTTTGGGCTGTAAATATTGTCAGAACAAAGCCATCAGCGGTGGTCCTGTGGGTCAGCCGGTGGATGGTTTGCAGTTGCGGGAAATGATGGAGCAGCTGATCGGTCAGGGTGCGGAGAATATCGACCTGGTGACCCCTACCCATTACCTGCCTATCATATTGGAGGCGCTGCAGCAGCCCCTGAGTGTGCCGGTGGTGTATAACTGCGGCGGCTATGAGCGGGTGGAGAGTTTGCAGCTTTTGGAGGGCAAGGTGGATATTTACCTGCCGGACCTGAAATATGCAGATGCCTTCCTGGGCAAAGCCCTCTCCGGGGCGGCGGATTATTTTCCGGTGGCTGCTGCCGCCATAAAAGAAATGGTTCGGCAGACAGGCAAGCCGGTGTTTGCAGGAGACCGCTTGAAAAAGGGTGTCATCGTGCGCCATCTGATTCTGCCCGGTCAGGTGGAAAATTCCTTAAAAGTACTGGACTTTTTGGGCGAAAATTTTGCTCCCGGTGAAATTTTGGTCAGCCTTATGCGGCAGTATACCCCTATGCCCGGTCTGTCCGCACCCTTTAACCGCACGGTTACCGACGAAGAGTACGATGCGGTCCTCAGCTGGATGTACTTAAACGATTTAGAGGGCTTCACACAAGAGGAAGCTTCTGCACAAAATGCCTATATCCCGGATTTTTAAAAAAATCGTGAAAAGGCTTTACTTTATTGGAACGATTTGTTATTATTAGAAAAACATTAAAAATAAGGAGAGTTTATTATGTTTGAGCTTCGTAATGAGCCCCATAAGGAAAAGTACATTGGTCAGGAAATGATGGAATTCCTGGCTGGTGCCAAGTTTGAGGATCTGCCTGCTGAGGTGGTCAAGCGTGCAAAGCATATCGTTATGGACGATATCGCCTGCACCCTGGCCGGCCGCAAGACCCGTCAGATGTACGGCATCACCTGGGATCACTTTGCAGACGGCGTCACCGGTGAGGTTACCCCCATTGGCTGTGACTTCAAGACCAATGCCGCTACCGCTGCCATGATCAACGCCACCCACGCACAGACCCATGACTTCAATGACGGCCTGAACAACTCCGGCATGCTGGGCGGTGCATATCACCCCGGCCGTACCGTTGTTTCCGTTGCACTGGCTGTTGGTCAGCAGGTCCACGCCTCCGGTAAGGACATTCTGCTGGCGGTTGTGCTGGGTATCGAGGCTGCCTCCCGTATGCGTAACCCTGCCCACAAGTCCACCACCGCTGATTGCTACAGCGCAGCTGTTACCGCAGGTAAGCTGATGGGTTTGGATGCCGACCAAATGCGTAATGCTTGTACACTGGCTGCCTATACCGGTGATATCGGCTTCTTCACTAAGCCCGGCTACGGTGCTTGCGCCGCTGATGCTAAGAACGCCGGTCACACCTGCAATGTTCTGCAGTACACCTACCTGGCCCGTGCCGGCGTAGAGGCTGCGACCCTTGCCAAGATGGGCTTCCAGGGCGGCACCTTGTGCGATAACAACGCCATCGCCAGCCGTTACGCCACCTGCGGCCTGGGCCAGGAATACAATGTTATGGATATGTACTTTAAGCCCTGGCCCACTTGCCGTAAGACCCACGGCGCAATTGCTGCCACCCTGGCTCTGCGCAATGACCACGGTGTAAAGCCCGAGGATGTAAAGTCCATTAAGGTATTCCAGCAGACCACCGGTATGTATGTCAATACCCCCATCAACACGGCAATGGATCAGTTTGGCGGCTATTTCTCCCTGCAGTACACCATCTCCTGTGCAATGCTGGACGGCAATGTAGAGCTGAAACACTACCGTTGGCCTGACCGCCGCTTCCCTCAGAAGTATGTGGACTTCTCCAAGAAGATCACCGTCGTTGCGGATAACGGTCTGGACGGTCATAACGCCATCAGTCCCAACCACGCCATCGTAGAGATGACGCTCAATGACGGCAAGGTGCTTAGCATGTACTGCAAGTACCCCCTGGGTTCTGAGCCCAACCAGATGAGCGATGAGCAGTTCGAGCAGAAGCTCCGTAATTGCGCCGAGGACATGACCGTAGCCCAGCAGGACGAGCTGGTCAGGTGGATCATGACTCTGGACGAGCTGGAAGCAATGTAAATTACATAGAAAAAGGACACGACTTCAAAGATCGTGTCCTTTTTTATTGGGGAATTAGTACAGGAAAGCCTTTGCGGAGTCTGCGAACTTCATCA
>CAYMPY010000069.1:0-10814 GCA_964392535.1 uncultured Oscillospiraceae bacterium
TCACCCTGCAATCCCTTTTTAGAGCCGTGATACAAAATCAGCTTATCATCGGAATAGGGAAATTCCTTTGACTTAATAATATAATCGCTTATGTTAATATTATTGCTCAAGCAAAACTGATATATCTGCTTTTGTGCCATATTGTTCGGGAGTGTCTTTCCGTTCTCCCAACGGTTTATAGACTGCACCGTAGTACCGAGAGCAGAAGCAAACTGCTCCTGATTCATATTTGCCGATGCTCTAATGTATTTTATCAATTCATTCACAAAATCACCCACCTATCATCTGTTGGTATAATTATTATACACTATGATAGGTATTGTGTCAATGCTTTTCGCGCATAAAAATGGAACTGCCGTGATTGACAGTTCCGTTTTTTATAAGCATTTTTGATATTCATTTGAAACTTAGGTAACATTTTACTGGGATTTCAAATGGGCTGTTTTTCATTTTGATGACGAATCAGGTCATTTTGACGATTTATCCGTATTGAAAAACTATGTATTTTTATGTGCGTTTTGTATAACTTTTGGTGAACTAAACGAGATGATATGAACATATTGCACTAAAAATTAGCATCTCAAAGCCTTAACTGACGAAGTATTCTGCCGCATTATTGGGGAAAAATTCACGAAATTCGCTACAGAGCTGGGCTTCCAGGGTCTTATTATGTGCCAAAACGAGAGTTGGTCTGTTTACATTGGCTATAATATTGGCCATGGTAAAGGTCTTACCGGAACCGGTTGCACCAAGAAGAGTCTGTTCTTTCAGGCCATTTTCAATGACCATGGTAAGTTTTTCAATTGCCTCCGGTTGGTCTCCGGTTACTTTAAAGGGTGAAAACAAGTCAAAACGATCCATATAACGCCATCACTCCTTTGCAAATTTGTACTTCATTGAGCGATCTAATCGAGAAAGCACTGTATCTATTAGTATGAATATTACATTTCCTGCGAGCAGCACTCCGACAATCATTACCGTGCCCACACCTGAAAACTCCCGGACAAGCTCCTGCATACCAATCAGATGCATCAAAATCCAGTAAAGCAGTAGTGTAACCACGTTAAAATATACCAGTTTAAAAATCCATTTAAGCGGCATTTTATTAAACCAAGTACGAAAAAGCGGATATACACCAAATGCAGTAAAAACAGCAGCAGCTTCCTTATCCGGACATAGCAGTATCGAAAGAATTGCTACCGCAAGATACCAACTGACAAAGCCAACTCTGCTAAATACTTTAAGCAAAATGCCACCAATCATTAAACAAAACACAGGACTTACATAAGTCATAAACGGAAGCATAGTCCCAAAACACATTATTACCACGCTAAGAGCTGTCATTAAACCGCCCAAAGCAATCTCTTTAGATTTCTTCATCATTATCACCGATTTATATTATAGCCTATATTACTGTCATACGCAATCTTTTTTCATTGACAGCATCCCCTTTTTTGATTATTATATAGAAAAAGGAGGTAATACTATGGAAATCACCGTTGGTACGAAAGCAACAGTTTCTACGCAGGTAGAACGGGAGGACACCGCAGCAGAGATATGCTCCGGCAGCCTTTTGGTATATGCAACACCCTGCATGGTTGCTTTAATGGAAGGCGCAGCCTGTGAAGCCCTGGAAGGCACAATTCCCGAAGGCAAATCCTCTGTTGGAATCAGCCTTGACATCGCACATATCAGTGCAACACCTGTTGGAATGGAGGTCCGTGCAGAAGCAGAAATCACTGCAGTAGACGGAAACATTATCACCTTCAATGTAGCAGCTTATGATGAATCCGGAAAAATCGGCGAAGGAACCCACAAACGCGCCATCATTTCTGTTCAAAGATTTCTGGAAAAAACATATGCAAAGCTCTAAGAAAATTGCCGCTACTTTTGCAGCGGCAATTATTTTTAAGCATTCTCAACAGCGTCCAATACGCCTTCAATACCATCCGTATTAACAGACTCCATTTTACCGCCATCGTAGCACTCCGCAACCTTCGGATCGATAGGCAGCTTTGCAAGAACAGGCAGATTAAAGGATGCAGCAATCTCCTCCAGTTTACTCTTTCCAAACACTTCAATTCGTTTGCCGCAATCCGGACATTCCAGGTAACTATAGTTTTCAACGAAGCCCAGAACCGGTACTTTCATCATGTTAGCCATTTTAACAGCCTTGGATACGATCATGGAAACCAAATCCTGCGGAGAAGTAACAATCACAATACCATCCACCGGCAAGCTCTGAAAAACAGTCAGCGGTACATCACCGGTTCCGGGAGGCATATCCACAAACATATAGTCCACATCTTCCCAGATCACATCGGTCCAAAACTGCTTGACTGCGCCGGCAATAACAGGACCACGCCATACAACCGGATCAGTAGCATTATCCAGCAATAAATTGATTGACATAACCTGAATACCGCCCTTTGTCAAAGCGGGATACAGCCCCTCCTGGGTGGCACCACGGCATTCATTAACGCCGAAAGCAGTAGGTGCAGAAGGACCGGTAATATCCGCATCGAGAACGCCTACCCGCTTGCCTCTTTTGGACATACCAACAGCAAGCAAGGAAGTAACTGTAGACTTTCCAACGCCGCCCTTACCGGAAACAACTGCTATTACTTTCTTAACACTAGCCTTGGAATTAAGCTGTGCCAGCAGGTTTTCCGCCTTGTGATCACCGCAATCAGAGCTGGAGCAAGAAGAACAATTTCCACTGCAACCACTCATAAAATAAACACTCCTTTAAAATCGAATATAAATATTATAATCCAATAAAAATCCGCTGTCAACAATCATTCCTGTGCTTCGGCCCACTGATCCATAAGATCCGACAGAACAGCCTCAGCCTGTTCTTTTTCAGAAAGCAGCTCTGTAAGTCGCAGATAATCGTCTGCAGAAGCTTCGATCTTACTGTCGATTTCTGCAATAACCTGTTCCTGCTTTTCGATTTCCCGCTCTAAACGGCGAACAAGCTTTTCCTGTTCCTTCGTGCCGCCCTTAACCTTTTCTTTTTTAGACTTTGCAGTTTGGACAGGAACGATTTTATTCATGGCCTCATGCGCAAGAATAGAACGATACTTACTGTAGCCACACTTAAAGTCCCGCACCTGGCCGGCTTCAAGCAACCAAATGCGTTGCGCGAATTTTTCTATAAAATAGCGGTCATGAGATACAAATAACAATACGCCATCAAATTCTTCAATAGCTGCCTCAATCCACTCTCTCGAAGCAATATCCAAATGGTTGGTAGGCTCGTCAAGTATAAGCAGATTTATTTTCTCATCCATCAGCATACAAAGCCTAAGGCGGGATTGCTCGCCGCCTGACAGATCTCCTACTTGCTTAAACACATCTTCGCCTTGAAACAGAAATGCGCCCAGACGGTCTCTGGCGACCTGTGGTGTGCAATTCTTTTCATAAAGCATCGTATCATACAAGCTGCGCTCAGGATGATCAAAATGGATGATCTGTGGCAGGTAGCCCCATTTTACCGTAGGACCGAACTGAATCTTGCCTTGGCAATCCTCATAACCAAGCAGGCATTTAATAAACGTAGACTTACCGGTTCCGTTGTCACCCAAAAGTGCAATGCGCTCACCGCCCTCAACCTCCAGCTCCACATCAGAAAACAGTGTGCGTTCACCAAAGCTCTTGGTCATATTCTTGACCTTAAATACCACATCTCCTGAGAAATCCTTTTCACCGAAGGTCGCTCGCATCGTTTTTTCCTTTTGGGGACTTTTCGTCTTTTCAATACGCTCCATTCGGTGCTGTATGGACATAGCCCGACGGTACAGAGTACGATTATTGATACCCCAGCCCTTCATGCGTTCCACTGTATAACCAAGCTGCTTCAGTTTCGCCTGTTCCTGCTCATATTGCTTCAGCTGAAGATCAAAACGAGCCTGCTTCTCATCAATATAAAACGAATAATTACCGGAATAGAACTCAGCATGACCGTCTATTATTTCTATGACACGTTCAGCAATCTGATCAAGAAAATAGCGGTCATGGGAAATTGTCAAAACTGTACCTTTAAAACTGTTAATATGATTTTCAAGCCACTCCACACTGTTTAAGTCTAAATGGTTGGTGGGTTCGTCCAACAGCAGGATATCCGTTTTCTCCAAAAGTAATCGCGCCAGATTCATCCGGGTTTTCTCCCCGCCGGACAACGACGAAAAATCCTGCACACGCTGCTCTGCCGTAATGCCAAGGCCATTACAGACCTTGTCCAGCTCCACATCCATATTATAGCCGCCGCCGGATTGAAAATGTGCAGTCAGGTTATCATACTCCCGCAGAATATCTTTATCCGCTCCCTGCCCCATCAGCTCTTCCAGCTTTTCCATGCGTTTTTTTACATTGAGAAGTTGTTTAAAAGCCGAGTGGAGCACATCTTCAACTGTAAAACCATCCGGGAACCGGGGAATCTGTGAAATCAGGCCAATCCTTTTATTCGGGGCAATGAATACATCACCGTCGTCATAGTCCATTTCACCGGTAAGGATCTTAAACAGCGTTGTTTTACCGCAGCCGTTCCGACCGAGGATCGCAACCCGTTCACCCTCTTGAATATCAAAGCTCAAGCCATCCAACAGGTTTTCGCCGATAACAAAAAATTTCTTCAAATTCCTTACTGATATATCTATCATCGTTTTTCTCCATTGCAAAACTTATAAGCTGCGAACAAGCTCCTCAAGTTCCTGCAAAGTATACAATAAATTTAAAGCCTGCAACATTGCGTTTGCACTCATATACTCCGGTAACTCCAGCCTATTTAACAGCTTCTTACGAAGAAAGCTGCTTTCCTTGCAGCCGGACAGTCCCAATTCCATAAGGTCCTGCTTTGAAATCTCGTTCAGTGGTTCAGAGGCTTCGCCATCAATTGTTGCACCAGCCGCGCGAAGTCTTTCAAGGATCACAGCCGGCGACATTCCTTCAACACCCAGCTTTCCTTCTTTTCCAGGAGCTTTTTTTCTGCGTTCTTTTCCAAATACATCCGGTATATAAGCATGCTTGACAAGCTTTGGATCTATGCAGCTCTTCAAAAAGCTTCTGATTACAAAACCACCGCCGTCAGAGTCTGTTAATATAATCAGCCCCCGCTTTTGCGCCGTTCTGCGAAGTAACGAAAGCAATGCCCGGTCATTCATAACACAAAATCCATTGGTTTCGATGATCGGCGCATCCACAATCTGAGACAGGGTATTTTTATCATACCGTCCTTCAACAACGATTGCCTCTTTGATCTTAACCATTTTTTGCCTCCTGGGCCAAGCGTAGGACCAGCACCTCCAATAATCGTTCCGAATCATCGTAAGAGGTTTTCATTGCATTATCTGTTTCCATCACAACCTCCGTGGCTTTGCGGCAAAAGGATGCGGAAAACTTTCCTGCAGCATTCATAGTCTTTCGTGCAGCATAATCCGTCATATTATACAATCGCATAAGATCACTTGCATTTTTTCCGTTATCAAAGAGCATGCGCGCAGCACCAAGACGGCGAATATGGTTTCCAACAGCGCCTAATATAGCAACAGGCTCCTGCTGCATTTGCAATAACTGCCGAAGCTTCAAAAGCGCAGCACCATAAACACCTTGCGCCAAAAAATCGGTCATTTGGAATACGACCGCATCCAAAACCGGCTCGGTAACTGCATCAATATCACTTTTAACAATATGGTCCGCAGAGGAATAGGCACAAATCTTCGAGATCTCACCCAGCAGCAATGTCATCGTTCCGCCGGTCAGTTCAATAAGGTAGGCACACAGATCCGGTGTAATATGTTTTTTATAGGCATGAAAATGTCTGGTGATCCAAGCAACAAGATCTCTTTGATCCTGTTTAGCAAATTCAATGATCCGTCCATTGTGTTCTACTGCAGACCAAAGCTTTTTAAGGCGTTTATCCGGCTTCCAGGTCGTTGTTTCATAGATAAACACAACCGTACAATGCTCCGGAATATCAGATAATATGTCTGCAAGCTTTTCCCTGTCGGACTCGTTCTGTTTAAAAATATCGATCTCATCTACAACAACCATGGTATGCTCAGCCATCATTGGAAGGCCTTCAACACAATCGGCAAAAGTACGAATATCAAATGTTTCCTGGGTAAGCTTATGAAAATTAAAGGATTCCGTAAGATCGTCAATCAGAAGCTTACGAATCTGATCCAGGTAATGGTGCATCAAAAACTGTTCTTCACCATGAAAGAAATATAATCTGCCTACGTTATTCTCTTTAATTTCATTTTTAAGTGCCTGCAATGCACCGGGATTATTCTGCACTTTCGCCATATTTACCCCCTGAAAACTATAGTACCATCCTGATCAGTACGCCAAATGGTACAGTTAAAGCGCTCAAGCCGTTTAATAATAACAGGATCAGGGTGACCGTATTGATTATCTTCACCAACACTGATCACAACTGTTCTTGGCCTCAGCTTTTGCATTAAATACAAACTATTTGAAGACTCAGCTCCGTGGTGACCTGCCACCAAGATGTCAATAGAAGGAAGCTCATATTGATCAACCAAATACCGCTCACCGGCGTTATTTCTGTCACCTGTAATCAGTATATCACAATCTTTCGCCTGAAACAAGATGCATAAGCTGCTTTCGTTACCATCTTTTCCGGGTTCACCGGGATAGATCGTAATCTCACCAACTCCACAATCTAAAATCGTTGTTTTACGAACCTTCTGTATTATACCGGAATACTCATATTCCAGATTTCTTCGGATCTCATTATCTGCATCAGCTGCAGGAACATATATATTATCTACACCGATCTGATGCATAAATGATTCTGCATTTCCGGCATGATCGTAATCAAAATGTGTAAGAATAAGTCCATCAATCTCGGTTAAGCCGCAGGTCCGAAGAGTCTGCGCTGCCAAATCCGCAACTGCATAATCAGAAAATCCGCCGCAGTCAACCATATAACAGGAATTTTTGCTCTGAATCAGAATGCATTGCCCCTGCCCTACATCCAAAACCGTAACACGATAATTATCCATTCGCGGCTCAATAGTTGCAAATGTAAGACTTACAGCAAGAGAGAAAACAGCTATGCCACAAAACAGGAGTGTTCTTCTCTTTTTACTTAGCAGAAACACTACAAATAGCGCATAAACAAATATCAACCACAGCAATACATACAAGTTACTTGCGCTAACAGATGCATATGGGACTTTAGACAAAAGCTTGGCACCCATTAATACAGTTCGAATAAGCCAGCTTACTGCCGAAGCCATAACCGCTCCCAAACCGGGAATCAGAAACCCAAACAAGCAACTGATCGCTATACCGTAAAAACAAAAAGAAACCAGTCCCAATAAGAGAAAATTTGTTAACACACTGACAAGGCTGACAGAGCCAAAATAATATGCGCTGATAGGTAATGTCGTAGCCATTGTGGAAAGTGTTACAGATACAGATTGACAAGCTGTACGAATCAACCTGGACTTCAAGGACTTACCTTTCGCAGGTCCAAGCTTGGTGCGCAGCAGGAATCCATGAATTTTTCCACTAAAGAGTAAAATACCAATCACACAGGAAACCGACAATTGAAAACTGACGGAAGTAAGCACCAATGGATTTATGATCACCAACAATAATACAGCCACGGATAAAGCAGTAGGTGCATCATATTCATCTTCAATCTCCATACCAATAACAAATACGATCTGCATTACACACGCCCGCACAACAGAAGGTGTAAAACCGGCCAGTGCGCAAAACAGGAGCAACAAAGGTATGCTAAGAAGGGAATTTAAAAACCTTCTGTCCCTAACAAACAAAAAGACAAAAGACATCAAAATAGAAACATGTAAGCCCGAAACAGCAACAATATGACGAACACCACTTACCTTTAATGCCGCATCGTCTTCATTGCTGAGATTACTTGTATCACCCAAAAGTAATGACCGCGCAAAGCCGGAAACATCCTCAGGAAAAATATCATCGATCTTATCTATAATATTTTTCCGTAAGAAAACCGGAAAATACTTTGCAGGTATTTTATCAAGATGGTGATTCTCTGTAAGTGCCTTAGCACTGGCAATCAAAAAGATTCCATTGCCCTGATGATAAGTCGGATCATTCTCACCGCCAAAGCCCGTGAAAGTAAATGAAAATGTGCCTTTAATCCGATCTCCGGGCCGCAATTCAGAGCTCTCAGAAAGGTAATAATATACCTTGAAGGTCTTACCATCTATCTCTACCTTGCCCTTTCCACCGGCGCCTCTTGAATTCTGTAAAGAGTAGTCTGTTGCTTCAATTGATACTGTGTGCGTTTCACCATCAAGATTTCGGGCTGATTCAATATACATTGCATCATACAAAAACATCCAACTTGCTCCAACAGAAGCACCAAGAAATAAAATTGCAACGATTTTTAAGCCTACTTTAATGTTTTTAAACGAACGAAGGATTATCCATGCAGCGAAGTAAAATACGGCTGCCGCAAGAATCCATATTCCGCTAAAGAGCCAAATACCGGCTGCGCACCCAATTACAAAGCCGATAACAAAAAGCATCAGAAGCCGCATTGCTTCACCACCCTTCTGACAAAAGGACGCCGCCTGAGGGCAGCGTCCTTTTAATACGTTAAATTTTGGAGGCCACAAAATCATCAACAAGTGCAAGCGCATCGTCCAGCTTGTTAATATCCTTGCCGCCGCCCATAGCGGAATCAGGCTTACCGCCGCCGCTGCCGCCGCAGCAAGTGCAAGCCATCTTTACAAGTTCACCGGCCTTAATGCCCTTAACCACTGCATCTTTGCCGCAAACAGCCAGGAACGTGATCTTGCCGTCATTAACAGCAGACAAAAGCGCAACCACATCGGAAGCCTTATCACGCAGAACATCACCGATCTGACGCAGCTTTGCAGCATCAGCGTTGGGAACAGTAGCAGTGATCACATGCATACCACCCACAACTCTTGCACCATACAGGAACCGCTCTGTCTCACCGGCTGTCTCACGAGCCTTATAGGTCTCAATTGCACGCTTCAGGTCACGAATCTCCTCGATCTGATTCTCCAGCTTCTGCGCAAGCTCTGCTGGCTTGGTTTTCAGAATAGCACAAGCACTGTACACTCTCTGCCGTGCAAGCTCCATTTCCGCCAGGCATGCCTTGCCGGTCACTGCTTCAATGCGGCGAACGCCGGATGCAACAGAGCCCTCACTTTCAACACGGAAAGGACCAACCTTCGCTGTGTTATCCAGGTGGGTACCGCCGCAAAGCTCGATGGAATAACCACCCATGTTGACAACGCGAACGGTATCACCGTACTTTTCGCTAAACAGTGCCATTGCACCCATCTTCTTAGCATCCTCAATACCCATAGTGCGGACATCAATGGGATAGCCCTCCAAAACCGCAGACTGAACAAGGGCATCGATCTTCGCCATCTCTTCAGGAGTAACAGCAGAATAGTGGGTAAAGTCAAAGCGCAGACGGTCAGGCTCAACCAAAGAACCGGCCTGATGCACATGATCACCCAGAACGATCTTCAGTGCCTTCTGCAGCAGGTGCGTTGCAGAGTGGGCACGCATAATAGCCTTACGGCGCTCCACATCAATGGAAGCACAGACAATATCATCGGTCTTAATGGTACCGCTGACCACATTACCGCTGTGCATATATCTGCCGCCCTTATCCTTCTGAACATCGGTGACCTGGAAACGGCTTTCACCGATCAGGATCACACCGTGGTCAGCACACTGACCGCCCATTTCAGCGTAGAAAGGTGTCTTATCCAATACTATAATACCTTTTTCACCGCCGGTAATGGAACCGGTAACTTCCTCGCCTACACAAACAGCAACGACCTTACTGTTGCAGGTGTTGGAATCATAGCCCACAAAGTCAGTAGCGGTGACCTCAGAACCGAAATCAATACCGGCCCAACCCAGGTCACCCAGGGCCTTTCTTGCTTCACGAGCCTGTGTTCTCTGCTGCTCACGGCAAGCAGTATACTTGTCCATATCAACGGTCATGCCCTGCTCCTCCAGCATCTCACCTGTCAGATCAATGGGGAAGCCGTAGGTATCAGCCAGCAAGAATGCATCTGCACCGGAGAATACCTTCTCACCCTGCTCCTTATGAGCTGTCAGCTTCTCAGCAAAAATACGCATACCGGTATCGATGGTGCGGGCAAAGTTCTCTTCCTCGGTCTTAACAACGCGGATCACATGCTCGGCGCGCTCACGCAGATAGGTATAGTGGCTCTCGTTTTCCTTGATGACCGTTTCAACGACCTGATACAGGAAAGGCTTATTCACACCAAGCAGCTTGCCGTGACGGGCGGCACGACGCAGGAGTCTGCGAAGCACATAGCCACGGCCTTCGTTGGTAGGCTGAACACCGTCAGCGATCATAAAGGTAGATGCGCGGATGTGATCGGTAATAACACGCAGGCTAACATCAGTCTTCACACTCTGACCGTAGGAAGCGCCGGTAATAGCAGTAACATGGTTCGTGATGTTCATAACCGTGTCAACATCGAAAAGGCTATTTACATCCTGGCAAACAACAGCCAAACGCTCCAGGCCCATGCCGGTGTCGATGTTCTTTTGTACCAGCTCGGTATAATTGCCGTTACCGTCATTATCGAACTGAGAGAACACGTTATTCCAAACCTCCATGTATCTGTCGCACTCACAGCCTACAGTACAATCGGGCTTGCCACAACCGTACTTCTCACCACGGTCATAGTAGATCTCAGAGCAGGGACCGCAAGGACCGGAGCCATGCTCCCAGAAGTTATCGGACTTGCCGAAACGGAAAATATTATGAG
>CAYMPY010000070.1:0-10715 GCA_964392535.1 uncultured Oscillospiraceae bacterium
CCTATGACCTTCCGCACGTCAAGCGGATGCTCTAGCCAGCTGAGCTAATCGTCCAAGCGCTTGTTTATTATAGCCACGGTACATCGGTTTGTCAAGTGTTATTTTTACTTTTTTCAAAAATTTTTGCAGAAGCAATGAAACAAAGCTTTTTGTGCCGAAGGCTTGCGTGAGGCAGGGGGCTTCTGCGCATGGGTGTTACGGAAATGACCCTTGTTTTTTGTATGTGTTAATGTTAAAATGCTGTTATAATTACTTTTGGGAGATGATTTCATGGCAGACAGCAAGATTATTCTACAGATCAGGAAACTCAAACAGCAATTAAACGATGCAGAGAACAAATTCAATGACGATGGTCGCACCCTGAGCCTGAATGCACGGAGAACCCACATTCAAATTGATCAGATGCATATGGCTTATGATATTATTGATGAAGCAACCAGAATTTTGGTGGAGTTTTATGTTTCATGCGATCATATTCTCGAAACGTTGGATAGCAAATGCTGTGGGCTGATATCGGATCAAACAAAAGCCGGTGATGTCAGAGCGGTGATCGAGTTTATTCAGGAACTCATCGACACCATAGAAAACACACAGATCCAATTTGATGTCAGCCTGAACAGCACGAAGTTGGGGAGAATTGACCAAAAAGCAATTACTTCCGTCAAGGCCCGGAAGATCCTGAAGCGTTGGGAACATTATTATCAGGAAATGCCCGGATACGAAAAGGATCAGGAGCTTCTGGAAAAGGAAGCCCGGAAAAAGAGTGAGCTGGTAAATGATCAGCGTAGTATGATCGAGCAGCAGAAGCAAACAAATGCCGAGCTGCAAGCCCGGGCGCAGGAATTGACGGAAAAGCACCTGGAAAAAGCAGAACAGTTCCGCAAGGCGCTTCAAAACGAGATCGAAGCATTTGCCGCTGCACTGAACGATGGGCAGAAAGAGAAAGCCCAATCACTCAGGCTGCAGCTTGAGCAGACCAACCGGGCGTTAACGCAGACCGGCCTTTTTGCATTCGGCGAAAAAAAGTATTTGAAATATCAGATCCAAACCTTGACTGCGGATTTGGCTGCTGCAGAGGATTTGCGGGTTGTGGAAAGACGTGTTGCGGACAAAAAGAAGCTTGCTGAGGAAGCAGTAAATGCATATCGTGAAAAGATTCGTTCCCATTGCAAAGGCTTTCTTATAACCGAAATGCGGAAAGTTTCAATTCCAAGCGACAAAAAGCTTCCGCCGCTACGGCAATGCTCTCCGGAAGAAGCGGATGTGGTGCGCTATATTATGAGCTATCATGGCCGTGAAATTCCGCTGGATTACATTCAAACCGGCGTGTTCTCTTCCCAGTATACAAACCAACAGATCGGTGCGATCCTGATGAGGCTGATGGATAAAGGGTATATCGTAAGAACGGAGAAGGACAGAAAATATCATTATAAAACCATTGATCAGCCAACGGTTGAGTCCTTCGAGGTCCTTACATGGAATCAGGCCGAGGCGGACAAGGCTTGTCCGCAGATGCCGGATGTAAAAACGGCGCTCGGCTTGTGACGGAAAAAACAAAAGGAGATTTCCTTATGAAACTGATTCACTTGTCGGATCTGCATTTTGGAAAGCGGGTCAATGAGGTTTCCATGATCGAGGAGCAGGAGTATATTCTGCAGAGAATCATCCGTATCATCAAAGAGGAAAAGGCCGATGTGGTCATGCTCTGCGGAGATATTTATGACAAAAGCACGCCCTCTGCTGAGGCGGTGATGCTGTTTGATGAATTCCTCAACAGACTGTCCCAGCTGAAGGTGGAGGTGCTGATCATCAGCGGCAACCATGACAGCCCGGAGCGGCTGGCCTTTGGTAACCGTTTGATGGAAGGCGCAGGCATCCACATATCGCCGGTTTACGATGGAGCGGTTAAATCGGTCAGCCTGTCCGATGAGCATGGTCCCGTCCACTTCTGGCTGCTGCCTTTTGTAAAACCCGCCCATGTGAAACGGTATTATCCCGATGATGGCATCGACAGCTATACCGATGCCTGCCGTGTGGCGGTGGAGCAAATGGGCATTGATCCCACGGCACGCAATGTGCTGCTGACCCATCAGTTCGTTACCGGTGCGGCCACCTGTGAATCGGAGGAGCTCTCCGTAGGTGGCACCGACAATGTGGATGCGGCGGTGTTTGAAGACTTTGACTATGTGGCACTGGGCCATATCCACGGACCGCAGAACATCGGCTCCAATAAGATCCGCTATTGCGGCACACCGCTGAAGTACTCCTTCTCTGAGGCCGATCACTATAAAAGTGTTACGGTGGTGGAGCTTGGCGCCAAGGGAGAACTGAAGCTGCGTACAGAACCCCTGACACCCAGACATGATATGCGTGTCATCCGGGGCAGCTTTGCGGAGGTCACCGACAAGGCCTTCTATGAGGGGACAGCTACCGACGACTATTTGCAGGTGACCCTGACGGATGAGGAAGACGTGCCGGAGGCCATCGGAAAGCTACGGGTGATCTATCCCAATATTATGAAGCTTGTTTACGACAACACCCGCACCCGCACCAATCAGCTGATCGATGGCGCAGCGGATGTGGAACGAAAGACGCCATTGCAGCTGTTTGGTGAGCTTTATGAGCAGCAGAACAATCGGCCCATGAGCGAGCAGCAGATGGACTTTACCCGTGAATTGATCGAATCGATTTGGGAGGGCAATGTATGAGACCTCTGAAATTAACCGTTTCCGGCTTTGGCCCTTACGCCGGTACACAGGTGCTGGATTTCGAAAAGCTGGGCAGCAGTGGTCTGTATCTGATCACCGGTGACACCGGCGCAGGCAAGACCACCATCTTTGATGCCATCACCTTTGCCCTGTTTGGAGAAGCCAGCGGCGGCAACCGGGAACCGGGTATGCTTCGGTCCAAGTATGCAAGGCCGGAGGACCCTACCGGTGTGGAGCTGGTTTTCGCTTACGATGGCAAGGAATACACGGTCAAGCGCAGCCCGGAATACGATCGCGCAAAGAAAAGCGGCACCGGCACCACCAAACAGCAGCCGGAGGCCCAGCTTACATACCCGGATGGCCGGATCGTGACGAAGCAGCGGGAGGTTGACAAGGTCATCGGCGAGATCATTGGTCTGACCCGGGAGCAGTTTTCTCAGGTGTCCATGATCTCTCAGGGTGATTTCCGCAAGCTGTTGCAGGCGGATACAAAGGAACGGCAGAAGATCTTCCGTGACATTTTCGGCACGGGCTACTATGTGACACTGCAAAACCGCCTGAAGGACGAGGCAAACGCCCTTGGACGGCAACTGGATAGCGCCGCTGCAAGCCGTCAGCAGTATATAGGCGGCATCGTCTGCAGTGAAGATTCCCTGCTGCTTTTGGATGTGAAAAAGGCCAGGGAGGGCGGTATGCTCACCGCTGATGTGATGGAGCTGCTCAGCAAGCTGCTGGAAGAGGACCGTCAGGCGCAGGATGCCCTGTCGGCACAGCTAACAGATGTGGAAAAACAGCTGGAGCTTGTCACGACCCGGCTGGCCCAGGCGGAGACCTATGAGAAGGCGAAAAAGGCGCTTGCCGAAAATGAAGGCAAGGAGCAGGAAAAGACCGCTGCGCTGGAAGAGGCGAAAAATGCGCTGTCTGCCGCACAGGAAACCGTGCCGGAGCAGGAAGCCCTTGGAAAGCAGATCACCGAAATCGATCTGCTGCTGCCTTCCTATGATGAGCTGTCTGCAAAGACCGCAGAGCTTGGTCGCAAGCAGCTGGAGCAGGAGCGTGCCCGGGCTGACGGAAGCAAGGCCCGGGAATCCATCACCCGGTTGACCGATGAGATCACCGCCATGAAGGCAGAGCGAAAGGACCTGGATTCTGTCAGTGCCGAAAAAGAGAAGCTCAACAGCGAAAAGCAGAAGCTTATGGAGCAAAAGGAGAAGCTGCAGGCATTGATCGCAAGCCTGGGTACACTGGACACACAGAAAAAGCATCTGCTCCAAAAGCAGGAGGATTATAAAAAAGCGGAGGCCGAATCCACCTTCAAGCGGCAAAGCTATGAAGGGCTGAACAAGGCCTTTTTGGATGAGCAGGCCGGTGTTTTGGCCATGGACCTGGGGGACGGTATGCCTTGTCCGGTCTGTGGCTCCACGGACCATCCCTGCCTGGCGGTGATGTCTGACAACGCCCCCACGGAAGAAGCGGTGAAGGCCGCGAAGGAAGCATATGAAAAGGCCCAGGAGGCCACAGCTGCGGCAAGCAGTGCCGCCAATACCCAAAAGGGTGTGGTGTCCGCAAGTGAAGCAGCCCTTCGGCAAGAGCTCGAAGTCCTGCTGCCGGGCACGGAAATGGAAGCTGCAGGCGCTGCCGCACAGGAAAACGTGCAGGCGCTGTCTGCGCAGCTTGAGCAGCTCAGCGGTGAAATGACCACCCTGGCGGCGAAAGTACGCAGACGGGATGAACTGGATGAGCAGCTTCCTGCAAAGGAAACGGCTCTGTCAGCGGCGCAGGAAGCTGAAACACGCGCCAAGGAACAGCAAGCGGCATTGACTGCTTCTGTGGGTGCATTGCAAAAGCAGATCACAGAGCTGGGGGAAAAGCTGCAGTTTACAGATAAAGCCGAAGCGGCAGGCCAAAAGGCTGCCCTGCAGAAAAAGCTGGATATGCTGAAAAATGCACTTACTGCCGGAGAGAATCGTTTCAATGCCTGCAAAGAAGAGCTGGCCGGAATCCGCTCCACCATCGAGCAGCTGAAGGTCCAGCTGGCAGAGGCCTGCCTGATCGAGACAGATTCCCTGGAGAACGAAAAGCAGGTGCTGACCGTTAAAAAGCAGAAGATCGGCCAGCAGCAGAAGGTCCTCCACACCCGCCTGACCACCAACAGCAAGGCGCAGAAGGATATTTCCGCCAAAGCGGAGGAGCTGGCCCGGCTGGAAGAAAAGCACGCCTGGGTGCGTGCGCTGTCCGATACGGCCAACGGAAACCTGACCGGCAAGGATAAAATTATGCTGGAAACCTATATTCAGACCACCTACTTTGATCGCATTCTGCAGCGGGCCAATCTGCGGCTGCTGAAAATGTCCGGCGGTCAGTATGATCTCAAACGCAGACGCAAGGCAGAAAGTATGCGTGGACAAAGCGGCCTGGAGCTGGATATCATCGATCATGTCAACAGCACCGAGCGCAGTGTCAATACACTCTCCGGCGGCGAAGCCTTCCTGGCATCCCTGGCACTGGCATTGGGCCTTTCCGATGAAGTGCAGATGTCTACCGGTATCAAACTGGATACACTCTTTGTGGACGAGGGCTTCGGCTCTCTGGACACCGAGGCCCTCAGCAAGGCCTATAACACCCTGGCAGGACTGACCGAAGGCAACCGTCTTGTGGGCATCATCTCCCATGTGGCGGAGCTGAAGGAGCGAATCGACAAGCAGATCGTTGTTACAAAAGACAAAATGGGGGGCAGCAACGCCGACATCCGGATATAAAAAGAAGATGTTGCCTCCAAAATGATTATTTGCAGGGACCGGCGTCCTCGACGATCCTTGTGCGCAGCCTTAAATAGCAAAAAACGGCACATCGAGTTCCGATTTTTGCTTAGGACCGTCCGGAGGCCGGTCCCTACAATGGGCAAATCGCCTTGATGAGACAGTACCTTCTTGTTGGGTCGGCGTGGACTTGCGGCTTTGAGGAGGCCGGTTTGTTAAACTACAAATTGACATTTATCGGCATATTTGATAGAATAATACAGAATTTTAGCAGTGATCAGAGGATGCCTCCGCTTATATGCCGGGAAATCAAAATAAACAGGGGTGCTGCGCATTTGCGCAGCACCCTTAAAAGAAGGGAAGTGTCCCTATGGATGGCTTTAGCAAAAAAGAATACTTCAGGCTGAAGATGCCAGACAGTGAAACGCCTGTCAGTGACCACCGGCGGATCGAGCTGGCCTTGCAGACCCTTGGCTATGACTGTGTACGGTTTCCTCTGTCTGTGTTACGGAAGCTGTACCCGCTGTGCCGGGAGGCGGGCTTTGATATAACCGTCACGCTGGTCCATCGGGAAAAGGATTGGATCGTCACCGATGTGGAGGCCGGGGATACCACGGGCCATCATTACGGCCTTGCAGTGGACTATGGTTCTACCACCATTGTGATGCAGCTGGTTGACATGGTATCCGGCGCGGTTATTGGCCGGGAGTCGGTGGTAAACGGCCAGGTTCAGTACGGAACGGATATCCTGAGCCGGATCACCTATGTGCTGGAGGATAAGACCCGGTGGCAGGACCTCCAAAAGGCAACCGTGGAGACCTTTCATCAGCTTTTTGAGCTGCTGACGGACCTGACCGGTATCGAAGCTGCAAAATGCCCCATTATGATCCTCTCCGGCAACACCACCATGATCCACTTTCTGCTGGGTCTGGATGCATGGACGGTCTTTGCAGATCCCTTTGCGCCGGTGACCGCTGACCCGGGCTTTTTCCGCGGTACAGAGCTGGGCATGGATTTTGAGGGGCAGGTATATATCATTCCTGCGGCCTCCAACTATGTGGGCGGTGACATCGTCAGCGGCCTGCTGGTGACGGACATCCACAAAAGGGAAGAAGTGAATATGTTCTTCGACATCGGTACCAACGGCGAGCTGGTGCTGGGCTGCAAGGAGTGGATGGTGGCCGGTGCCGGTGCGGCAGGTCCTGCGCTGGAGGGCTATATCAGCAAATACGGTATGCGTGCCGCCCCCGGTGCCATTGACCATCTGAAAATCGAAAACGGCAAGCTGACCTTTACCACCATTGGCAACGAAAAGCCGGTGGGCATCTGCGGCAGCGGTATTATTGACCTGCTGGCGCATATGCGTAAAAGCGGCTGGATCAATATGGCAGGGCACTTAGAGCCTGCCGCCTCGCCCCGCATCCAAGAAATAGAGGGGGAATATGTGGCGATCTATGCAACCGCCGGGGAATCCGCCGCCGGCACGCCCCTTTATTTCTCCCAAACCGATATCGATCAGTACTTAGATACCAAGGCTGCGGCCTATACCATGGTGGATTGCATTTTGGAGATCGCAGGTGTTACCGCCGATGATATTTCCACACTTTTCTTATCCGGCGCATTCCCGGCCTATTCCGATTTGGAATCGGCCATTACCATCGGCATGTTCCCGGACCTTAGCCGGGAGAAGTACAGCTTACTAAAAAACAGCTCCTTAGAGGGCGCAAGGGTCATGCTTTTGGATCACAGCCGGCTGTATGAGGCCAGGGAGCTTGCCGAGAATATCTACTGCGTTCAGTTTGCATCTGTGCCGGATTTTCTCGTGCGGATGCAGGCGGCAAAGTTTATTCCACATACCGATAAAAACAGATTCCCAACCGTGAATTTTTCTTGACTTGAGGCAGTATATACAGGTATACTATAACTATCATAAAGAAAAGGAGCAGCGACAATGGCAAAAAGTGTTCAGGATGTTCTGAAACTCATCAAAGAGCATGACATTAAAATGGTAGATTTTAAAATGGTGGACATTAACGGACAATACCGCCATGTGACCATTCCTGCGGAGAATTTCTCTGAGGATACGCTCAAAAGCGGCATCGGCTTTGATGCTTCCAATTACGGCTATGCGGTTGTGGAAAAGAGCGACATGGTATTCATCCCCGACCCGGACACGGCCATGCTCGACCCCTTCTGCACCATTCCAACTTTAACAATGACCGGCAACGCCATGATCATCGACCATCCCGAAAACCGCCCCCTTAAGCAGTACCCCCGCAATATCATCAAGGCTGCCGTGCAGTATATGAAGGACAGCGGTGTTGCCGATGAGATGAAGATTTTGCCGGAGTTTGAGTTTTATCTGTTCGACAATGTGACTTGGGGTGTACAGGGGAACTATGTAGGTGCATCGGTGGATGCAAAGCAGTCCTACTGGAACTCTGCAACCGAAGGCATGGGCGTGGTCGTCCCCAAGCAGAAGAACTACCATATTGCAAAGCCCTTTGACACCTCCTATGAGTGCCGCAGTGAGATGTGTATGCATATGCTCGATGCGGGCATTGAGATCAACTACCACCATCCCGAGGTGGCGGCCAGCGGTCAGTATGAGATTGAGCCCCAGCTGGGCGAAGTGGTCCACATGGCCGATGCAACCATGATGATCAAGTATATCATTCATAACACGGCTCTGAAGTACGGCAAGAGCGCCACCTTTATGCCCAAGCCCATTTACGGCGAGGCAGGCAGCGGTATGCATGTGCATATGATCCTGTTTAAGGACGGTCAGCCGGTCTTCTCCGATGATAACGGCTATGCCCATTTAAGTCAGACGGCCCATTATTTCATGGGCGGCATCTTAAAGCATATTGCATCTCTGTGCGCCATCACAAACCCCAGCACCAACTCCTTTAAGCGTTTGGTGCCCGGTTTCGAAGCACCGGTGACCGTTGGCTACGCCACCTCCAACAGAAGTGCGGTGATCCGTATTCCTGCTTACGCCAAGAGTCCCGACAAGCGCCGCTTTGAGCTGCGCAATCCCGATGCCACCTGCAATCCCTATTTCTGCTACGCAGCCATTCTGATGGCAGGCCTGGACGGCGTGAAAAACAAGATCGATCCCCATGAAAACGGCTGGGGTCCTTACGATTTCAACCTGTATCACCTCTCTGACGAGGAAAAGGCCAAGCTTCACCAGCTGCCCACCCGCCTGGAGGATGCCCTCACCGCCCTGGAGCAGGATCACGATTACCTCACCGTCGGCGGCGTATTCCCGGAAGAGCTTCTGCAGAATTTCATCAAGACCAAGCGTGCAGAATGCAGCGAGCTGTCCAAAATCCCCCATCCTGCGGAGTTTGATAAATATTATAATTTATAAGGAAATGGGCCTGCTGCAGTTGCAGCAGGCCTATTTTAAGTGAATTTTTGTTGCAATATTTACAGGCTTATGTTAAGATGAACAGGACAAATTCGACAGGATGTGAAGCTATGAAAATTAACACCCGCAATTTGCCCTATGAGGAAGTATTGAAGCTGCCCAGACTAAAACACAAGAATCCCAGAAAGCCCAGCCGCTTTTTGGCGGCACTGGTCCGTGTGCTGTCAGCACCCACACTGCTTAAGACCAAGTTTTCCTATACCACCGAGCGCATGGAGCTGATCGGCAAGAAAGAGCCCTGCCTGATCCTTATGAACCATTGCAGCTTTACGGATATGAAGCTTGCCTACGGTATTTTCTACCCCAGGCGGCTTGGCATCATCACCTCTGTGGATGCCATGACCGGCATTCTTGGAAAGCTCATGCGGTTTTTGGGCTGCAGCCCCACCCATAAGTATATTGCCGACCTGACCCTGATCCGGGATATGGAGTATATGCTGAAGGTCAATAAGACCAGCGTGCTGATGTACCCGGAGGCCGGCTATTCCTTTGACGGCAGAGCCACCGCACTGCCCCGGAAGCTGGGCGTTCTCATGAAGCGGCTGGGTGTGCCTGTGGTAACGGTCATTACAAAGGGCGCATTTGCAAGAGATCCCCTTTATAATATGCTGCAGATCCGGGATGTGCAGGTCAGTGCCCATGTAAAATGTCTTGCAACGGCTGAGGAAGTAAAAGAGAAGTCCGTTGCGGAGCTGGATGCCCTGCTTGCGGAGGATTTCTCCTTTGATAACTTTGCCTGGCAGCGGGATGAGCAGGTGTCCATCGATGTACCCTTCCGTGCCGACGGTCTTCACAGAATCCTGTATAAATGCCCCCACTGTAATGCGGAGAACCAAATGGAGGGTAAGGGGATCACGCTTACCTGCAACGCCTGCGGCACAACATGGACCATGGACGAATACGGTCAGCTGAAGGCCGACGAGGGGGAGACCTACTATAGCCATATCCCTGATTGGTACAGCTGGCAGCGGGAATGCGTGAAGAAAGAAATTGAGGACGGAAGCTATCTTTTGGACACCGATGTGGATATTGCGGTGCAGGTCAACTTAAACGGCGTGTGCATGATCGGTGAAGGTCACCTGACCCACGATGAAAACGGCTTCCGGTTAACCGGCGCAGACGGAAAGCTTGATTATACCCAATCTGCCGTTGCCTCCCATACCCTCTATGCGGACTATTACTGGTATGAGATCGCCGATACCATCGGCATTGGTGATAACGAGTTTTCCTATTTCTGCTTCCCGAAGGAGAATACCTCCGTCACAAAGGCCCGCCTTGCAACAGAGGAGCTGTATAAGCTGAAAAAATACAGGAAAAAGGGAGTCCCGGGATGATTCGTGAAGTTCAACATGACCCCATCTTTTTGGGAATGCCCTCAGAGATGGCTACCAAAGAGGACGTATCTGTTGCCCAGGATTTGCTGGACACTCTCCGTGCCAATAAAGAGGCCTGCGTGGGTATGGCGGCCAACATGATCGGCGTGCTGAAACGGATCATTGTGTTTGATAACGAAGGCACATATATGACCATGTTTAACCCTGAGATCCTGAAAGCCGCAGATCCCTACGATACCCAGGAGGGCTGCCTGTCCCTGTTGGGCGGCCCACGGCCCTGTAAGCGGTATAAGACCATCAAGGTCCGTTGGCAAAACGAGCAATTCCGGTGGAGAATCAAAACCTTCACCGGCTGGCCAGCCCAGATCATCCAGCATGAGATCGACCACTGTAACGGCATCAGAATATAATAAAAAGCCGTAGTACCTTGTTTCAACTAAAAGTTTACACTTTTATTATTGGATAGAGATGTTTAAGT
>CAYMPY010000071.1:0-10636 GCA_964392535.1 uncultured Oscillospiraceae bacterium
TTGACTACGCGGGAAGTGCCCAGGCGGGTCGCGCCCAAGGTCAGGAACTTCTCAGCATCCTCCAGGCTGGAGATACCGCCTGCGGCCTTAATTTGGACATTAGGACCAACATGCTTTTTGAACAGCTCCACATCGGCAAAGGTTGCGCCTGCAGTGCTAAAGCCGGTGGAGGTCTTGATGAAATCTGCGCCTGCATCGGTGACGCACTTGCACATTTCGATCTTCTCCTCGTCAGTCAGCAGGCAGGTTTCGATGATGACCTTCAGGATCTTACCCTGGCAGTGGGCCTTGATCTGACGGATCTCCTCGGTAATATCCGCCCAGCGGCCTTCCTTGATCCAGCCGATATTGGCAACCATATCCACCTCATCTGCGCCATTGGTAACGGCATCGCAGGCCATGTAGCACTTGGAATTGGTGGTGGCGTAGCCGTTGGGGAAACCGATCACGGTGCAGATCGCCAGCTTTTCGCCTACATAGCGCTTGGCCTGTGCCACAAAGGATGCGGGAATGCAAACGGAAGCGGTCTGATACTTCATGCCGTCGTCACAGACGGCTTTAATGTCATTCCAGGTAGCGGTCTGTGCCAGCAATGTGTGGTCGCAGTAGCTTAAAATTTCTTTGATCTCCATAGTTTTTAACCTCCAAAAGTAGTGGCAGCAATGGCGCAAAGCGTTGCGGCATCGGTGCTGTAAGCAATATACATGGTCTGGGGCTGCACACCGTCATGACCGCCCAACTGCTCCAGGCCGGTGGCATAGATCACCGTGCCGCCCTGGGGCATTTTCACCGTGGCGGTGCTATTGCCGGTAAAGATCATGTTTGTGCCGTCATAGATATAAGTGCCGCTGTTACTGCCCTCAGCGGTGGCAGTCCAGGTCAGCACCTCGTTTTCACCAACCGTTGCGGTAAAGGTATAAGTCTGCATGGTAAAGCTGCCCTCGGATGTAAAGGTCAGCACATTGCCCTTGGCAGTGTGGTTGCCGTTTTCGTCTACACTGTGCTGGGTAAAATACAGCCAGGCGCCACTGGTAATAAAGGCCACTGCATTAGGATCGGACTTGGGTGCAAACTTCTCCTCGTAGATCTTCTCCGGGGTCAGGTCCTTAATAAGGGGGTTCGAAGTCTCATTTTTGAAGATCCAATCCGTTCCATTCATATATGCATCCACAGATACATTGCGGACAGAGCTGCCGGTACGCTGTCCATCCACCGTAATATAGTACAGATGCAGCTCCTTGCCGTCATAAATATAAGAGCCCTCGTGGGTGGTAAAGGAGCCCTTCTTGTTCAGGCTGCCATTTTTAAATTCGTAGTCCTCCTCCGTGAACACGAAGGTGCCATCGGTGTGGAAATTCCAGCTGTTATAGCTGTTATAGCCACGCCAGGTGCCATGCAGCTTTGAGGAATCGAAGCTGTTGAGTGCCGTTTGAGACAGGTCTACCCAGCCGTCACCGGCCTTGCCCCAGATCTTACCGTCCTTAACCTCCACGTCACGGATGGTGATCCACTGACCGTATCCCATCTCCGTGATCACGCCACCTTCACCGGCAAGACCCATGACCTTGGTCTTATCCTGCAGGATCATGGCATCCACACCGAACAGATCGCTGCTGACATAGTCCAGGCATATCCAACCACGGTCAAACTTGCCCCATTTGAGCTTGGTATCATCCTCCGCGGTTTCGGTGATCAGCAGAAGCTCATTGCGCATAGCCTTGCCTACCAGGCCGTTATCTGTACCCGGGCCGCTGCGGACATTGACCTCACCCGCATTGACAAAGCCTGCAAATTCCTTTTCGGTCTCCACCAGCTCCAGCTCAAAATGCTCCGCCAGGATCCAGCCCTGCTGGATATGTACCCAGGTGGTAGACCGTTCAATTGCAACGACCTTTTCGCCGTCCTGCAGGGTGGTCGTAGTCTGACCGTCAGGCTCAACATAAACCTGGGCAGGTCCGTTCACGATCTTGCCCACTGCGCCGTCCAGGGAGATCAGTTCCATTTCCTCGGAAGTCGTTTCCTGAGGCACCGTAGTCTCCAGCTCGTCCACAATGGCCGGCTTATAGCCGCCGTCCTCCACTGTTACCTTACAGCCCACAAGCAATACAGGAATCAAGGCCAGGGCTGACAGCCTGATCCATTTATTATAATGTGCCATAATATGCACCTCCATTAGATTATAATCCATAGTAATTGTAGCCAAAGCGCCCCCCAATGTCAATAGAATTGTTTTTTCTTTACATTTCGGACATAAAGTGTTAGTATATATGTCGGAGATGATCATATGGATTGTTTTAATAGCTATGTCCAAATTGATTTGGATGTTTTAAAGGAGAATATGCGGGCCATTAAGGCTTATACCAAGACCCCGGTAATGGCGGTGATCAAGGCTGATGCTTATGGCCACGGTGCAGTAGAATTTGCAAGGGTTCTGCAGGAGGATGTTGCATTTTTCGGCGTAGCCACCCTTTCTGAAGCCCTGGAACTGCGAAATAGTGGTATTGTTAAGCCCATATTGATGCTGGGCCACACCCCGGTGGCTGCCTATCCACAAACCGTAAAATACGGGATTCGCTCTGCGATTTTCTGTTTGGAGGATGCTGAGGCTTTATCTGCAGAGGCCCGGCGTCAGGGTATCACTGCCCCCTTCCACTTTGCAGTGGACACCGGCATGAGCCGCATTGGTTTCCAGGTCACAGAGGAAGCTGCCGATCTATGCCGAAAAATTGCGAATTTGCCGAATTTGAAGGCAGAAGGTCTGTTTACGCACTTCTCAAACGCCGACGACGAGGATCAGTCCCGAACAGAAAACCAGCGGGCACAATATTTAAAATTTACTCAAATGCTCCGCAGCCGTGGGGTAAATATTCCCATCTGCCATATTGAAAACTCTGCGGCACTGATTAATTTTACCGGCCACTTTGATATGGTTCGGGCAGGTATCATCCTCTACGGAAGCTACCCCAGCCAGGAGGTACAGAAAGCAAATGTACCTATTAGGCCAGTGCTGTCCTGGTTCTCCCGAGTTACTCATATTAAGTCCCTGGAGGCAGGCAGGACCATTGGTTACGGCGCAACCTATACGGTCAGCCGTCCCTCGATGGTTGCTACCGTTTCCGTTGGTTACGCCGATGGCTATCGGCGGCTGCTGTCCAACCGGGGCTGGGTGCTGATCCGCGGACAAAAAGCCCCCATCTTAGGCCGGGTCTGCATGGATCAGATCGTTGTGGATGTGACTGACATTGAGGGTGTTATGCTGAATGATAAAGTGACCCTCATCGGCACTGACGGTGAAAACACCATCACCGCCGACCAAATGGCTGCCTGGGCCGAAACCATCAGCTATGAGATTTACTGTGGCATCAGCAGACGTGTGCCCAGAGTGTATATTGAAGGCGGCAAAACCGTCTTAGTCAAGGAATATTTTTAATTGTTAAATACAACGTGGAAAATGCGACAGAAGGCTGTCGCATTTTCCACGTTGTTGTTCCAATCTATATTCACCCGGGATCACCGATCCTGTTATAGTGCAACACAGGTTTTTTAGATTTCTTGAAATAAACAGCAGTAATGCAGTCTCCCACCTCTGCTAATGTATATTTTTTGACAGATACCGTTTTATGCCACTTTCGGCCACGGGATTCATAATAGAGCACATAGGAGTCTCCGCCCTCTGAATCCGACTCGATCTTCTTATCTACCAATATATCCCTGCGAATCTCGTAGTTGTCGTTTTTAATCCGGGTCAGATCGCGGATCGTTTTGAAAAAAATGCATAACAGCACCACAAAAACAATTACCGCCACTGCAATAAGAGGAGAATCAACAAAAACAAACGGATACCGTAAGTACAGCAGTATCAAAAACATGAGGCACAGGCTCATACAGGGAATTCCCTCCCGTGCCGCAACGGTCAGCCGAAGGTCTCGTTTTATAGCATCCGATCTACATTCAGCATACAAAATATTGGATCTCATTCTGCGTATAACCGCACCATAAAGAAGCGCAAGTCCTAAAGCAACACTCACTAAGCATATACAAGCACCGAAGATACCAACCTTAAGTGTGTTGATTTGCACAGAAGGATCTTCCGGGCTCACCTGAATCTCTACCTGCTGACCAACAGGTGTCAGCATCGATTCACTGCTTTTACTTTCGTAGGTATAATCCACATAACGGACCTTGTCAACAATATAGGTGACATGAGATTTATGTGTATCACCGTCAGAATCTGAATCCACACTGTGTTTTGTAACCGTAGCCGTGACCGTGACCGGATCTTGATACACCCGCCTGTAATGCTCCAGATTATTAAACGATATATAACTCCAAACGCCAATACTTACACACATAGCTGCTACGATAATAGCAAAAGAAACTGTGATGACAATTCTCTCCACTTTACTGTTACTTCCACGCATATCCAAATCACTCCCTTTTCTGTATTATACGATTCGCCCGATTCAATGTCAACCGTCACACATATCGAGCGATTTTATCATCACACTATAAAAAAGCTCTCAAGGATAATCCTTGAGAGCTTTTTTATAAGCATATTAGCCCTTGACGGAACCGACCATGACGCCGCCCTTGAAGAACTTCTGGACAACGCCGTAAGCGATCAGGATAGGCACGGTGGAGACGATGATCATTGCATAACGCATCATTTCCAGACCCTCGGTACCGGTGGTAGCAGCACCGCCGCTTGTAGCAGAAGAACTGGAGGAGCCGTCGCTTACCTGCACGCTGTTTGCGATAACCAGCAGGTTTCTCAGGTGCAGCTGCAGCGGCCACAGGTGGGTCTTATCACCCAGGTAGATCATAGCGGTGAAGTACTCGTTCCAGCAGCCAACGATGGCGTACAGGGTAACAACAGAGATGGTTGCCTTTGCCAGGGGAATGGCAATCAGGACAAGGCTCTGATAGTCGTTTGCACCGTCGATAGCGGCAGCATCGAACAGCTCACCGGGGATGGAGCTTCTGAAGGAAGTACGCAGAATGAACACGTTGGAAGCGCCGATAATACCGGACAGCAGAACAGCCCAAACATTATTCACCAGACCCAGCTTGGTACGGATCAGGAACAGGGGGATCATACCGGCGTTGACCAGCATGGTCAGAACTATGATTCTGGTGTAGGCATGACGAGCCTTGAACTGCATCTTGGACAGGGGGTAAGCACAGGTGATCTGCATGAACATCTTGATCAGCGTACCAAAGAAGGTATAGAAGATGGTCATCTTATAACCCTGAATGATCTCAGGACGCATAAACACCATTTTGTAGCCCTGGAGCGTGGGTTCCACAGGGAACAGGATCACACGGCCGGACTGCAGTGCAGCGGAGCTGGACAGGGAAGCGGAGCACACGAAGATAACAGGGTATGCAACCACAACCAGCAGCAGAAACAGCACGATGGTTGTGATGACCTCCAAAACCCGGTCACCAACAGTGTCCTTAATGTGGGTCTTTCTTTTCCTTCTTCCAAACAGTGTTTTCCAAAGGGACTGTGTTTCAGCCTGGACCTGGATCGGAGTCTGAGTAGTATTTTCCATATTCATGTCCTCCTTTCTTAGAACAGGCCCTGTTCGCCGTCGGTCAGCCAGCTGGTTATCAGGTTTACACCAATGACCATTGCACTGTTGATGACGGAGTTTAACAGACCGATAGCGGTACCGTAGGAGTTCTTACCGGCAGCAAGACCGGTCTTGTAAATGTGGGTAGACAGAACTTCGGACACGTCGATGTTCTGGGTTTGCTGCATCAGGTAGACCTTCTCATAGCCGACGGACATGATAGAGCCGAAACGCATGATCAGCATGATGGAAACTGTAGGCAGAATAGCGGGCAGGTCCACGCTCAGCACACGTCTCCAGCGGGAAGCGCCGTCGATCTTAGCAGCCTCATGGAGCTCAGCAGAAACACCGGACAAAGCAGCCACATAAACGATGGTACTCCAGCCCATGTTCTGCCAGACACCGGACCAAACGAACAGGTGACGGAAGCTGCTTTCCAGATAACGGATATCTGGGATGCTGGTCGCACCAAACAGCTTACCAATACTGTTGATCAGACCGAACTGAGGATGGAAGACCTGGTGCAACAGACCGACCATAACAACGGTAGAAATGAAGTGGGGAATGTAGGAAACGTTCTGAGTCAGCTTCTTCAGCAGTTTCTTCTGATTGATGTGGATCAGCAGAGCCAGAATAACAGGGATAGGGAAGCCAACGCAGATACTGTAAAGAGAGATACTGACGGTATTGACCACAAACTTGGTCCATTCCCAGTCAGAGAAGAAGTCGATGTAGTGCTTCAGGCCCAGCCACTCAGAGCCGAAAATGCCGTCTGCAGCAGAGTAGTCACGGAATGCGATCTGCAGACCGTACAGGGGAAGCGCTTCAAACAGGATGTAATAAATCATGGGAAGCACCATCATGGAATGGAGCATCCAGTATTTCTTAAAGTCGATCCATTTTCTATTCTTTTTTACTGCCGGGTGAACCAGTGTGGTTGCACCGTTAGAAGAAGCAGTCATGTACTTCAACCCTTTCTAATGGTTTATTGAAGGATGGTATGTCCTCCATGCGGAATCCAAAAGCTGTTACCCAGCCGGAATCCGGCACAAGGTTAGGCTTGCCCAAGCCTCCCCTTGGGTAAATGCTGAAACAGACCGCTTCAGTACTTACGCAAAGGGAAACTGTGGGATATGCTCCAAAAGCATGGGGCGTAAAAATATGTCTTTCGCAGCCCGGGAATAGATCCCGGGCTGCGGGTATTGCAATAAGTGACAGCTTACTTATTGACGGTCTCGTTGTAGACCAGCTGTGCGTAGTACTGCCAATCCTCAACGCCAACGTTCTTCAGCTGGGTCAGGTAAGCATTCCAGTCGGAATCGCTGTTGATGTCCAGCTTGCCGGTGATGAAGTCACTGCGGTACTTGGTGATAACAGAGGGGCAGTCACTTCTCTGAGTGGGCAGCTGCTCCTTATAGTTCTCAGGCCACACCAACAGGGGACAGATCTGCTCTTCAGGGGGATTGTAGTTCTCCTGCTGGTTGTAGTAGCTGTCCAGCATGTCGTTAAACAGCTTATACTTATGAAGGTTTACAGCAGTTTCCTCAGCGGGAACAGACTGGTTGCCTTCGCCTTCTGCGTTATACAGAATGGTGCAGCCAACGCTCATCCAGCAGGCATTGCTCTGGGTGCTCCAGATATCCTGATACAGACGGATCTGAGCAGCGCGGTCCTCACCGATAACGGACTTGGAGCCCTCGGAAGCCCAATCCCAGTGCACGCCTTCCTCACCGTAACGCTGAATGACAGCGGACTCCTCGGAGTACATCAGCATCAGCAGCTCCCAGGCAGCGTCAACATCGGCGCAGTCCTTGGTGATGAAGGTATCCAGACTATACTGGTCCTCGTTGAAGATCGCATTGCCCCACAGAGGCAGTGCTTCGTAGTCCAGCAGACCCTCGTGGCCCTGAACGAAGCCCAGGGTGATGTGGGTAACAACAACGCCGGCCAAAGTGGCTGCACCGTCAGCGGGGCAGACCAGCTGCTGCAGGTCGGAGGAACTGGAGGACAGAGTCAGGGGGCTCAGCAGGCCTTCCTTGTACAGCTTACGGATGTACTTCAACGCATCACGGTATGCATCGGTCATCTGGGGCAGGTAAAGGTTGCCGTTCTCGTCAACGTTCCACTGCTTGGACTCGTCGCAGTAAATGAACATGTTGATCAGCCAGGACAAGGTGTCGCCGGACAGGGAGCCGGAGGTACCGATCAGGGGGATCTCGTCAGCGATGCCGTTGCCGTTGGGGTCGCCGTTCTTGAAGGCAACCAGCACATCGTACAGAGAGTCGGGATCGGTGGGCATATCCAGGTTCAGGGTCTCCAACCACTCACGGTTGATCCAAACCTGGGAGTCCATGATATCGATCAGGGATTCCTGAACTTCAGGGAAGACGTAGATAGCGCCGGAGCCGTCATGGCACTGAATACGACGCCAGGTGTTGTCCTGAACCTCCTGAGACAGCTTACCCAGCTGCTCTCTGAAGATAGCGGACTTCTCGGGGTCATTGAAATAGCTGGAAACGTCAACCAGCACACCGTCCTGGCCGTAGCGCTCGTACATGGTCTGGCCCAGATTCATGGACCACAGAATATCGGGCAGCTCCAGCTTACCGGCGATCATGGTGTTCAGCTGGGTCTTGTAGTCATTGGCGTTGGATGCGAAGAACTGGAACTCGATGTTGTAGCCGGTCTTTTCCTCAAGCCACTTGGTGTAGTAGTTCTCGTAGTAGTCGGTAACGAGAGCAGACTTGGGCAGGCCGATAGTGATGGTGCCGTCAAAATCCTTGTTCTGAGTCTGTGCACCTTCGTCAGTTTTGTCGCCGTTCTGAGTGGTCTCCTTGTCGCCGCAACCGGCAAAAACAGAAACGACCATCACAAAGCACAGCAACAGGGCAATTACTTTTTTCATGGTTTTCCTCCTCATTTTTTACGTTATGTATAAGGAACAACGTCCTTTCACATACGCATTTAAATATTGGTGAACAGCAACTGCCCTTGCAGATAGACTGATCCGGTAGTTGCTTTTCATGCGAGTCTATTTTACACCCTTTTACGCCGAAAAACAACTTAGCAATAAGTACAAATTCGTTGCCCCATTTTTTAGCAATTTGCACAAAAAACGAATTATGTCGACCGATAACCTTCATTTTAACCCGAGGTGCTGCCGGTGCAGTTGAAAAACACTTTACAAAAGTGAATTTATTTGGTATTATTTATTCATTATGCAAAGAGAGGTGCTGTTATGGATAAGAAATGGTGGCAAAAAGCAGTGGTCTATGAGATCTACTGCAAAAGCTTCTGCGATTCCAATGGCGACGGTATTGGTGACTTAAAGGGTGTGCTGCAAAAGCTGCCTGTTTTAAAAGAGTTGGGCATTGACTGCATTTGGTTTACGCCGATCTACACTTCTCCCCAGGTGGATAACGGCTACGATGTGGCCGACTATTATGATATCGACCCGGCCTACGGTGGTCTGGAGGCTTTTAAGGAGGTCCTGGATGCAGCCCACAAGCTGGGCATCAAGGTCATCATGGACCACGCCCTGAACCATTCCTCCGACAAGTGTGTATGGTTCCAGGAGTCCCGCAAGTCCAAGGATAACCCCTACCGCAACTATTACATCTGGCAGCCGCCCAAGGCTGACGGTATGCCCCCCAACAACTGGGGCAACCGTTTCCGGGAAGGCAACGGCTCTGCCTGGGAGTTTGACGAACTGACCGGTGAGTATTACCTCCATCAGTATTCCGTCCATATGCCGGATCTGAACTGGGAGTACCAGCCCCTCCGGGAAGATATCTACAAGATGCTTCGCTGGTGGCTGGACTTAGGTGTGGACGGCTTCCGTTTAGACATTTTCACCCGTCTGAAAAAGCCTGCCGGCTTCCCGGACACCACCAAAGAGCCCGATCCCAAGCTGGACCGTAACGGATTTATCCTGGACGGAACCATGTGTACCTGCGTAGAAGGTATACACGAGATCCTCCATGATATGTGGCTCAATGTATTCAGCAAATACCCCAACTGCATGACCGTAGGCGAAGGCTCCGGCATCAGCTGGAAAAACGCCGCTGAATATATTGCGCCTCAGTGCCAAGAGCTCGACTCTGCCTATCACTTTAACCTGGCCGGCCGCAAGCAGCCGGTTTGGGATCCCCATAAGTTCCGTCAGGTCATCGGCGACTGGTATAAAACCATGGAGCAGGGTGTCTGGCCCAGCAATTACCTCTCTAACCACGATTCCCGCCGCCAGGTCACCTACTACGGCAACGACAAGGAATACCGGAAGGAATCCGCAAAGCTTTTGGCTGTACTGAATAACACCGTGCCCGGCAATGTCTATATGTATCAGGGCGAGGAGATCGGTATGACCAATGTGCAGTATGACAGCATCGACGATCACAACTGCTGCTACACCGTAGGTGACTACTACTCCATGGTGGCAAACGGTGCCACTGCCGAGGAAGCATTGGCATACGTCAGTCCCCGCAGCCGGGACAATGCCCGTGCCCCCTATCAGTGGGATGCTACCGAAAATGCAGGCTTTACCTCCGGTACCCCCTGGCTGAAGGTCAACCCCAACTATACCGAGATCAACTTAGAAGCAGACCGCAAGGACCCGGAATCCATTTTCTATTTCTACAAAAAGCTGCTGCAGCTGCGTAAGGACAACCCCGCCATTTACGATGGTGATCTGAATTTCCTCTTAGAGGACAGCGACAAGATGATCGTCTTCCTCCGCCGCTGCGAAGAGCAGACCCTGCTGGTCATCTGTAATAAGTCCGATGATGAGGTTTCCGTGGAGCTGCCTGCCGAGGTCACCGAAAAGACCTGGAAGCGCATCCTCACAAACCGGGATCACACCGCACCTTCCTTAGACGGCGGCCGCAAATGGCTGCCCTGGGAAGCTGAAATCTATACATTATTGTAACCGTAGGGGGCGGTGCCCTCGATGCCCCGCAGAATATCTTCCCTGTACGCATAACGGGCTGTCGAGGATGCCAGCCCCTACTACCTTGTTTCAACTAAAAGTTTACACTTTTATTATTGGATAGAGATGTTTAAGT
>CAYMPY010000072.1:0-10384 GCA_964392535.1 uncultured Oscillospiraceae bacterium
TAACAAACGCTCTACCATACCAAGTTTCAGCAAGACTGTCATCACGGAAACGGCGAAGTGTCCACACCTGAGGGCAATCATAAGAGCCATAAACAGCAGTGGCTACATAACAACCGCTACTTTTACCCTTTTCCAAGTTAGGGAATTTGGCTTGAATCATAGATGCAATTTCAGGGTCTGTCTTATTATTGTAGGTTGCAACACCGGCTGTGGTAGTTACAGTAGCATCTGCACCTGCATCCAACAAAAGTTTCGCAATTTTTCTGGCATTCGGTTGGAGATCGCCTTTAAATTTATTATCAGCAGCCACATGCCACAAAGCGGTTTTATTATCGACCGCTTTGAAATTAACTTCCGAACCAGCATCCACTAGGAATTTCGCAGCTTCGTAATTAGCGAATGCCGCAGCGTTCACTAATAAAGTTCTTCTGCAGGAACTAGCAGTCATTCCAATAAGGCGTTTTACATCTTCCTTGTCACTTTCCTTTATAGCATATTTAGATGCCAACGCTACCTCGTTGGCAGAAGTTCCATAGTTATCCAATGCTAAGAGTGCAACCGCTTTTCCCAAATAACCAACGGGCGAGTCAGGTGCTTTCTTTACATACTCCTTAAAATAATGGAAAGCAAAGATTGAATACCCTTTTTGCAGTGTGTCATAAGCCTTTTCAAGAATCGCTTCTTTGGCTAAATCTTTGCATTGCACAGCCATAATATTACCTAACGATTCATCATAAGCATTAACAACTTTATCTATCATATTGTAGGTGACATCCAAGGAATCATTCTCAACAACTTGATTACGATCTACAATATTACCATAACCGTTTTTGGTTACATATTCTTGCAAATGCGTTGTCGGAACAATTTTACCTTTTTTCAATCCGTTAATGTCATCCATTATTTGGTATAACAATTTATGATGCTCTTCATTTGCGTTATCATAGTTGTCATCAATTATAGATACGCTTTTTACCAAAACATTGAAAACACCTTGTCTTTTGTCTTTAGTTTCTGCTTCTAATAAGGCTAATTTTACCCGTGCAAATACACTGTAAAAAATCGCTTCAATATTAGTCGGATCATTTTGTTCGACCATATTGTAATATTTTTCGGTTTCTGACCAATCCTCTTTCTGCTTGGCACGGCGAGCATTTTGCAGGTATTTCTGGACAAGCTCGGAGTTATCTACCTTGACAGTGCCCTCCACCATCATTTTCTTGGCCTCTTCCAAAGAATACTTCATGCCGCAGCTTTGGCATACAAAATTGCCGTCCATCTTTACAAGATCGCTGGAATTGCACATTTCACATACTAATGCTTTCATTATTTTTCCTCCGTTTTTTCTTTGTGGAACGAAAGTCCAATATTAAGATACTAAAGTATTTATAAAATGTCAAGAAATAATTGACAATAGTATCGTAATATTTGGTTATGGAGGGGTTTTATGTTAGGACAGCGAATCAGTGAATTGCGAACGGCTTTGGGGATCAGCCAGGTGGAGCTGGCAAAACGGCTTCGTGTTGCAAAGCAAACGGTATCCAATTGGGAAAATGAAAACATTCAGCCGTCCATTGAAATGCTTATTCGGATTGCAAAGCTTTTTCACGTTTCCACCGATTACTTGCTGGGACTTGAGAATGAGGCACAGCTGAATGTGGAGGGCCTGCCTCTTTCCTTTGTGGCCCATTTGTCCCAAATCATTGACGATTACAGACAAAAATAAAAAACGACCGTATCTACCCATGTGGGCGGATACGGTTTTGTTTTTTTGTAGGGACCGTCGGGGACGCCGGTCCCTACAGGGGAGTGTGCATTAGGACCGTCGGGGATGCCGGTCCCCACAATATGCGACAGCATACATTTGTGATTTTCTGTGCAGATCGTTAGAAAATATGCACCTGCTGTGCTGTAGTGGTATCCGGGCAAGCGAGTTGCTTTTCTGTTGCACCATCTATCCATTTTCGCCTTTTTTACATTCGAAATGGGCATTTTCCAGGACTTCGTTGGTGACAGTGCGGTTGATGATGGCTTTGACCAGCTTGTCCAGCTGGGTGTCCTCCCGGTAGTCTGCGGGGGCGTAGTAGCGGATGCGTCCGTCACGGAGCATTTTCTGCACCTTGGACTTATCACCGTTATAAACGCCGATGGAGTGGCCGCCGTTTGTGTTGACCAGGCGCATACAGGGAATATCTGTGGCACTGTCACCGATATAGACCATATTGCGGAAGGGAACACGGATGCTTTCGGGCTGCACATAGTCGTTTACACCGGAATCGTTGATATTCAGCACGCCTTTTTGGATGCGGAACAAAAACTGGGTCTTGTTGGTGTAGTTGACCGCCTGGGCAGGCCATTTGGCCACACCATTATGGTCATAGTAGAACGCACTGGCGTAGATCTTTTTAAATTTGTCTGCAACGGCAGTGCCCTCAATCATTTCCCTGAGGCCCGAGGAGATGATGTAATGCTCAACCAGAACACCGTGTTCAAGGCCGTAGGCGGTGATGCGGTCAAACCAATCCACCACGCCGGGGAACAGCTCCACTTTGGCACCGTATTCCTGCAGGGTCTTTCTGGTAAAGAGGACTTTGCCCTTGGCTTTTTGGATCATCAGATACATATAGGCAAGATTCTCGTCCATCTCGTTTTCGTGGGCAAGCTTATTGGACTCCTTCCAAAAGTCGGCCACATCGTAGCCAACGGACTGGATATAGCCCTGTGCCTGCATATCATCGGGGGACAGGGTCTTGTCAAAATCGTAGCAAATTGCAAGTACAGGCAGTTTCACACTACCCACCTCCGTAGTTTATTAAATCTCCTCCAAATACTCCACACCGGGCAAGCCGAGGATTTCTTCAATGATCCGGCTGTGAATCTTGGCTTTTGTAAATTTAATGGTTGCGGTGTAGCAACGCACATCGGAATCGGCCTGGGCGTTGCGGTCACGCATGACGTCCACCGGCTCCATATCCCGGTCCCGCAGCTGCTGCAAGAAGCCACCCAGGCTCAACTGGGCAGAAATCTCTACATAGATCTCAATGCGGCGGCTCTTGCGGCGCATACGACTATCCAGCTTCTGCATCAGGGTCATGACAAAGGACACAGCAACCGCACCGACAATGGCGGCCTCATAGAAGCCAACGCCGATGGCAAGACCCACACCAGCGGCGGTCCACAGACCGGCGGCGGTGGTCAGCCCCTTGATCTGATTGCGGCGGGTGACAATAATGGTGCCTGCACCCAAAAAGCCGATGCCGCTGATGACCTGTGCGCCCATACGCACCGGGTCACCTACGCCGGTTGTCTGATAAATATACTGGTTGGTCAGCATGATCAGGCATGCACCGGTACAAACCAGCATATAGGTCCGCAGGCCTGCGGCACGGTTTTTCAGTTCCCGCTCCAAACCCAGCAGACCGCCAATAAGGACGGCGGCAAAAATTCGGATGGCAACGGATAAGTAGGTTACTTCACGAAGCTCCACAATGTGTACCTCCTTTAAATTAAGTTGTTCTCCCGGCTGTGGCAGGAGAAGAGAATGATTTGCTTTTGGGCAGCTTCTGTCTTCAGAAGCTCCATGGTGTTTTTAAGACGGACATCATCAAAACGCAGCAGGGCATCGTCCAGCACCAGCGGTGCATCGGGGGTCAGGGCCTCTGCAACGGCCAGCCGCAGTGCCAGATACAGCTGATCGGCAGTGCCGTCACTGCGCCACTGGGCACCGTGGAGGGTGTCCTCGTCTTGTGCGCTGACATTCAGGGAGAAGTCCTCACTGAGAGTCAGGCGTTCATAGCGGCCACCGGTCAGCAGACAGAACAGCTCCTGTGCCCGCTTGGAGATCCGGGGAGCGAACCGCTGCTGCAGGGTGTGAGTGGCCTGATAAAGGGCCTCCTGTGCCAGCTCCAGGGCGTGATAGGTGTCCTCCAAACGGCTGATGCGCCGCAGTGTTGCATCCAGCCGGGCACGGAGCACTGCCTCCTGACCCATGGCCTCTGCACGGCCACGGCATTGGTGCAGCTGCTGCTGAACCTGCTGCAGCTCATTTCTTGCGGTGGTGAGTGCTGCAAGCGTATCTTCCATGGGAAGAGTCAGCTGATCGGGGCAGGCCGGGGGATCCACAGGCCGCGCCATGGCGGTGAGGGCCTGTAAATGGCTTGTTAATGTCTCCTTGCGGGTAATCGCTTCGTCTAACTGTTTTTTGCAGTTAAGGGCCTGATTCCACTGATCCAGCCGCTCCTGCAGCGTTCCCTCACCGGTGAAGGTCTCGATCTGCTTTTGGAGAAGCTGCTCCCGGCGGGTCAGATCTTCAATACGGCGGTTGTGCTCTGTAAGCAGCTGCATATAGCCGTTTTGCCGGGCTACATAGCTTTGTGCATCGTAAAGCCACTGATCCGGGGCAAGGCCGGGGTGGGCAAGGTGCAGTGTTTCCTGCTCCTTCCGCAGCTTTCCGGCTTTGGATAATTGCAGGAGCAGTAAAATCAACACAAGCAGCGTAGCCACCAAACCTGCGACCATCATCGGGAAATTGTCCAGGATCACCCCCAAAAGCGTTCCAAAAGTCACAACACCTAAGCAAATGTACAAGACGGTCATAACAGAAGCGCGCTTTTTACGCTTTAGTTCTAATTCTCGGTTGCGATCGATATGGGTCTGAGTCAGGGTAACGGCCTGCTGGGGGGTCATACCTGCAAAGTGAGCGGGCACGGCAGGTGCGGCAGGGGCAGGGGGCAGATGCCGCTTTTCCATATGGAGCTCCTCCAGCTCCTGACTGAGCCGGTTTCCTGTATCTAAGGCGGGCTGTGCCTGCGCCGGGTCGGGCAGTGCGGACAACTGCTCCTGCAACTGTGTTACCTGATCTTCCGCTCGCTTCAAGGCTGCACGGGCCTGCTCCACACGGGCCGTATCTTCCTTGGCGGCGTTGTAGCGGAGGGTGGTCTCGTGGTTTACAAGGGTATCAATGCGGTCTGTAAGCAGACCTTGTTGCTGCTGCAGCCGATCCGACTGGTTTTGCAGCTCCATGATCTGATCCAGCTGGCGGCGCAGCTGATCCCGCTCGGTCTCTGCCTGGGGCAAAAGACCACTGTTATTAAAGCGGCATTTGTTTTTCAGGTCCTTCAGAGTGCTGCCCAAACGGTCACCGTCACCGCTTTCGTCGCCGGTGGTCACCAGATCATTCAGGCGGCGGCGGAGGGCATCATCGGCACTGACCGGCATATCGGTATGACGGATAAAACCGGCCCGGGTAAATACACTGCGCTCCACACCCAGCAGCATTTTGCCGCAATTTGTGCCGTCCAGCTCCGGGACGTTCAGGCCGGTATGGGTCTCAAAGGCCCGAAACTCACCAAAGGGCACACGGGCAGTGGAGGAACGCTCAATGGTGATATCCCGACCGTTCCAGCATAGCTCAATACGGCCGGACATGGGTGCGCCGGACCAGGGGGCATAGTGGGTCTTGTCGGGTAAGACACCACCGGCGGCACGCTGCTTGGTATCGATGCCGTAGAGCATATTGATCAGGAAGGCGCACCAGGTGGATTTACCCCATTCGTTGGGGGCTTCGATCACATTCAGACCCGGCTTTAAGGTCAGGGTCTCATGATGGAGCTTGCCGAAGGTGGCGGTCATGGAATAGATCCTCACGGCAGCTTCACCTCCTGTCCGTCCAAAATACGGCGGCAGATCCGAGCAGCCAGCGTGGCCCGACGGCGCAGCACTTCGCTGTCCGATTGGGCTGCCTGCTGCAAGTTGGAAAACAGCAGACCCTCTAAGGAATCCGCATCTGTGTTTTGCCACAGGTCTGTTTCGGGGATGGTCTCATCCCGCAGGATCAAATTGGGAATATGAGGAAAAGAGGCCTTCAGCTCCTCCAAATTCAGGGGATTGCTGTAGCCGGTCAGGGTGACACGGTAGTAATCGGCGCATTCCACCGCAGGCAGAAGCTGCGTGAGTGCTCCCGCGGCATCGCCACCGACATCTACCTCCTCGTCATAAAAACGGGGGGTGTCCAAGGGCATGAAGTTGGCGCTTACGGTCTCGTCCAGGGTGACCAGGATCACGCCCTTTGCACCCAATTCGTCATAGCCACGGCCCATGGGACAGCCGGGCCAGGCGCAGACCGTGTCACCGGCCCGCATACTGCCCAGCTTGTGGATATGACCCAGGGCTAAGTAGTTGAGGCCCGATTCCTGAAGCTGATGACGGGAAATGGGGCAGTAGTTGGAGCTTGTGTTACCGATTTCACCGTGCAATACACCGATCTTCCATTTGCTGTCATCGGTTGCACGGAAGCCCTTCAGGAGGCCGGGGCAGTCCATGCCGGTGTAGCCTGCGCCGTAGACGGTGCAGTTAAGCTGGGGGAGGGAAAGGGCCGTGATCTCCGGCTCTTTAAAGATGTGCACATTCTCCGGCCAGGTTTCCGTTACATAGGGGCTGTCGGCTGTAATATAATCGTGGTTGCCTGGGGTGATGATCACCGGGACGGTCAGGGATGCCAGTGCTGCCTTTACAGCACGGACACTTTCCTTTGTAGGCACACTGTCAAACAGGTCGCCGGATAGCAGCAGCATATCACAGCAGCCTGCCACGCACAGCCGGGCAACCTTTTCCGGGATCTGCTGCAGCTGACAGCGCAGGCTTTCTGCCTGCTCCGGGTCGTGCCCTTGCATGGGTGCATCTAAGTGCCAATCAGCACTGTGCAGAATTTTGATCATACAGATCCACCCTTTCTACGGCCTTGCACAGGCCGGTTTCGGTGTCGATGGTAAACAGGACGGCTTCCATTTTGGTCGGGCCGTCTGCCCAGCGGTAGCGCTCGGTCAGGTCGCCCCGGAATTTTGCAATGGACAGGTCGGGACGAATGCCCAAAACGGAAATCTGCGGGCCGGTCATGCCTAAATCTGTCACATAGCCAGTGCCCTTGGGCAGCAGATGGGTATCGGAGGTGGGCACATGGGTGTGGGTGCCCCATAGGGCGCTGATGCGACCGTCCAGCATATAGCCCATAGCCAGCTTTTCAGAGGTGGCTTCGGCGTGAAGCTCCACGAAAATCAGTTTGGTATCGATTTGGGGGAGAATTTTTTCTATAGCCAAAAAGGGATTATCGGGGGTGCAATCCATGCTGACACGGCCCTGCAGGTCAATGACTGCCACCGGGCCTGCCACGGAATCGTAAATCCCCCAGCCTCTGCCCGGCGCCTGGGGGGCGTAGTTGGCAGGACGGAGGATGCGGCTGTTTTCGTCCATATAGTCGCAGATGTCCCGTTTGGCGAAGGTGTGGTTACCCATGGTGATCACGTCCGCACCGGCATCGAAAATACCCTCTGCCTGCTGGGGCGTGATACCCACAACGGCGGCATTTTCACCGTTTACGATCACAAAGTCCGCACTCGTTCTGCGCTTTAAATATCTTAAGCTGCGGCGAATACGCTCAAGGCCGGGACCGCCTACCACGTCGCCAACGGCAAGTACTTTAAAAATCATGTCGATCATCCTCTACTTAATGGATTTTGCATACTCCGAGGGGGTCACGCCGAATTTCTCCTTGAACTGGCGGGAGAAATGGTGGATGGTGGAGTAGTGGAGGGTCTGGGCAATCTGGGTAAAGTTCAGGTTGCCCTCACGGATCATCTGCTTGCTCTCCTGAAGCTTGATGCGGCGGATATACTCGCCGGGGGAAATCTGCAGATGCTTTTGGAATAAGGTGGTCAGATAGCTGGGGCTGATGTCGGCGTTTTGCGCTACCAGCGGCACAGACAGCTTCTTTCGCACATTGGCGCTGATATATTGCTGCGCCTTGCGGATAATGGCATTTTCGTGATTCAAGCTTTGGTTGGTTCGCAGCGGTGCGGTTGCCGCATCAGAGCGGAGCATCAGCACCAACAGCTGGGTCAGCAGTGCAAGAATCATATCCTCGGCATGCTCCTCCTGCTCTTCCTGCTCCCGGAGCATGGCCTGCAAAAGGTCGATGGCTTTTTGGGGCGCTTTTAAAAGCTTGTTGCTGAGCAGGCGGTGATCCAAACCCTGCGCATCAAAGGAAATGGTAATAAATCGGGGCGCAACGCCAATATCGGCGTACTGCATATGCCACTGACCGGGCAAATACAGTACCATGTCACCCTGCTTCAGCAGGAGATCCTGGCCGTCTGCAACAGAATGGAGGCTGCCCTGGTCCACATAGGTCAGTTCCGGCATATTGTGGCTCTCACCGGGGAACAGGAAGCCCTGCTCCTTTTCCTGATAGAAAAAGGTATAAAGCCGTGTGGCCTGCAGCTTGGCCTGGATGTGGGTGTCTGTGGGGCTGTCCATAAGGCCGATCTGCCGGGGCGGTACCTCACAGCGCATGACCGCCCGGGAGGTATCCTGTAAGGCGGCTAAATAAAATTCCGTTTCAGGCGGAAGCTGAACGGTCTTATCCAAATAAAAGCTTTTGTAGCTGCCGCTGTGGTGACGTACCGACAAAATGGCGGGGCTTCGCTCGCAGTACAGGGTGGTGGGGGTCACTGCACGATAAATCGGTAAATTCCGGTCAAAGATCATCAGCGGATATGCTGCACCTACATGGGCCTCCTTCTCGGCCAAAATGGTACCAAATTCCCGAAAGGTTATGGGATTTATATTCTGAATCATTGAGAAAACCCCCGAAAAATCAAATAGTGATGCCACTATGTAGTGACATCACTATTATACATCATATAATTGAAAATGGCAAATACTTTTATCGTTGATATTCAAATTCCATATCGTAAATATCTACAACATCTCCGTCTTCAATGCCCATTTCCTCCAGACGCTTGAACAGACCACATTTGCGCAGCTGCAGGTCGAAGTAGTTTCGGGATTCGTAGTCGTCGAAGTTGATGTTCTGAATGAGCCGCTCCAGCCAAACACCTGTGACTAACCAGGTGCTGCCCAAGTGCTCGATAAGCAGATCATTGGGATCACCGGCCTCAGGTGCCTGCTCCACATACTCCGGCTCATAAACGGTAACAGGGGGCAGGGTGCGCAGCTGCTCAGAGATGGCCAGCACCAGCTGACGGGTGCCCTGGGTGGTGCCTGCGCTGATCTCATACAGGGGACAGCCCAGTGTCTCCACATGCTCCCGAAGCCGCTTCAGGTTGTCGGAATCCGGGGCCAGCAGATCAGTTTTGTTGGCAGCCACGAGCATGGGACGGTTAGAAAGATCCACACTGTAGTCGTGAAGCTCGGCGCAGATGGCATCGAAATCCGCCACAGGGTCCCGATCCTCACTGCCGGAGACATCCACCACATGGACCAAAAGGCGGCAACGGTCAATGTGCCGCAGGAAATCGTGGCCCAAGCCTGCACCCTCAGCAGCACCTTCGATGATGCCGGGGATGTCGGCCATGACGAAGGACACGCCTTCTTCAACATAGATCACACCCAAGTTGGGGTAGAGGGTAGTAAAGTGATAGTTAGCGATCTTGGGCCGGGCGTTGGAGGTGACGGACAGCAGGGTAGACTTACCTACATTGGGGAAGCCCACCAGGCCTACATCGGCCAGCAGCTTCAGCTCTAAGATTACATCCCGTTCCTGACCCTTTACACCGGCCTTTGCAAACCGGGGTACTTGACGGGTAGGGGTGGCGTAATGGGCGTTGCCCCAGCCGCCACGGCCGCCTTTGGCAAGTACAAAGTCCTCGCCGGTGGACATATCTACAATGATCTGATCGGTTTCCGCATCCCGGACAACGGTGCCCCGGGGGACCTGAATGATCAGGGGCTCGCCCCGCTTGCCGCTCATTTTGCGGCCCTGACCGTTTGCACCGGCCTGGGCTGCGTATTTTCTCTTATAGCGGAAGTCCAGCAGGGTGGACAGGTTATCGTTGACCCGCAGGATCACGCTGCCGCCATGACCGCCGTCACCGCCGTCCGGGCCGCCGGAGGCCACATATTTTTCACGGTGGAAGGCCACCGCACCGTCACCGCCACGACCGCCGCAGACGGTAATGCGGACTTTATCTACAAACATCTCCATAGTAAAACCTCCTATAAAAGGAATAGAGGCTCTTGTAGGGGCGGATATCATCCGCCTGTCAATATCCTATTATGGGACATTCGGGCGGATAATATCCGCCCCTACAAGGGCAGGAAAAAAGGCTGCTGCAGATATGTGCAGCAGCCTTAAAGCCAAATGTGATTCGTGATTACTGCTCCACAGCGTACACGGAGCACTGACGGCGATCCTTGCCCTTACGCTCGAACTTGACGGTACCGTCAATCAGAGCGAACAGGGTGTCATCACTGCCAATACCAACGTTGACACCGGGATGGATGTGGGTGCCTCTCTGGCGAACCAGGATGTTACCGGCCAGGACGAACTGACCGTCAGCACGCTTCACGCCCAGGCGCTTAGCCTCGG
>CAYMPY010000073.1:0-10281 GCA_964392535.1 uncultured Oscillospiraceae bacterium
CACAGAAAACTGTGTCCGTTACGATAAGGAAAATAAGCCCGGTGTTGCAAACCTCATGACCATCTACAGTGCCGTTACCGGCAAGACCTATGAGCAGATCGAAAATGAGTTTGCAGGCTGCGGCTACGGCAAGTTTAAGCCTGTGGTTGGCGAGGCTGTTGTGGAGCATCTGCGGCCTATCCGTGAGGAGGCTATGCGGATCATGAAGGATAAGGCCTACCTGGAGAGCGTTTACCGCGCCGGTGCGGAGAAGGCTGCTTATGTGGCCGAAAAGACCCTCCGCAAGGTCTATAAGAAGGTTGGCTTCGTAGCCAAATAATGAAAACGCTGTCATCCCGAGCGTAGTCGAGGGATCTTTCCGCTTTCGAAGATGCTGACGGAAAGATTTCTCCACTCGCTACGCTCGGTCGAAATGACAGCGTTTTTACATTATGAAGTATAAAGCAAGTGTCAGCAGCGCATTGCTGCGACCTTCTTCACTGTCACCGGCCATGAGCAGCAGAAGCAGGACGATGAATAAGTCCCCGGTGTCGAAGTTTTTGGGTAGTAGCTGCCTCAAAAAGCCGCCAACAGGCTCTTCTTTTGAGGGACAGGGTGGCGGCGTATTGCATGGCTGCTGGATCGGTTGCGGCTGTGGTGGCGGTGGGGCCGGGGCACGGTCCTGCACGGCGTTTTTTCTGTAAGAACCGTCGGATTGCGGTATATAGCGGTTATACAAGGCGATCACCTCCTAAAGCGGATTTAAAAAACCGGAGGCCAGCTTTGCCATTTTGGCAGCCCGCATGGCCTTTTCCAGCTTGTTAATCCGGTGACAGCTTAAGTAGGGCCGCAGTGCTGCCAAAAGTCCTTTTTGGTTGGGGTCAATGCCGGATTGCCCCATGATCCCGGTGAGCCGCTGCAGCATGGCCGGATCAAGGGCCGGGGCTTGGGTTTGCTGAGGCTGACTTTGCTCTTGCGGACCGGATAGATTTTGGGCCATGGCCATCAGCTTTTGCATCATGGCCGGGTCATTCATAATTGCGCCCAGTTGTGCCTGCAAGTCCTCCATGGCTACCTCCCAAGCTCCTTCAGAAGCCGCTGTGCCTCCGGTGTCTGCAAAAAACCGGAGAGCTGTTTCATAGCCTCTTCGTAGTTTCCTGCCTGGGCCTGGTGTACAGCATCACTGTTTGACTGCTGCAGCATGGCCATCAGTTGTTGTCCGGCAGGACTTTGGGCAAATTTTTTCACCTCATCTATAGAAAAATTTTCAGAATTTTTGCTCACTTTATTGCCTCCTGTCAAAATGCCTGCTATAATAGATAAAATACCTGCAATACTATTATATGCCGGAGTGGGGGAGATGTGCTTTTGAATATCCTTGTTTTTTCGGACTCCCATGCGGGCCTCAGCTTTATGCGTGCCTGTATAAACTATGTAAAGCCCGAGGCCATTGTGCATTTGGGAGACTATTACGATGATGCAGAGGTGATCCGGGAGGAATATCCCCATATCCCCATGCACGCCGTTGCAGGTAACTGTGACCGCTACAGAGCACCTGCATCTGCCCGGGAAATGCTGTGCTATCCCATAGGAGGTGTCATGATCTTTATGACACACGGTCATATTCATCATGTAAAAATGGGCACCGGGGCATTGACAGCAGCTGCAAGACGATATGGCGCAAAGCTGGTGCTTTACGGCCACACCCACCGCATGGATTTTCGTCAGGAAGAGGACCTGTATACTATGAATCCCGGTGCCTGCGGCAGCTTTGGTGGCAGCGCAGGACTTATAAAAATTAAAGACGGAGAAATTAAATCCTGCAGCTTTATTACAGCACAGGACCTGGAGGTATAATTATGATACTGACCATTGATGCAGGCAATTCCAATATCGTTATCGGCTGTGTCCGGGACGATGAGATCCTGTTTGAAGCACGAATCCGCACCGATGCCACCAAAACCTCGGACGAATACTGTGTGGACATTAAAAATATTCTGGATATTTACGAAACTCCCAGGGAAGCTATTGAGGGTGGTATTATTGCTTCTGTTGTGCCCCAGGTGCTCAACTCCCTGCAAACCGCCGTCAAAAAGCTCACCGGTAAAACCTGCCTGGTGGTGGGCCCCGGTCTGAAAACAGGGCTTAATATCCGTCTTGAAAATCCCAGCCAGACAGGCGCAGATCTGGTGGTGGGCTGTGTTGCTGCCCTTCGGGAGCATAAGCCCCCCATGATCGTGGTGGATATGGGTACTGCAACCACCATGGTGGTGCTGGACAAGGATGGTGCACTCATTGGCGGCTGTATCTGTCCCGGTGTGAAGATATCCATGGAGGCTCTGACCGAGCGTACTGCGCTGCTGCCGGGCCTGCAGCTGGATCAGCCGAAAAAAGCAATCGGCCGCAACACCATCGATTGTATGCGCAGTGGCATCATGATGGGTACGGCCTGTATGCTGGACGGTATGGTGGAGCGTATGGAGCAGGAGCTGGGTTATAAGACCACGGTGCTGGCCACCGGCGGTATTGCCAGGTTTGTACTGCCCATGTGCAAGACCCCTGTGGTTTATGATAAGGATCTGCTGATCAAGGGCCTTGCACTTTTGTACAAGGAAAATACTAAGCGAGGCTGAGCAGGAATACAATGGCGGTGATGAGGCCCAGTGTGGACACCATGACCATTGTTCGGTCAACAATTTGGTGCAATACCTCACGGCGGGTGGCGGCGTTGGGGACATTCACATAGGGTCTGTTCATAAAGCTTACGGCTTTCATGGTGTTTACCTCCTTGTTTTTTGCACCCTCAGTATAAAGGCTGAATAGACCTATAAAAGGTACAATTATATTGGACTTGAAATTACCGTCGCTTTGTGCTACAATATGTAAAAATTACTTTTGTTGGAGGTGGTCTTATGGAAATGGCAGAGAAAAAGGAAAACCCGGTGTGGAAGTGGCTCTACAAGCTGCGTAGCGTGTTTCTTGCAATTCCTGTGTTGTTTGTGGCGCTGATCCTTGCCCTTCGGAATATTATGCGGCTGCCTCAGGCAGTGACTTTTTCCTGGGCTGCCATGAATGATGTGGGCAATTTGGTGTTTCAGAATGTGACCATCGATAAGGCTTTGGCAGTATGGGGCCCCTTTGGTATTACGGCCCTGTGTGTTGTGATGGTCTTTTTATCCAGGCGTGTGGTTTACCCCTGGCTTATCAGCCTGTTTACGCTGATTCTCCCTGTTGTTCTATATTGGGTCAATATTTTTCCTTAAAGGGTCGCTGTGGCGACCCTTTTTATACTTGAATTATTGAATAAAATAGGGTATAATACTAAAATGAGTAACATACAAGGAGTGTATCGTAAAATGAAAAAGCTTTTATGTGTTTTGCTGTCCGCTGCCATGTGCATTTGTGTGCTGGCTGGCTGCGGCGAGACAGAAGATAAGGATGAGGGCGGCAGCCTGTTTAACGATGGTCTGATGGACCAGCTGCAGCTGGAGCAGGAGGAGTCTACCGATATTCCTGAGCAGACCGAGGAGCCGACTACCGAGGAGCAGCAGCCTACCGGTTCTGTGGGACTCAATACAAATTCTGTAACACTGACCTCTATTGGTCAAACCGCTGTGATCCGCGAAGGTGATGACGGCGATATTTACTGGTACAGTGAGGATTCCTCTATTGCCGGTGTCTGTAACGGTACTGTTACTGCTGTAGGCAACGGTACGACCAAGGTGCATGCGGTATTCCTTGACCAGGATCTTGTTTGTGATGTGACCTGTAATATTTCTATGGGTAGCTCCAGAGACCCCATTATGAGCGCACCGACCTATGAGACCGTGGATTCTTCCTTCTTTGACGATGCTGTTTTTGTGGGCGATTCCATTTCTCTGAAGCTGTCCTACGATACCTCCGGCAGATTGGGTAATGCCCAGTTCCTGGTCCAGGGCAGCTATGGTGTGGGCAACGCCATCTTTGATGTACTGCCTACTACTTACCGTGGTAACACCTACACCAATCTGGAGGATGCCATTGCTGCCACCGGCGCAAAGAAGCTGTTTATCATGATGGGCATGAATGACATCGGCCTTTACGGTATTGACGGTACCATTGAAAACTGGGGCACCCTCATTGGTCTCATTCGTGGTGTCTGCCCGGATATGGAGATCTACATCCAGTCCATGACCCCGGTTTGGACCGGCGGTGAAAAGGGTGGCCTCACAAATCCCAATATTAACGAATATAACAATAAGCTGCGTGTATTTGCAGCTGAAAACGGCTGTGGCTTTATTGATGTTGCGCCCTTCATGCGTGATGCTACCGGCGGCCTGGCTACGGCCTTCTGCTCCGATAACTATGTCCACCTTAGTGATGCCGGTGTGGATATGTGGATCAAGGTCTTAAAGGCTCATGCTTATGAAGCTTACGAAGAAGCATATTAATAAGGAGATAACCATGAAGAAACTGATCGCATTATTACTGGCTCTTTCCTGCCTGTTTACCCTGTGTGCCTGCGGCGGTGAAGAGGAGAAAGAGGAAGAACAGGAAGTAGCTTTGGATCTTTCTGCACTGAGTGGGCAGATCATTGAAAAGATCGGTGTACCTATGCCTCAGCTCAATGAAAATATGCTGCTTAATATGTACGGCCTGTCCGCTGAGGATTGCGCTGAAATGTATGTCTATTCTGACTATGATGCAACCAAGTGCAACGAGCTGTGGCTTATTAAGGCTGCCGATGAGGCTGCACTGGAGAATGTCAAAAACTATGCGCAGAACCGTGTGGATAGCTTGCTTCAGCAAAGCAACAACTATAACGCCGATGTGTATGCCGCATCCCAGGAAGCAAAGATCGAAACCCGGGGTCTGTATCTGATGCTCTGCGTGACCACCGCCGGTGATTCCTCTGCAATTGCGGATATGTTCCTGGAAGCTTAAACTTTACAGCGCCGGACCGGCTGTACCGGCTCGGCGCTAACTTTTGGAAAGGGAGGCGTTATCTTGCTTTTTTCCAGTAATGTATTTTTATTTGCGTTTTTGCCGTCCATATTACTGATCTACTTTATCTGCCCCCGCCGTCTGCGTAACACCGTACTGCTGCTTTGGAGCCTGGTGTTCTATGGCTGGGGAGAGCCGGTATATCTGTTTTTAATGATCTTTACCATATTGCTCAACTATGTGTTTGGTGCATGGATTCATGGTCGCATGACCAAAGGAAAAGGTGCCAAAGGGATTTTGGCAGTAGGTGTGGCGTTGAACCTGGCTCTGTTGGGCTTCTTTAAGTATGCGGGCTTCTTCGTGACCCAGCTGAAGGCACTGCTTCCCTTTATGGCATCGGTAAAAGTCCCGGAGATCAGCCTGCCTATTGGTATTTCCTTTTACGTGTTCCAATCCATGAGCTATGTGATCGATGTGTACCGTAACGATGCCCCGGTGCAGAAGAACCCGCTGACCTTTGGCACTTATGTAACGCTGTTTCCCCAGCTCATCGCAGGCCCCATCGTCCGTTATGCCGATGTTGCCCTGCAGATGAACGAGCGGCACGAGAATATTTCCCAGTTCTCCTCCGGTACCCAGCGGTTTGTGCTGGGTCTTGCCAAGAAGGTGCTGCTGGCAAATACCATGGGACAGCTGTGGGAACTGTTGCAGGTACAGACAGGCACACTGGCTGCCTGGGTGGGCATTGCGGCCTATGCGCTGCAGATCTATTTTGACTTCTCCGGCTACTCCGATATGGCCATCGGCCTGGGCCGTATGTTCGGCTTTGAGTTTTTGGAGAACTTCAACTATCCCTACATTTCCAAGACCATTACAGAATTTTGGAGAAGATGGCACATCAGCCTCTCTACCTGGTTTAAGGAATATGTGTATATTCCTTTAGGCGGCAACCGCAAGGGCCCTGTGCGGCAGATCCTGAATCTGCTGATCGTTTGGGGTCTTACCGGGTTTTGGCATGGTGCGAGCTGGAACTTCCTGCTGTGGGGTCTTTACTATGCACTGCTGCTGATCATCGAAAAGCTGTTCCTGCTGAAGCTTCTTAAGAGGCTGCCTGCCTTTATCGGTCATATTTATACCACGGTTTTGGTACTCTTTGGCTGGGCGCTGTTCTTCTTTGAGGATATGACTGCCCTTATTGGATTCTTTAAGCGGCTGTTTACGCCGGTGGCCGTTTCTGCCCAGTGCGGAAACCTGATCATGGGTTACCTGCCCATGCTGCTGATCAGCATGGTGGCGGCTGTACCGCTGTTTAAGACCTTTGGTGATATGTACGGACAGAAGCCTGCTGTTCGCTATTTGAAGCTGGGTGCCGTGGCGGTTCTGCTGGTGCTGTGTGTTGCGGCACTGGTCTCCCAAAGCTACAACCCCTTCATTTACTTTAAGTTCTGAGGAGGTGCGCCATGAAGAAAATCAGAATTGACGAATGGATCACCACCGTAGGCTTCTGTGCATTTTTAGGCATTGTCAGTGTGCTGTTTTTTGTCCTGCCCAAGCAGGAAATGTCTGAAACAGAGAAGCGTGTTTTGGAAACACCACCGGAGTTTTCCTGGGAAAACCTGTCCTCCGGTAAATTTGGTGAGGACATTGAAAGCTATATGGCTGACCATGTGCCGGGTCGGGACTTTTTCGTAGGCGTTCATGCCTATACAGAGCTGCTCACCGGCAGACAGGTCACCAAGGATATTTATCTTGCCGAGGGTGACCGGCTGGTAGAAAAACCCCTCCAGTGGGATGAGGACAGTGCCCAGCGTGTCACAAATAATATGGCCGCTGTCAATGGTCTTGCAGAAAAGATTACTGCACCTGTGGAGCTGATGATCGTGCCCTCTGCCGGTTGGGCCGTGCGGGATCAGATTACACACCGGTCTGATGAATATATCGATCCCCAGCTGATCGGCAATATTGAAGCCTTGGCAGGAGAGAAGGTGGAGGTTCGGGATATCGTGTCTGTGTTTGACAGCTTCGAGAATCCCGGTGACCTGTACTACAGAACAGACCACCACTGGACAAGCCTGGGTGCATATACGGCCTATAAGACCTATATGGAGCAGCTGGGCTTGCCCTATACCGCAAAGGAAGAGTTTAAGATCGAAACGGTGGAGGACTTTAAGGGTACGACCCACTCCCGTGGTGCACTGTGGCTTGTGCCCGGTGAACCTCTGGAAATGTGGACCGGAAAGGGCAATATCACCGTTAGCTTCGATAAAAACCCGGAAACCTATAACAAGGTCTTTTTTGAGGAGCGGCTGAAGGAACTGGACAAGTACACCGTATTCCTGGACGGCAACCACGGTCAGGTGATTTTGGAAAACCCCGATGCCCCGGTGGACGAGACCCTTTTGGTGATTCGTGACTCCTATTCCAACTGCTTAGGACCGTTTTTGGCAGAGACCTATAAGAAGGTCGTCCTGGTGGACCTGCGGTATTATAGTGATGCAGTGGCAGACTACTGTGCGCTGGAGCAGGTTGATCGGGTGCTGGTGCTCTACAGCCTTTATAACTTCATGACCGATATGAACTTCGGTCGGCTGCACATGACCCAGAATATCCACAGCCTTACCACAACCACCTATAGTAACGATGGCCTTGAGGAGATCAAGAACTTTGAAGGCACTTATTACGAGCTGGGCGCAAAGCACCCCGGTGGCATTACAAAAACCGTTGGCGACTGTTTGCGTGTGTCCTTCCTGAGCGAAGATCGGGTGGCGGTGCTGCTGTTTGACTCTCAGGGCAATAAGCTCAGCGGCAGTGTCTATACCACCACCTGTGCCCTTTCCCAGCTTTCGGAGCTCAAAGTGGGTGACAGTATGGACAAGGTAAAGCAAGTCCATCCGGATGCATATTTTCCCATAATCACCACAGGAAAAGACCGCATCAGAAGCGAGCATTATACCGATGACGGCTTCCTTGTGACCATTTACTACGAAAACGACCTGATCACCGAGATCACAACGCAATTGCTGTAAAAGCGTTTGACAGAAGCATTGCCTCCCTCTTTGAGGGAGGTGGCCCGAAGGGCCGGAGGGAGCGACCTGAAATACTGAGGACACTCTCCCAGTCAGCTTCGCTGACAGCCCCCTCAAAGAGGGGGCTACTTTAATGGAAAACAGGAGGTGACCGATATGTGGGATACAGAACAATTAAAGCAGCTTGCAGAGGCTGTGCCGCAGTGGTATAGAGAAGGCCACAGGTCACTGCCCTGGCGTGAAGACAACGAGCCCTATCACATTTGGCTGTCGGAGATCATGCTGCAGCAGACCCGTGTGGAGGCTGTAAGAGGCTATTATATCCGTTTTTTGGAACGGCTCCCCACCGTGGAATCTTTGGCAAATGCTGATGATGAGAAGCTTCACAAGCTGTGGGAGGGCCTTGGCTACTATTCCAGAGTGCGGAACCTGAAAAAGGCCGCACAGGTCATTATGGAACAGTTCGGCGGTAAATTTCCGGAGACCCATGAAGAAATTCTGAGCCTGCCCGGTATCGGACCCTATACCGCAGGCGCCATCGGTTCTATTGCATTTAATCTGAAAACCCCGGCGGTGGATGGCAATGTCTTACGGGTCATGGCCCGCCTGGGTGCAGATGAACGCCCGGTGGACATGCCTGCGTTTAAAAAGGAAGTAACGGAGCTGCTTGCATCCGTTTATCCGGATCGTGCCGGAGACTTTACCCAGGGCCTTATGGAATTGGGCGCAACGGTCTGCGGCCCGGATAAAGCACCCCAGTGCGAAATCTGTCCCTGTAAGACCTTCTGCAAAGGACAGGGGATTGCTCAAAAGCTGCCGATGCGGCTGCCTAAAAAACAGCGGCGCATAGAAGAAAAGACCGTACTGATCTTATCCTGCAACGGCAAGCTTGCCCTCCAAAAACGCCCCGATGAAGGACTCCTTGCCGGCCTTTGGGAGCTGCCCAATTTTGAGGGGACACTGGAATTGCAACAAGTGCTGGATCAGCTTAAAAATGTAGCGGAAATTGAAAAGACTGTCCACAAAAAGCATATTTTTACCCACATCCAGTGGAATATGACAGGCTACTATATCAGCCTTCGGGAAGAAAACCCTGACTACCAATGGTTCGGCGAAGATAAACCTGCACTGCCCACAGCCTTTAAACAGTTTTTAGAATGAGGAAGATTTTAAACCTTCCTCATTTTCTATATATTGGGTCCAAGGTTGACTTTTAAACACAAAATGTGTATAATAAAGTAGATATTATATTGGGAAAGTATGGCAGGTAGATATTTATGGCTAAAGCAAAACAGCAACAGTACGGAAATGAAAGTATTTCCATGCTCAAAGATGAAGAGCGTGTGCGGAAGCGCCCTGCGGTCATCTTCGGCTCTGATGATCTGGAGGGCTGTAAGCATGCGGTATTTGAAATTCTTTCCAACGCCATTGACGAGGCAAGAGAGGGCCACGGCGATTTAATTATTGTGACCCGGTATGAGGACCTGTCCGTGGAGGTAGAGGACTTCGGCCGTGGCTGTCCTGTGGATTACAACGAAAAGGAAAAGAGATATAACTGGGAGCTGGTTTTCTGCGAAATGTACGCCGGTGGTAAGTACGGCGAAAACGGCGAGAACTATGAGTACTCCCTGGGCCTCAACGGCCTGGGCTCCTGTGCCACCCAGTATGCTTCCGAATATTTTGATGCTACCATCCGCCGTGACGGCTTCCGCTACGATCTGCACTTTGAAAAGGGCAGAAATAAGGGCGGCTTGAAAAAAGAGCCTGTGGACCGCAAAAAAACCGGCTCTCTGTTCCGTTGGCGGCCTGACAGACAGGTCTTTACGGATATCAACATTCCGGTTGAGTATTACCGGGATGTATTAAAGCGCCAGGCCGTTGTCAACAAGGGCGTGACCTTCCGCTTCCGTAATCAGGTCGGCAGCAAATTCGAGACCGAGGAATATGTATACGAGGACGGTATCCGTCAGTATATTAACGAGATCGTGGGCGATAATGCCTTTACCATGCCTGCCTATTGGGAGGCAGAGCGCCGTGGCAAGGATGCGGAAAACCGCCCGGAGATGAAGCTGAAAATTACGGCCTCCTTCTGCTTCTCCAAGCAGGTGAGCCGTGTGGAATATTACCACAACTCTTCCTGGCTGGAGTACGGCGGCAGTCCTGACCGTGCGGTGCGCACTGCGCTGGTTGCAGCCTTCGACAAGTACCTGAGAGACTCCGGCAAGTATACCAAAAATGAGAATAAGATTATTTATCAGGATATTCAGGACTCTCTTGTATTGGTGACCAACTGCTTCTCCACCATTGGCTGCTTTGAGAATCAGACCAAGAAATCCGTCAATTCCAAGTTTAC
>CAYMPY010000074.1:0-10202 GCA_964392535.1 uncultured Oscillospiraceae bacterium
ATTGCCGGTACGGAAAAGAAAAACACCGTTCTGACCGATACGGAAAAGCGGCTGGTTGCCTACCATGAGGTTGGTCATGCCCTGGTAGCAGCTCTTGAAAAGAAAACCACGCCTGTTTCCAAAATTACCATCGTCCCCCACACCTCCGGCGCACTGGGTTATACCATGTATACACCTGAGGAAGAAAAGTTCCTGTCCACAAAAGACGAGCTGCTGGTGGATCTGAAGTCCGTTCTCGGCGGCCGTGCCGCAGAGCAGGTGGTATTTAATGTGCAGACCACCGGCGCCCACAATGACCTGCAGAAAGCAACCGCCCTGGCCAAAAGCATGGTTGCCCAGTATGGCATGAGTGATGCCCTTGGCCTGATGGCACCTGCTTCCGTCACCAATAAGTATCTGGATGAGCAGGCCTATATGGATTGCTCCCAGGAGACCGCCGCCACCGTGGACCGTGAGGTTCGCAGACTCCTGCAAAAGGCCCACGAGGATGCTGTGGAGCTACTGAAGGCAAACCGTTCCCTGCTGGACGAAATTGCCGAGTACCTGCTGGCGAAGGAAACCATCACCGGCGAAGAGCTGATGGCCTTTATTAACAACTGATATCCAATATGATCAGGACTCCCTGCTTTCATTGCGAAAGCAGGGAGTCCTTTAACATTTATTAAACAAAACGGAAAAGATTTGTAAGTAATCCGACTGTAAAATAAAGGAATTACAATGGAAGCAGAGGTGTTTTTTATGAAGAAAAAGCTGAAGATCCGTTATGATGCCAACACCACCGTGGAGCGGGAGGTCAACTATATTCCGCTGCGTTATATCCTGGCGCTGCTGTTTGCGGTGCTGGAAACGGTGGCCGTCATTGCGGTTATGTTTCTGCTTGGCAATTTCGTTCCGTACTTTTATTTGGCAATGTGGGTAACGGAAATCGGCTGCGTGCTCCATCTGATTGCCTGCGATGAAGCGCCGGACTACAAGATCCCCTGGCTTTTGCTGGTGCTGATCGTTCCTGTGGCAGGCTTTATGCTGTACTTTATGTTCGGCAACAGAAAGCTGCAGCGCAAGTTTATTCGCCGTTTGGAAGCCATGCGCAAGCAAACCTATCCGGCCCGGACAGAGACGCTGACCCGGCAGCTCACAGACGAAAATACCTCTGTGGCTATGGATGCCCAAATGCTCTGCCGCATTGCGGATACAAATCTGTTTACAAACACCACCCAGCAGTATTTCCCTTTGGGCGAAGACATGCACCGGCAATTGCTGACCGATCTGAAAAACGCCGAAAGGTTTATCTTCATGGATTACTTTATCATTGAGGAGGGCGTTTTCTGGAACTCCATACTGGATATTCTGAAGGAAAAGGCTGCCGCCGGTGTGGAGGTGCGGGTGATCTATGACGATATCGGCTGCATGATGACCCTTCCGGGAAATTACGACAAGATCCTGAAAAGCTATGGGATTGATGCCGTGTCCTTTTCCAAGCTCAAGGGCAACGCCGATTCTGAGTTTAATAACCGCTCCCACCGAAAGATCACCGTCATTGACGGGCGTATCGGCTATACCGGCGGTGTAAACATCGCCGATGAGTATATCAACGAAAAGGTGGTTTACGGCCACTGGAAGGATGTTGGTCTGCGTTTAGAGGGTGAGGCTGTCCGGGAACTGACCAGGCTGTTTTTGGTGGATTACGGCCTCAATGTAAAGCATCTGCCGGAAGCAAAGCAGGATTACTTCCCCCTGTACAGTGTTCCGGCAGAGGGATATCTGATCCCCTTTGGTGACGGCCCGAAGCCCATCTATGAACGGCGGGTCGGTAAATCCGTCATTGAAAATATGCTGCAGTCTGCCACCCGGTATTGCTATGCCATGACCCCCTATCTTATTTTGGATGAGGCTCTGTGTCAGGCTGTGGAAAAAGCGGCGCTGCGAGGCGTTGATGTCAAGCTGATCCTGCCCGGTGTGCCGGATAAGTGGGTCGTCAAGGAGCTGGCCTGCAGCCATTACAGAAGACTGATGGCAGCCGGTGTGGAGATCTACGAATACGAGCCGGGCTTCGTTCACGCAAAGGTTTACCTTGCCGATGACGAAACTGCCATGGTGGGCACCATCAATATGGATCACCGCAGCCTGGTGCATAACTTTGAAAACGGCGTGTGGTTGCACCGCTGTGACTGTATTGAAAGTATTAAGGCAGATTTCGAGGAGACATTTACAAAATGTGTACGCATTGACGAAAGTAAAACAAACTGCCATTTCCTGCGGCGGTTTATCCGCAGTGTGGCAAAGGTTTTTGCACCACTGATGTAAATACAGAGCCCGCGCAGCTAAAAAGCTGCACGGGCAAATTTTTCAAATTAATATTTCTTAAACATTTCAGAAAACATTTTAAAAACTTGACCGGCTAATATATGGCCATAAATCAAAAACAGAGGAGATAAAAATCATGTCTAAGTTCGTTGAAGCAAATAAGAAGATCGCCCAAAATGTCGTTGAGGGCTACAAGAAGATCGAAGACGTCGTAGTCGGCGGCTATAAGAAAATTGAAAACGGTGTCGTAGAGGGCTTCGGCAAGGTCACCGACAAGTGCGTGGAGGTGCTCTTTGCCGAGGAGGGCGAAACCGTAGAGGAAGCCAAGACAAGACTTTCCGGAAAGGATCAGGAGTAAGCCGTACCATGGAGCAGCAGAATACCTTTTCTTACACTTACAGTGCTCAGGAAAATCAAGAGGTACTGAATATCCGCAAGAAATATCTTTCTCAGCCCAAAAGCAAGCTGGATGAGCTGAAGGACCTGGATGCCAAGGTCAAAAAGCCCGCCAATGTGTTTGCATACACCTACGGCTCCATCAGCGCCGTTGTTATGGGCGCAGGCATGAGCCTTGTGATGACCGATATCGGTGCCACCGTCGGCCTGGCAAGCGCCACGGTCCCCGGCATTGCCATCGGTGTGGTGGGTATGGTGCTGGCACTTTCCACCTATCCCCTCTATCAGAACATTTTAAGCAGCCGTAAGAACAAATACGCCAGCCAGATCCTGGCTCTGAGCGAAAATATTATGAAAGGGTAAGATAATATGGGAATCAAGGAGTTTTTCAAGAAGGCTTTCTCTGACATGAAGGCAAGCACCAAGGCACAGCACGAAGTTGACAAGGCCCAGCTTGAAGCTACAAAGGCTGAGAGCAAGGCACAGTGGGAAGAGGCTAAAATGACTCCTGCTGGCCGTCAGAAGCTTATGCAGGATCAGCGTGACCGGCAGATCAAGAACGCCAAGGAGCGCACCGAAGCTGCCCAGTCACGGATCGACCTGGCAAAGAGCAGACAGAAGTAAAATTAGCGGGAGTTTCGCTCCCGCTTTTTCCCGTTTCATAAATTACGAAGGAGAAAAAGTCAATGAACGCAATTGAAATTCACGGTCTTTCCAAAAGCTTTCGTGGACTCTATGCGCTGGACGGCCTGAATATGACCGTTCCTGTCGGTTCCATCTACGGCTTTATCGGTGAAAACGGCTCCGGCAAATCCACCACCATGAAGCTGCTTTGCGGCCATCTTGTGGCAGACAGCGGAAACATTAAGCTGTTCGGAAAAAGCCATACCGATCCCGGTGTCCGTGTCCGGGTGGGCGCACTGATCGAAAATGCAGGCTGCTTCCCCGGTTCGTCCGTATATCATAACCTGATGATGCAGGCCATCAATCTGAATTTGGAAAATCCCGATGAGGAGATTGAAAGAGTGCTCCGCATCGTCCGTATGGAGGATAACGCCACACTGAAATTCAAAAAATGCTCTCTTGGCATGAAGCAGCGTGTGGGTATCGCCATGGCATTGCTGGGCGAGCCTGCGCTTCTGATTTTGGACGAGCCCATCAACGGCCTGGATGCAGACGGTATGCACCTGATGCGTGAGATCTTGGTGGATATTACGAAGAACTATAATTGCACCGTTCTTATTTCCTCCCACCTGCTGGGCGAGCTGGAGAAGATCGCCACCCACTACGGCATTATTCGTCAGGGCAAAATGATCATGGAGCTGGCCGCCGGGGAGCTGGAGGGCCGTGCCCGTGTATTTGTTTCTCTGAAGACAAAGGATATGGCAGGCGCAAAGGCGGTACTGAAGGAACATTTTTCCAATGTCCGTCAGGAAGACGACTGCCTGCGGGTTTATGACGTGGATGAGCCCGAAGCCATCGTGGAGTGCTTAATGAAAAACGGACACCCCATCAGCGAAATCCGCAAAAACAAGATTGGTCTTGAAGAGTACTACATCGAGCTCATGAGCAACAAGGAGGGCTGAGCCATGGCAAAAGAATTACAATTTGACTCACCCAGCTTCTATAAAAGGCTGAAAGGTATGCTGGGCGTGGACTTTTACCGGCTGTTCCACACACCACTTTATTACATCTTCCTGGCAATTGCCGCCATTATTCCGGCCATGATCCTTGGAACCATGGGTATGGAAAATCCCCAGACCGGTGAGGTGGGTGCGCTGCTTTACGCCAATGTGTGGAACGCCGTTGCCGCAGACACACCGCTTTATGTGTTCTCTCACATTGGCGAGTATGCCAATATGAATATGGTCTATATTTTTGGCGGCATCATGGTTTCCATTTTCATTGGCCATGACTACCGTAGCGGCTATGTCAAACAGCTGTTTACCACCCATGCCAAGAAGCAGGACTATATGCTGTCCAAGACCATCACCTGCGCCTTTGCCATGGCCTGTATGTGCATTACTTACCTGATGGGCGCTGTGCTGGCCGGTCTGCTGACAGGCTTGGATTTTTCTGTAAATATCGGCTCTCTGCTGCTGGCTGTTGCCAGTAAGCTGGTGATGAGCCTTGGCTGGGCAAGCCTGTATACCTTCCTCAATGTGATCTTCCGGAAGCAGTTTGGCATCTCCATTGCCTCCTCCTTCTTCTTTGGAACAGGTATTCTCATCATCGGCGCAGCGGCTGTTTTGGGCAACAGCCCCATTTTGAATGTGTTCCTGTACGGAAGCTCCGTTTATGCCTGCCTGAGCAGCACGCCCTTGACCCTGGTGGTGTGCCTGCTCTGCTCCGCTATATGGGCGGTCATCTATAATACCATTGGCACGCTGCTTCTTTATAAGAGCGATGTGTACTAAGGAGGTAGGTCTATGAATGCAGTTGAAATCAGAAATTTAACAAAGAACTACGGTCAAAAGCAGGCCCTCAAGGGTCTTGATATGACCGTGCCCATGGGCGCCATCTATGGCTTTATCGGTGAAAACGGCTCCGGCAAGTCCACCACAGAGAAGCTGATCTGCGGCCTGATCCACAAAAACGGCGGCACGATCAAGCTCTTTGGAAAGGACCACACCGATGCCGATGTGCGGGCAAGGATCGGCGTGCTGATCGAAGCGCCGGGCTGCTTTCCCAATTACACGGTTTGGAACAATATGCTGCTGCAGGCTACAAACCTGGGCATCAAAACTCCGGAGGAGGAAGTCAGAAAGGTTCTGAAAATCGTCCGCATGGAGGGTGCTGCCGGCAATAAGTATAAAAATTGCTCCCTCGGCATGAAACAGCGGATCGGCATTGCCTTTGCGCTGCTGGGTGATCCTGTCCTCTTGGTACTGGACGAGCCCATCAACGGCCTGGATGTGGACGGTATGCGGATCATGCGGGAGGTGCTGGTGGATATCACCAAGAATTATAACTGCACCGTGGTGATCTCCTCTCATGTACTGGGCGAGCTGGAGAAAATTGCAACCCACTACGGCATTGTCCGTGGCGGTAAAATGATCAAGGAAATGACCGCACAGGAATGGGAGGCCGACTGCCGCACCTATGTTGCGCTGCAAACAAAGGACCTTAGCCGCGCAAAAGCCCTGCTTTCCTATATGTACGCACGGGTAGAAGAGGACGAAGAAGGTTTCATCCGCATTTATGATGCGGTGACCCCGGAGGAGATCGTCACCAAGCTCTATGAAAACGGTATTCTGGTCAGTGAACTGAAGACCGCCAAGATCGGCCTGGAGGAATACTACATGGATCTGATGAAGGAGGGACGGTAACATGAACTTTGCCCATAACAGCTTTGGAAAACGGCTGAAAACCATGATGAAGGTGGATTTTCGCAGAATGTTCACCATGAAGCTGCTGTACATTATGGTGGGTGCCTGCCTGGTAATGCCCATCCTGATCCTTGTGATGACCACCATAATGGACGGCTCTGTTTCCGTTGATCCCCAAACCGGCGCAGAAACCGTCATTGAAGGCTTTGATAACACCTGGCAGATCATCGGCAATGTCAGCACTGCGGAGCAGACCATGTCTATGGATATGACCGCCATGTGCAATATCAATCTGCTGTATTTTGCGGTTGCGGCTTTGGTGTGCCTGTTTGTGTCCGAGGATTTTCGCAGCGGCTACGCCAAAAACCTGTTCACCGTCCGTCCCAAAAAGACCGACTATGTGATCTCCAAGACCCTGGTGTGCTTCGTTGGCGGCGCACTGATGGTGCTGGCATTTTTCGTGGGCACCTTTGCAGGCGGCGCCATCGCAGGACTTCCCTTTGATATGGCCGGCTTTAGCACAAGCAAGCTTGCAATGTGCATCCTTGCCAAGGTGGTACTGATGGCCGTGTTTGTGCCCATTTACCTTATTATGGCTGTGATTGCCAAGGCAAAGGGCTGGATGTCCATTCTCTTATCCATGATGGTGGGCATGTTCCTGTTTATGATGATCCCCATGCTGACGCCTCTGGATGCTACGGTCATGCATGTGGGTCTGTGCCTTTTGGGCGGCGCACTGTTTGGCGTAGGCCTCGGTGCCATCAGCAATCAAATCCTGAAAAAGACCAGTTTGGTATAATATTTGTGCCGTTTCCCTGCGGAAGCGGCACAAAATTTTCAAAAAAGAGAAACATAAACAAAACTTTAACATTTCGGTGTTATGATGTATAATCATCATATACGGAGGTAGTGCCATGTTTAAGATTTTAGTTGTAGAAGATGATCGAGACCTGAACCGCACTGTCTGTGCGTACTTAAACAGCAGCGGCTATCAGGCCACTGGCTGCCTGGATGCAAACGATGCCTACGATGCCATGTACGGCACCATGTTCGATCTGATCGTGTCCGACATTATGATGCCCGGTATTGACGGCTTCGAATTTGCAAAAACCGTCCGCAGCCTCAATGAGAACATTCCCATTTTGTTTATGACCGCCCGGGATGACTTTGCCGCCAAACAGCGAGGCTACCGTATTGGCGTGGATGATTATATGGTAAAGCCCATTGATCTGGACGAGCTGTTTTTGCGGATCGGTGCGCTGCTGCGCCGGGCCAAGATCGCCAGCTCCCGCACACTGGAGGTGGGCAGCTTTTCCATGGACATGGACGAGCATACCGCCATGCTGGGTGACGAAGAAATCCCCCTTACCAACCGGGAGTTTAACATCCTCTACAAGCTCCTCAGCTATCCCAAGAAGACCTTCACCCGTCAGCAGCTGATGGACGAATTTTGGGATGCAGACACAGAAACTGCCCCCCGGGCTGTGGATGTGTATATGACAAAACTCAGAAGCAAGCTTTCCAATTGCGATGACTTTGAGATCAAGACCGTTCACGGTCTTGGTTATAAGGCGGTGATCAAATGAAAAAGCTGTCTTTCCGACGGGTTTTGAAAACGGTCAATAACTATGTGGTCTTCTTTCTGACTGTTGGATTTGCGGTCAGCTGCTGCATGATGTTGTTTTTAAATGTCCTTGCAGACTCTATGGGGCTTGTTTTCGACTCCAAGAATATTGCTGTGGCGGCAAAGCTGACCTTCGGCAACGTGCTGCTGATCACATTTTTATTTGGTACTGCCGACTATATCCGCCGCAAGATCACCGTTGAGCGGCCTGTCAAGCAGGTCACGGCGGCGACAGAAAAGATCATGCAGGGTGATTTTTCGGCCCGTGTGCCGCCGATCCACGGCGCAGGCACCGATGGCTTTAATCAGATCGGCGCAGCCATCAATAAAATGGCAGAAGAACTGTCCGGCACAGAAACCCTGCGGACGGATTTTATTGCCAATGTGTCCCATGAGCTGAAAACGCCCCTGGCAGTGATGGGCAACTACGCCACCATGCTCCAAAAGCCCGGTATTACGCAAGAAGAAAAAAACGAATACGCCAAAGCCATCTCTGAAGCAGCCCGCAAGCTTGCACAGCTCATTACCAATATTTTGAAGCTGAACAAGCTGGAAAACCAGCAGATTTTTCCCCAGCCCACGGAATATGACCTGGGTGAGCAGCTTTGTGAGGCGCTATTGCAGTTTGAGGATGCATGGGAGCCTAAGAATCTCAATATCGAAACGGACATTGAAGAGGATGTACATATCCGTGCCGATGCGGAGCTATTAAGCCTTGTTTGGAATAACCTCATCTCCAACGCCGTGAAATTTACCCCCGAGGGCGGCATCATCGGGATCTCCCTGAAAGCCACCGAAGAGCAGGTGACCGTGACGGTCCGTGATACCGGCTGCGGCATGAAGCCGGAGACCGGTATGCATATTTTTGAAAAATTTTATCAGGGTGACACCTCCCACGCCACCCAGGGCAACGGCCTGGGCCTGGCCCTTGTAAAGCGGGTCATGGATATCTTAAACGGTGAGATTGGCGTGGAAAGTATCTACGGCGAAGGCAGTACCTTCACCGTAAAGCTCAGGAGGCAGTGATATGGACTGGAAAAAGATTGGAAGGAAGCTACTCTTTCCGCCCATTTGGGTCATGGTGTTGCTGACGATTGCCAGTGCTGCGCTGCTGATCACGGTTTTTGTCAGGGGCTGGGAGCAGCAGGTGATCGCATATATTATTTATGTCCTGGCATTTTATGCCTTGAGCGTGGTGACGCTGTTTTGCGTGATGGTCTTGCCGAAGCAGTACAGTGCCATCAAGCAAAAGATCTATGACCATCCCCTTGGAAACCGATTAATAACCGACCGCGCCTTCCGCACAAAAATGTCCCTGTACCTGTCCTTAAGCATCAACCTGCTGTATGCGGCGATCAACATCTGGTCCTGGCATTTCAGCCGCAGCTGGTGGTTTGTGGTGCTGGCGGCATATTATGTGATCATGTCGGTCATGCGGTTTTTGCTGGTGCGTTATATGCGCAGTAATGAGGTCGGACTCAGCGTCCTGCAGGAATGGAAGCGCTCCCGGCTTTGTGCATATATTTTGCTGCTGGTGAATCTGTCCTTAAGCGGTGCGGTGCTGATGATCCTGTACCAGCATCGGGGTTACGATTATCCCGGCATGCTGATCTATGTGATGGCACTTTATACCTTCTATTCCACCACCCATGCCATTGTGGATATTGTGAAATACCGCGCACTTGGAAGTCCCATCATGTCCACAGCCAAGATCGTCAGCCTTTCCGCTGCGCTTGTGTCCATGCTGAACCTGGAAACAGCCATGTTCACCCAATTCGGCGCAGAGATGGCCCAAAAGGATCAGAATTTAATGATCATTTTGACCGGTGCAGGAATCAGCATCATTGTCGTGACCCTGTCGGTACTCCTTATCGTAAAAGCAACCACAGAAATCAGGAGAGAAAAATATGGAAAATAAAGAGGGCTTCAGCTATACCTACTCCGCTGCACAGCAGCAGGAGATCGAGGATATCCGCAAAAAATATCTGCCCAGGGAAGAGAATAAAATGGAGCAACTGCGCAAACTCCATCGCTCTGCCGGTGAGAAGGCCCAGGCCTGGTCCATTGCTGTGGGCATCATCGGCGCACTGATCATGGGCACCGGCATGAGCCTTGCCATGACCGAGCTTGGCGCACTGCTGGGCGCAACAGCTATGCTGATCGGAGTTATAATTGGCCTTGTGGGTATCGTGCTGGTTGCGCTGGCCTATCCGATCTATAACCGGGTGCTGAAAAAAGAACGGAAACGGATCGCCCCGGAAATCCTCCGTCTGACCGATGAGCTGATGAAATAAATGCAAAAGAAAGGGAACCCAACCATTTTTCCTCTCTTTTCGTCCGCCGGGGATTCGTTTGCATTTTTGCCCTATGGGGCAAAAATTAAGGTCCGGCGACATCAAGCTGTCGCCGGCAACGCTCGTCCGCGTTGCATTTAATTCTTCGAATCCCCGGCATAAAGCAAAAACGCAGGCATCTCCAAGGGAGATGTCTGCGTTTTTGGTGACCCGCCGGGGATTCGAACCCCGGACCCACTGCTTAAAAGGCAGTTG
>CAYMPY010000075.1:0-10196 GCA_964392535.1 uncultured Oscillospiraceae bacterium
AATAGATAAATTACGCGTAATAGAAAATACAAAATGGGAGGTAAATACGCCAAGTCTGTCATGCCGGAGCTGGTGCTGACCAGCGATGTGATCGTGGGCTTCCCCGGTGAGACAGAGGAAGAGTTTGAAGAAACGGTTTCTCTCATCCAGCAGGTGCGCTACGATGCCCTGTTTACCTTTATTTTCTCTCCCCGCACCGGCACACCGGCGGCCTCTATGGAGGACCCCACCCCCAAGGAGGAAAAGAACCGCCGCTTCGACCGTCTGTGCGACGTGCAGAATTCCATTTCCGAGCAGATCCATCAGGGCTATGTGGGCAAAACCTTCCGCTGTCTCATCGATGGTACAGACAAGGAGTATCTAACCGCCCGGACCGAAGGCGGCCGTCTTGTACGGCTTATGGGCGATAGCAGCCTGATCAGCACATTCCAAATGATCACCATTACCGGCTCCAACACCTGGAGTCTCACAGGAGAACTGCAAAATGGCTGAAAAGAATCAAGAGCTTACCCCCATGCGGCGGCAATACAAGGAGATCAAGGCAAAAAACCCTGATTGTATTCTCCTTTTCCGCCTGGGTGACTTTTACGAAATGTTTGATGACGATGCGGTGGTGGCCGCAAAGGAATTGGACCTGACCCTGACCACCAGAGACCGCAATAAGCCCAAGGAAGAGCAGACACCCATGTGCGGTGTGCCTTACCACTCCGTAGATGCCTATATTGGCCGTCTTGTTGCAAAGGGCTATAAGGTGGCACTGTGCGAGCAGCTGGTGGATCCCGCTTCCTGCAAGGGTCTTGTGGAGCGGGATGTGACACGGATCGTAACCCCCGGCACCGTTACCGACAGCATCATGCTGGACGAGCATAAGAATAACTACATTTCCTGTTTGTACGGTCAGGGTGGCAAATACGGCCTGTCCTTCTGCGACATTTCCACCGGTGTGTTCTATGTAACCACCTGTCACAGTGCCCAGGCTGCTGCCTCTGAGCTGGGCCGCTTTGCGCCCTCTGAGGTGATCCGTGGCGGCGAAAATGTGGACGATCCTGTCTTGGAAGAGGCACTATTCCAGCGGCTTAACTGCTGTGTCAACGATGAAAAACCGGAGCTTTTCGACTTGGAAACTGCGCAGAAACTGATCGGCTGGCACTTTACCAACACCATGTACGAGATCGGTCTGCCCAGTATGCCCCAGGCCACCATGGCTGCAGGTATTCTGCTGAAGGTTTTAAAGTACATCCAAAAGAATGATTTGGAGCACATTCGCTTCCTGCAATACTATACCGGCGGTCAGTTCATGGAGCTGGATATTGATACCCGCCGCAACTTAGAGTTGACGGAGACCATGCGCTCAAAAGAAAAGAAGGGCAGCCTCCTGTGGGTACTGGATAAAACACAGACCCCCATGGGCGGACGGCTTCTGCGCAGCTGGATACAGCAGCCCCTTCTTGACCCCGCCCGCATCACCCAGCGTCTCAACGCTGTAGAAGAGCTGGTGAATGACACTATGCTCCGTGGCGAATTACAGGAAGCATTAAAAGATGTTACAGACTTGGAGCGCATCATGACCCGCATTGTCACCGGCACTGTCAACTGTCGGGAGCTGTTGGGTCTTGCCCGGGGTCTGCGTGCCCTGCCTGCCATAAAGAATCAGCTTCAGGATCGGTCCTGCACCATGCTGCAGCAGCTTCAAAAGGACATCGATACCCTGGCCGATTGTGCCGATCTGATCGAACAGACCATTGTGGACGAGCCTCCCATCACCGTCCGTGAAGGCGGCATCATCCGCAAGGGTGCAAATGAGGAAGCTGACCGTCTGCGGGACATCATGGAGGGTGGCTCCGGCACCATTGCGGCCATCGAGGCCTCCGAGCGGGAAAAGACCAATATCCGCACCCTGAAGGTGGGCTATAACCGGGTATTCGGTTATTATATCGAGGTATCCAAATCCTTTGTGGAGCAGGTGCCCGACCACTACATCCGCAAGCAGACCCTTGCAAACTGCGAGCGCTACATCACCCAGGAGCTGAAGGAGCTGGAGGAGCAGGTGCTTACTGCCAAGGACCGCCTTACCGCCCTGGAGTACAAGATTTTCACAGAGCTGCGTAACCATTTAGCCCAGCAGGCTGCCCGGGTGCAGACCTCTGCCTCTGCAGTAGCCGCAGCCGATGCGCTGTGCTCTTTGGCCGCTGTTGCGGCAAAGCAAAATTACTGCCGCCCGGAGTTGAGCTTGGAGCAGGACATTGCCATTACCGACGGTCGGCATCCTGTTGTGGAGCAGATGCTCAGTGACTCCCTGTTCGTACCCAATGATACCCACATTGGCGGGCCGGAGGAGCGGGTGTGCATCATCACCGGTCCCAACATGGCCGGTAAGTCCACCTATATGCGGCAGGTTGCATTGATCGTGCTGATGGCACAGATCGGTTCTTTCGTACCTGCCCGCAGTGCCAAGGTCAGCATCGTAGACCGCATTTTCACCAGAATCGGCGCAAGCGATGACCTGGCCTCCGGCCAATCCACCTTTATGGTGGAGATGACCGAGGTGGCAAATATTCTCAAATACGCCACCTCCAAGAGCCTGCTGATCTTAGACGAGGTTGGCAGAGGTACCTCCACTTATGACGGCATGGCCATTGCCCGGGCGGTTTTGGAGCACTGCTGTGACCCCCGGTTCTTAGGTGCAAAGACCCTGTTTGCCACCCACTACCATGAGCTTTCCGTTTTGGAGAAAGAGATCTTCAATGTAAAGAATTATCAGATTGCTGTGAAAAAGCGTGGCGACAAGATGATCTTCCTGCGTAAGATTGTCCCCGGTGCCACCGATGACAGCTTTGGTGTGGAAGTCGCACAGCTGGCAGGCCTGCCCAAACGGGTGGTAGATCGCGCAAGGAAGCTGTTGGAGACCTTGAAAACCGAGGGTGCACCTGCCCCCGTGGTCACCAAGCTGCCCGAGGAAGAAGAGGATCAGATAACCATGCTGGATCTGCGGTCTCATCAGGTCTGCCAGGTCTTAGAGCAGCTGAATGTGGAGACCCTGACCCCCATCGAAGCTATGAACGAGCTGTATAAGCTTAAAAAGATGTTACAATGAATAAATTCCTTACAATGACAAAATCCGAGCAGGCCGTTGGCTGGGCTTGGTTTGTGATCCAGCTTTTTTTCCTGCCGGTGGTGTTCGCCCTTTTAAATGAGCTGCTGCACCTGGGAATGACCGTTGCGACACTCAACATCGTACTGTTTGTGGTGAATTTTATTGCTGTGGTTGCCATTTTCCGCCGCTACCTGTTGGTACAGCTGAAGTCTGTGCGGTTGAAAGCCCTGGCTATCTGGGTGCCCCTCGGGCTGTTCTTTTACTGGACCGTAGCCTTTGCCGTTTCCGTTTTGGTTCTGACCTTACAGCCGGAGCATACCAACGCAAACAACGAAACTGTGGATTTACTTATAAAGCAGCAGCCCTTGCTGATGACCATTGGCACGGTGATCCTTGTTCCTATTACAGAAGAGACCCTGTTTCGTGGTCTTTTGTTTGGACAGCTGTATAAGAAGCACCCCATGTTGGGCTATACCGTTTCTGTATTCGTATTTGCAGCGGTCCATGTGGTAGGCTATATCGGCATGCAGGATCCCCTTTCCCTTTGCATCAGCCTGCTGCAGTATCTCCCTGCAGGACTGGTGTTCGGTATTGTATACGCCGAGTCCAAGACCCTGGTCACACCCATTATACTGCACGCATTTTTTAATTTGATCGCAACCCTTTCTATGAGGTAGAGCTATGCCTGAGATTATCCAATTATCCCCCCATGTTGCCAACCTGATCGCCGCAGGCGAGGTGGTGGAGCGCCCCGCCAGTGTCATTAAAGAGCTGCTTGAAAACGCAGTGGATGCCGGCGCCTCCAAGATCACTGTGGAGATCCGGGAAGGTGGCATGACATTTATGCGTGTCACCGATAACGGCTGCGGCATGAGTCCCAAAAACGCACGCACCGCCTTTTTGCGCCATGCCACCTCCAAGCTCCGTACTGCCGAGGACTTAGCTGCCATTGCCACCATGGGCTTCCGTGGCGAAGCATTGGCTGCCATTGCCTCCGTCAGCCGCATTGACCTGATGACCAAGACCCCCGGCGCCATTGAGGGCGTAAGTCTGCAGTTAGAGGCCGGTCAGATCACCGAAGAATCTGAAGCAGGCTGTCCCGAGGGTACGACCATCATCGTGCGGGACTTGTTTTTTAACACCCCTGCCCGCATGAAATTTATGAAATCCGATTCCGTTGAGGGCAGCAAAGTGGCCCTGGCTGTGCAGATGCAGGCCCTTGCCCATCCGGAGGTTGCCTTCCGCTTCCTCCGTGACGGCAAAGAGGTATTAAACACCCCCGGCAGCGGAAAACTGGAAGCTGCCGTTTACAGCATCTACGGCAAGGATTTTGGCAAAATGGTAGCGGTGGACAGCCGCTGGGAGGGCTACAGCCTCAGTGGTTTTATTTCAAAACCCACCGATTCCCGCCCCAGCCGCAGTATGCAAACCTTCTTCGTTAACGGCCGCCCGGTCAAGTCACGGCTGCTGATCGCCGCATTGGAGGAAGCATACCGCAATCAGATCATGGTGGGTAAATTCCCCGCCTGTGTGCTGCATGTAAACCTGCCGGCACATACGGTGGATGTAAACGTCCACCCGGCCAAAACGGAAGTGAAATTCCTAAACGAAAAGGCTGTTTTTGACTGTATCCATTACGGCGTTCTTGGTGCGCTGAATAAGACCGCAGACCGCCCTGATGTGCAGTTCGCCCGTCCCAAACAGGAGCAACCTGCCACGGTGCAGCATCGACCCAAGCCGGAGCAGACCTTACAAACCATGAACACCCAGCAGTTTAAGGCTTTGACGCAGATCATAAAGGATGCACCTCAGCCCAAACATGAGGCTGCACAGCAGACCTATGAATCGGTCAGCAGCAATATGACCCTGCACAGTCCGGTGATCACCCCCAACACAGCACCTTTAATAAAACCTCAGGTCACCGCCACACCTCCTGCCCCGGCTACACTGCCGATCCTTGAACAGACCCCTGTGGCACCGCCTGCTCCCGAGCCGGAGCAGACTGCCATAGAACTTCCGGAGGTGCCACAATGGCGTTTGGTTGGTGAACTGTACCGCAGCTATATCATTGTAGAGCAAGGCGAGGAAGCTTTTTTAATTGACAAGCATGCCGCCCACGAGCGTATTTTGTTTGAAAAGCTTAAGGCTAATCAGGAAGCCATTTCCGCCCAAAGTCTGTTAACACCTGTACCCTGCCGTCTTCGGACGGATGTGGCCGCAGAGCTCCTTTCCAATAAAACACTGTTGGAAAAACTGGGCTTTGAGGTGGATGAGTTCGGTACAGGTACGGTACTGGTGCGGCAGATCCCCATGGATCTGGACGAGAGTCAGATTCAGGAGACCCTGGAATCCATTGCCGCCGACCTGGGAAACGGCAGACGTGAAACAGCAGAGACTGTCCGTGACGAAATTCTGCACACCATGGCCTGCAAGGCCGCCATTAAGGCCGGCTGGAAAACCGATGAGCAGGAACTGAAGGTGCTTGTGGATCAGGTCATGTCTGACGAGAACCTGAAATACTGTCCCCACGGACGGCCCATTTGTATTACCATAAGCAAAAAAATGTTGGAGAAGCAATTTAAACGCACATGATCCATACTGTATTTTTTGATATTGACGGTACGTTGGTATCCCATGAGACCAACTGTGTACCACCTTCTGCCCGAAAAGCCCTGACGCTTTTGGAGCAGCAGGGTGTTCGCCGCATCATTGCCACCGGACGGCATTTAAGCGAAATTGAATCGCTGCCCATGGACGGGCTGACCTTTGACGGCTACCTGATGCTCAACGGTCAATTGTGCTATGATAAAGACAAGAACCTGATCTACGGAAATCCACTGGAGGGTGCATCTCTTCGCACCCTGGTGTCCCTTTTTGAGCAGAAGCTATTCCCCATCATGTTCATCGAAAAGGATCGGATGTACATCAATTTTATCAATGACGCCGTCCGTCTTGCCCAGGAGTCTATGTCCGCATGGATGCCGGAAATTGACGAATACCGGCAAAACACGGTCTACCAGGCCGTTGCCTTTTTAGACCCGGCGCAAAAAGCACTTCTGAACGAAATGCTCCCTGATTGCCGTGTTGCTCAATGGATGGAGCTTGCGGTGGATATTGTCCCTAAGGCATCGGGAAAGGCCGCAGCTGTAGACCGCTACCTGAAGTTTTTGGGTGTGGAGCAGTCAGGCACCATGGCCTTTGGTGACGGCAGCAACGATGTGGATATGCTGAAGTTTGTGGAGGTTGGTGTCGCTGTGGGCAACAGCGAGCCCCATGTACAGGTCGCTGCCGACTATGTGACCGACCATATTGATCAGGACGGCATTTATAATGCCCTTTTACACTTTGGAGTTATTCATGAATAATATTATTTGCATTGCCGGTCCTACCGCCTCCGGCAAAACTGCCCTGTCCATTGCCCTTGCAAAGGAGCTTGGCGGCGAGGTGGTCTCCTGCGATTCCATGCAGGTTTATAAGTATATGGACATCGGCACGGCCAAGCCCACCATAGAGGAGCGGGACGGTATCCCCCATCATATGCTGGACGTAGCCGACCCCGGAGAGGATTTCTCTGTCAGCCGCTACTGCGAAATGGCCGCACCCATCGTGGATGACATTATAGCCCGTGGCAAAACCGCCATTATTGCAGGCGGAACAGGGCTTTATATGGATGCCCTCATCCGTGGTAATGACTTTGCCCCTTTCCCCTCCACCGGTGTGCGGGAACAATTGGAGCAACAGCCCATCGAAAAGGTCTATGCCAAGCTTTCCGAGATCGACCCGGAGGCTGCGGCGCGGCTCCATTTGGCCGATAAAAAGCGAATCATCCGGGCTATGGAGGTCTATTTGGAGACCGGTCAGACCATCACCGCCCACAATTCGAGAACGCAGGCCCAGTCCCCCAGGTATACCCCTGTTTGGTTCGGCCTCAGCGATGAAAACCGCCAGGACCTGTATAACCGCATTGACCGCCGGGTAGAGCAGATGGTGCAGCAGGGTCTTGTGGAAGAGATCAAGAGTCTGCTATGCCGAGGTATCCCTGAAAAAGCTACCGCACTGCAGGCCATTGGCTACAAAGAATTCTTGCAAGTCCTTCACGGGCAGGACACTGTGGAAAACGCCGTTGCACAGGTGCAGCAGGCATCCCGTAAGTACGCCAAACGGCAGCTGACCTGGTTCCGCCGTAACAGTGCCATGAACTGGCTGCTCCGCAAACCGGGGCAGAACACAGAAGAAATTCTTATGGAAGCCCGACGGATTCTTCTAAAAACCGACAACTGAATTATGGTAGGATGTGTATACATCTTTAAAAGAAAAGAGGGTATACATATGTCCGAAAAAACCGAATTACAGGAAGCAATTTTACGGGAAGTACAGGCTGACCGGGTCCCGGTGACCCTGTTTCTCATGAATGGCTTTCAGCTCCGGGGCGTGATCACCGGCTTTGACAGCTTTGTGGTGGTGCTTGTGACCGATGGCAGACAGCAAATGATCTACAAGCATGCCATCTCCACACTGGCACCCATCCGTCCCCTGAAGTCCGCAGCCCCCGCTGTATGACGAAAAAAGCTGCTGTAAAACCACGGTTTTACAGCAGCTTTTCTATTTTTTTGGAGGATATAATGATTAAAGAGAATATTGCAAATATCCGGGCAGCCCTGGAAGCAGCAGCCATTAAGGCCGGACGCGACCCTAAGGAGATCATCCTGTGCGCCGCCACAAAAATGAACGATGCCGATCGGGTACGGCAGGCCATTGCTGCCGGTGTTGACTGCTGCGGTGAAAACCGTGTGCAGGAGCTGACGGAAAAGGCCGCACAGAACGCCTACGAGGGCGCATCTGTCCATTTTATCGGCCACCTGCAGACCAACAAGGTCCGTCAGGTTGTGGGCAAAGTGGACCTTGTGCAAAGTGTGGATTCCATGCGTCTACTGGAGGCAATCAACAAGGAAGCACTGAAGCAAGAAATTTGTCAGGATATATTACTGGAGATCAATGTGGCCACTGAGGAAAGCAAGACCGGCTTTGCGCCGGAGGAGCTGTCGCAGACCCTTTCCGTTGCAGGTCAAATGGACGGCGTGCGGGTCATAGGCCTCATGGCCATTCCTCCGGTGAGCCAAAACCCGGGGGACAATATCCCTTGGTTTACGAAGATGCGGCAGCTCTTCGAAACCGTACCCGGCGGCACGATCCTGTCCATGGGAATGAGTGATGATTTTGCCGATGCCATTGCCTGCGGAAGTACAATGATCCGTGTTGGAACGGCAATTTTTGGCCGTCGCAACTATAATTGACACAATTTTTCAAGATTTTACAAAATTTTTCAAGTTTTTTTCATCCTTTGTGTTGACAGAACGACAAAAAAATAGGATAATATGTGTTAGCGTATTGCTGGTGGTCTGCCATCAAGTAAACCGCCGTTCAAATACCATTCCATCAAAGATGATTTGAATATAACAGGAGGAATTTGTACTATGAGTTTTTGGGATAGTGTTAAAAAGTTTACCCAGCCCTATGGCGATGAGGATTATGATGATTACGAGGATGAGATGAACGACTACCCCGAGGAGGAGGAAGAAGCACAGGCTGAACCCACCCCCCGCAGACGCCGTTCTCCCTTTGCATCTGCAGAGTCTGTCCATACCCCCGAGGCTTCCGCACCTGTCGCTCCCCCCGCTTCCACCGGCTTCGGCGGTCAGGTTCTGAATATGGCTACCGGCAAGAACGAGGTCGTTCTGTTCCATGCAAAGACCTTCGCCGATGCTGCCCGGGCTGTGGATGATCTGCGCTGCAAGAAGGCTGTTATTGTGAATATGGAAAATGTGGATAAGTCCCTGACTCGCCGCGTAGTAGACTTCCTGTCCGGTGCAATTTATGCCCTGAATGGCACTGTGAAGAAGGTTGCCCAGTCTACTTATCTGTTCTGCCCCCAGAATATGGATATTGTGGGCGATCTGGAAAACATCAAGACCGATGCAGACAGCTACATTTAAAATACTCTATGAGAGGTTTATAATATGTTTACACCCCAACAGATTGAGCAGATCGCTTTCGGAACTGCGACCTTCGGTGGTTACAGCAAGTCCGATGTAGACGAGTTTTTAGATCCCCTGACCGAGGATTACATTACTCTATATAAAGAAAACGCCCTTTTAAAAAGCAAGATGAAGGTGCTTGTCACCAAGTTAGAGGAGTATCGCAGCAACGAAGCCACCATGAAGGATGCAATGGTCAATGCCCAGAAGTCCTGTGATCAGATGGTTCGTGAAGCAGAGGCAAAATGCGCTGCAATGCTGGGCGAAGCCAATGACATGGCTACCCTCAACACCAAGGCTGCTGATGCCATGGTAGCTGCCGAGCAGGCCCGTGTGGAAGAAGCAAAGCGTACCGCTGATGCACAGATCCGTGAAATCCAGGATCAGATCCGTTCCTGTCTGCAGGCACTGGACCGCATCCGTGAGGCCCACGCACCTGCTGTTGCCACCTGTGACAGCGAACAGGAAGCTGCCGAAGAGCCTGCCGCTGAGGCTGAGGTCACCGACGAGCCCGAGGCTGAGAACAGCACAGATGCCGTTGCCAACGAGATCTCTGCTTCTCTGCAGGCTCTGGTGGGCACTGCTGAAGAGCCCGCTCCCAAACCCGAGCCCTATCACCCTGTTTCAGATACCACCGGCAAATTTGCCAATCTAAAATTCGGCCGCAATTACGATCCCACAAATACCTAATATGCGAAGATAAGGACAGGTGTTCACACCCAATACTTTCAGAGAGCTGCCGGTCGGTGCAAGGCAGTAAGTACGGTATGAACATATCACCTTTGAGCAGTGCCCCGAATTAGCAGTAGGCGGCACCGGGAACGCCCGTTACAGCGTCATCGAGTGCCGGCATAGCCGGAACAAGAGTGGTACCGCAGAGGTTCATGTGCCTTTGTCTCTTGAAATTAGAGACAAAGGCACTATTTTTATTCAGTATTATAATTTGGAGGTAATTCCAATGGAATTCAAAAACACGATCATCACCCCCAAGACCGACTTTCCTATGAAGGCCGGTCTGCCTGCCCGGGAGCCGGGTATGCTGGAGCGCTGGAACGAGCAGGAGCTTT
>CAYMPY010000076.1:0-10139 GCA_964392535.1 uncultured Oscillospiraceae bacterium
TCCTGTACTAATTCCCAAATAAAAACCGCTCCCGAGGCACTTGCCTCGGGAGCTTGTTTTATTTTTAGGTGCTTTTGCGGGCGATCAATGATCGCCCGCAAGAATCCGTTCTCTATGTGTGAAGAACTTAAAATTCGTATTCTTCCTGCAGGTCGCCTTCGGGGAGGTACTTGCCGGTGATGCGGCCGTACAGGTACGTGACATCCCGCATGAGGGCATCTTTTTTCTTGCCCTCGGGCAGGGTCTTAATGAGGTCATGGACCGGGAAGGAGGCGATTTGACCGTCCTTTTCCACCACGTTCTTCATCATGGTGAAGGTGGACTTCACCAGCTTGCCACCTTCTACATACAGGTGCATGGCAAAGTCATAGTTGGTCAAAATCTCCGGCATAGCCAGGTAGGATTCGGGGTTCATATTGAAGTTGCCCAGGCAGTAAGCGCAGGGAACGCCGTTTTTAAACTCCACCATCTGCGGGATGTGGGAGTGGTGACACAGAACGGCATCTGCACCGGCATCCACAGCCTTATTTACGATGTACCTGGTCAGCTCACCGGGCTTTTCGTTAAACTGGCCGCCACTGTGGGGGTAGAAGAACACCAGGTCTGCCTTTTCCTTGGCTTTGCGGATGTCATTTTGCATTTGCTCAATATAAGAGGCGGTTGCTTCGGGTTGGATGTTATCGTCTGCTCTGGAGTAGGTGCAGGTCATGCCCAGGAACTTTTTGAAGTTGCCCTTAATATCGTCAGCGGGGATTACATTGGGCTGCAGCTTCTTATAGAGCTTATCCACCCAGTCCTTTCCACGCAGTACGCCGGGCATATAGTAGCTCAGGGTCTGGGGACGGAGCAGGTTTACAGTGCCTGCATATTCGCCCTCGGCAAGACACTGACCGCCTGAGCCGCCGTGGTTGGTGCCGTAGGTATAGCAGATGACGGCGCACTTGGTATCGCCTACCTCAAAATAGAAGGCCTCGGGGCGTTCTTCGCCGGGCAGGTAAGAGCCTGCGTGACCCATGCCCTTTTCGTCCAGTACCTTGATGGTACGGATCATGCCCTCGTAGCCACGGTCAAAGGTGTGGTTATTGGCGGTGGAAACCATCTTGATACCGGCCTTTAAGCAGGCATCCACATAGGAGTCGGGGGCGTTGAAGCCCAGGTGGTTGCGGGTATAACCGGCCTCTTCGCCTGCCAGGGGGGTCTCTAAGTTACCGATCACATAATCGGATTTTTCCAGCAGGGGGCGGACACGCTTGAAAACGCCGTCAAAATTATAGCGGCCACAGGGCTGCTTGGCGGCCTTCAGTACCGGGGGCTCGATCATAATATCGCCTAAGAATGTGACTTTTTTCATGGTCTTAAACTCCTTTTATTTTGATTTGCGGACAGAGCCGCGATCTGCAAGGTAAGGCTGCAGCGTATAGCTGTGCAGCTGGGTGTCACCGCCCACCAGGCGGTCAATGACATACTGGGCGCACTGGGCGGCTACCAGGTCCTTGGGCATATGGATGGTGGTCAGCGGGGGATCGGTGAAGTCGTTGGCCGGGCCGTCATCATAACCGATCACACTGATATCCTCGGGGATGGACAGCTCCAGCTCTCTTGCGGCCCGATAAATACCAAAGGCCATGGAGTCACAAAAGCTGATAACGCCCTCACAGAAGCCGGGGTTATTCTCCCAAAGCTCCATAAAACGGCGGTAGGCCGTCTGCTGGTCCGGCTTAAAGCGCAGAACCATGCTTTCGTCAAAGGGGATCGCTGCCTTTTGATAGGCATCCCGGACACCCTGCAAAAACAAGTCACTGGACTGGTAGCCCTCCGGGCCACCCAAAATCAGATTGTGCTCCACGCCGTTATACAGCAAATGCCCAGCGCTGAGCCGACCGGCCAGTCGGTGATCCACATACAGGGAGCTGGTTTTCGCTGCTCCTTGCAGGTCACCCAAAACCAGTGTACGGTCATACATAGGCTCAAGCAGCTGAATATTTTTACCGGTGGGATCGGCGGGAGTAATGATCACAGCCTCCGGCATCCGGGACAGGACGTTCCGGATGGCACTGCGCTCAAACTCCTCACTGTACTGGGAGTCGGAGACCATGGTGGTATAGCCATGGGCGGCCAATTTACCGGAAATAATGGCGATCATTTCACCGTAGGCGGGAATTTCAATGTCATTGACAATGATGGCTACGGTTTTGGAGCCTTTTTGCCGCAGGCTTTGGGCAAAGTAATTGCGGGTATAGTTCATTTCCTTTGCCTTGGCCTGGACCAGCTCCCGGGTCTGCTGGCTGATAGCCGGGTCATTATTCAGGGCCTTGGACACCGTGGAAAAGGAGATGCCCAGCTCCTCGGCAATGGATTTGATGGTTACAGGACCTGAGGATTTCATATAATGATCACTTCCTTTTTATAATCATAGCCCAAGAATGTGTAAAAGTCAATTTCGACAAAAAAACTTCTGAAAATTCGGCAAAATCCACAAACAAAAAGAGGGGATTATGGATGAAATAGAAATTGACAGATCAGAGAAAATGGGCTATAATGGAAGAGTAAATTTACAACGATGTAAGGCGTTGAAATTATTTTATAGGAGGCAATCCCATGAAAAGAAAATATTCTGTTGAGCTGAGCAACCTGGGCAACTTTACTGACCGCTACATGTCCTGCGGTTACAACGACGATCGCACTGTCGAAGAACTGCTGCAGCGTGCAATCAGCATCCCCAAGATCACCGGTTGTGAGCTGTGCGGCACCTGGCACATCACTGAGCAGTCCGCTGAGGCTGTTGGCAAGATGATCAAGGACTCCGGCCTGCAGCTGGTTTCCATCATCCCCGACTACTTCGCACAGAAGAAGTGGGGCCACGGCGCATTCTCCGCCAACGAGCCCGAACTGCGTCAGCAGGCCATCCGCGACACCAAGATCATGATGGATATCTGTGCTGACCTGGGCGGCGAGATCGTCACCATCTGGAATGGCCAGGACGGCTACGACTACTCCTTCACCACTGACTACATTGAGCGCCGCACCTGGGTTCAGGAAGGCATCAAGGAGTGCTGTGACCACCGTTCCGACGTGAAGCTGTCCATCGAGTACAAGCCCCGTGAGCCCAAGATGCGTTGCTTCATGACCGACGCTTCCACCACTCTGCTGATGGTTAACGAGATCAACCGTCCCAACCTGGGTGTTACCCTGGACTTCGGTCACTCCCTGATGGGCATTGAGAACCCCGCTGAGGCTGCTGCCATCCTGAAGATGTACGGTGACAAGTTGTTCCACTGCCACGTCAACGACAACTACGGCTACTGGGATGACGACTGCATCGCCGGTGTTATTCACCCCATCGAGACCTGTGAGTACCTGTACTGGGTCAAGAGACTGGGCTACGACTCCTGGTTCTCCTTCGACCAGTATCCCTACCGTGAGGACGGCCGTGACGCTCTGGAAGAGGGCATTGAGTGGATCGAGACTTTGGGCGCTGTTGCTGACTCCCTGGACGACAACGAGGTCGATGAGATCATGAAGACTCAGGACGGCGTTGGCTTCGCAAGAATGATCCGCGAAAAAATGTTTAAGAAACTGTACTAATTCTTAAAATTCAATACTTAAAGCCTAAGCTTCTTACGGCGTGGCAGCTTGGCTGCCACGCTGTTTGATTTTAAATTGAAAGGAATTAAAAATATGGATATTAAGCTTTCCTGTACTGCCAATATGGTGCCCGGTAAGACCCTGACCGAGAAGGCACACACCGTCCGTAAGCTGGGTTACACCGGCATGGCTATTTTCGTTGATGCGCCCGACTGGAAGGACGAGCTGCTGGACGAAATGCTGCAGATGGAAGAAAAGACCGGTGTCAAGCCCTGTGAGTTCGTGCTGACCGCCGGCTACTATGGCCACCTAATGAACAAGGACCCCGAGATCCGCAAGCAGGCACTGGTTGCCTACAAGCAGTCCATCGAGATCTCCAACAAGATCGGCGCCATCACCGAGATGGAGTACGAGTACCGCACCCAGGACCCGCTGCCTCTGTTTGAGCCCTATCAGCAGATGCCCGAGGAGGAGAAGGAGCTGTATGTGTCCATCGTTAATGAGCTGGGCGCTTGTGTCAAGCCCGGTGCTGCTATGCTTATCGAGTCCTGCAACCGTTACGAGACCAAGTACATGACCCGTCTGTGCGACTGCGTGGAGATGCTGGAGCGTGCTGATCCCAATGTGACCAAGAACATGGGTCTGATCGCTGACTTCTTCCACCTGCAGATCGAAGAGGTCGATGTTGCACAGGCTATTATCGATGCCGGTAAGTGGATCCGTCACGTCCACCTGGGCGACAGCAACCGTCTGGCTCCCGGCTACGGCCACACCGACTGGAAGTCCGGCTTTGCTGCACTGAAGCAGATCGGCTTTAACGGCTACATGAACCTGGAATGCGGCGTGCCCGGTCCCTACGATGTGGTGCTGCCTCAGGTCGCTGAGTTCCTGAAGAAGGTTTACGAAAATGCGTAAGGTAAAGTCTTTGGTTCTGCCCTTCTTCTGTGAAGGCTATGACCGGGATGAGGCCGAAAAGCAGGTAGTTTTGGCCACGGCCGAACTGGAAAAGCTGGGCATGGAGCCGGAGGTTGCACCGATGATCTGTGATGTAGCCGGTGCAGAAGCTGCTTCCAAGACCTATAATCCCTATAATTTTGATTTTTGCGTGATCTTCACCACCACCTGGTCCGAGCCCCGGCTGGCGTGTGTTGCTGCCCGTCAGTTCTTCGGCAGCCCCATCGTGATCTGGTGTTTGGATGAATTTAAGTATCAGGGCCGCAGAACGGAAATGTCTGCTGCTCCTGCCTGCGCTGCCCTTCGTGGCTGCCTGCAGGAAATGGGCGTGCCCTGTGAATTTACCGTTGGTCTGCCTCTTAGTGAGAAGCAGGCTGCAGAGCTGACCGCCATCGGTAATGCTGCCCGTGCAGCCGCTATGCTGAGAAACTCCAAGATGGGCTTCTTCGGCCACAACTTCAACGGCATCACTGCGGCAGACTTTGATCTGTCCGTGCTGCGCAAGCGCCTGGGTACAGAGGTCTACGCCTACGATGTGTCCGAGCTGCTGGTCCGTATGGAGAATGTGGACAAGGAAAGCGATGCTTATAAGGAAATGGCCCTCCGTGTTTCCAACCGCCTGATCGGTGAGACCGGCTGCCATTTTGAGCGCATCGTCCGTATGTGCGTGGCACTGGAGAGCTATATTGCCGAGTATGACCTGGCGGCACTGGATATCCGCTGTCATACGGAGCTGAGTCAGACCTTCGGCCTGTCCGCCTGCCTGCCCCTGGCAGTGCTGGGTGACAGTCTGCCTTGCTCCTGCGAGGCCGATATTCCTGTTATGCTGACCCAGCTGATCCTCTACTACCTCTCCGGCGGTAAGACCTCCGCTTATGTGGATCTGCGTACCTTCCATGAGGACGGTATGGATGTGGGTGCCTGTGGCTACGCACCTTGCAGCCTCACCGGCGGCAAGGCAGAGGTCAGCGGTCCCGAGGCACCCGGCAACGGCAACCCCGAGGGCTATCTCACCACCAAGTCCGGCTTCCAAAAGGGTAAGCTGACCTTGGCCCGTGTGCTGAAATTCCCCGGCAGTGTGTTGAAAATGCACATCACCGGCGCAACAGCCAGCCCCATGAACGGTAGCTTACAGGAAATGGGCTGCCCCTACTATCCCATGGCCCGGTTCACCCCGGATATCCCCATGGAGCAGTTTATGCAGTATGTGGGCGCAAACCACTATGCACTGGTTTATGAGGATGTTTCCGCTGCGGCAAAGTATTTTGCCAAGTACACCGGTATTGATCTGGTATGTTAATAAAAAATTGGGGTCAGAAATGACCCCAATATTTTTATGCATTTTGAATTTTTAAAATTGCTTTGATCAGCTGCTCGGCATACATGGACATACCGATTGCATTGGGATGCAGCCGATTGTCGGCAAAATATGCGCTGTTATGCGGAACCAGCTTATAGCCGTCGATGTGGTTAAAGCCGTGGGCCTCGATCTGCTTAATAATGACCTGCCGCACCTGATCCAGTGTGCCTGCGCCACGGACCTGCTTGCCGTCCAACCGCCAAAGAGGGGAGATGCAGTAGAAGGTTGCGTTGGGATACCAGCTTTTAACGATATCCATATACTCTTTGCAATTATTTTCGATCTGCTCAATGGTGGGAATGGCGTTAAAATCGTTGGTGCCGTAGGCAATAAACACTGTGTCCGGCTCATAATCCGGCTTTTCCAGGGTCTGAGGATAGAACTTGGTGCCGCCAACGCCCCAGTTCATGTAGTCAGCGTTGAACCACTGGGCCACCCGGAATACATAAGTCAGGCTGTCCTGGCCGGAGGTAGAGCCCTGGGTAATGGAATCGCCCAAAAACAGGAACTTGTGATCAAATCCCTCATAAGGTCTTACATAAGAGCCCTCATCCAGGAACATCAGTCCCAGCTTGCCCTCGGTGTGCCAGGGCAGCAGCACGGTAACATGCTTGTTGCCCTCCGGCATATCCACATAAAGACAATCCTTTACATCATAGCTGCCGAACAGGACCCGCATATTATTCACTAAGATCTCGTATTTACCGGCGGCATGGACATGGGCACAGAAGGTTTTGGAATCGGTCTCAAACTCCAGCCGAATACCGGTGGTGGCAGAGGATCTGGTTCTGTATTTTTCCAGAATAGAGCCAAAGGTGGCGATCTGCGAATCGGTCATTCTTCTGAAGGTATAAATACCGTCTTCGTAGCTGACGTTGGTGGCACCCCGGGTGATGGATACGACCTGATCGGAAGTAAGCTTCATAATTACACCTCAACAGTTTAAATTATGATACCTATTATACACCCGGTTTTCGAAGATTTCCACCCCTTTTCGAACCGATTTTTTGGCATTAATTAACGTGATTTATCTAAATAGGCCTGCATTAAGTCACATAAATACAAAAGAGAGAATCAAAAGTCAATTTACAACCCTGTGCCTCCGGGGTATAATGATCATAAATAAGCAAGGAGGCTGTACTTATGAATCCTGATGTGTTTGCCGAGAGACTGGCAGCTATTCCTGACGGCCCGGAGGCCGAGGAGCTGCGCCGTCAGCTGATGAAGGAAAAAACCGAAGAGGAAGACCGCCTGCGCCGGGAGTATAATGCCCGGATGCAAAATGAATATAACCGCCGTGTAGCTGCTGTCTTGGAGACCGCTTTCGCATTTCATCGCCGGGGAAATTGTATCCAATATGATTCTGTGGCCCTGACCTACGCGAAAACCAGAAGAGGCGCACCGGGCTGCCGCCGTGCAACCGATGAGTTTTCTCCTGAGGATGCCACTGTAAATGCCGCCAGGTATACTGTCTGCTCTACCTTTATCTATAATACTTACTTTGAAGCTATTGGTTGGCGGCCAGCCTCGTGTCTACGGCGGCAACTTCACCACCGAAAAGGGCATGAACGAGGGCGGTACCGGTAAGTTCGGCACCGCAGCCATCAGTGTTGTCGGGAAGCTCCTTGCCCAAACCGGCTATGCCATCGTTCAGAAAGACGATGAGCTGTATCTGGAAAACGCATAATAACCAAAGGAGTCGTCTCAAAATAATTGATCGTAGGGACACCCGTTCTCGGGTGTCCGCGAAACCCGCAAAAAAGAGGGCAACCGGTACATTTTTGTATCAGGTGCCCTCTTTTCGGACACCCCGGAGGGGTGACCCTACAGTGTTTGGTTGATTTGTTGTTTCAGTGAGACAGACCCGTTATTAACAGAAAATTCATTGACAAAATCATGAATTCGTATTACTATAATGATGTCGATATTTAATAGATTTGGAGGTACGGTTATGAAAAGATTATTTGCGTTATTACTGGCTTTGGCGATGTGCTTTACCCTGTTTGCAGGTTGCCAGGAAGATGAGGAGCCGGAGCGTGAGCCGAAGGAAACGGTAGAAACCACCGAAGAGGTTACAGAGCCTGCGCCCCGTGTACCGCTGGTGCCGGAGCTTGGCGAGGACGAGGATATTCTGACCTTCCGGTATGAACAGAAGTATCTTGATCTGTATTATGAAAAGTTAGAGCAGTATGAGCAGGCTGCCATGGACGGTGATCTGGAGAAAGCAGAGGCCTTGCAGGAGGACTTTGAAGAACTGTCTTCTTTTATCTACGATCAGTCTGTGATCGCAGAGATCCTGCACTACTGCAACACCAAGGACGAGGAAGCCTCTGATCTGCATCTGGAGATGACCGACATTGTCCTTGATTTGTCGGACACCGAGATTCTGACCATGCGCCGCATTTATGAGTCTGATTGCTCCATCAAGGATGAGATCTTTGCCGACTGGAGCGAGGATGAGATTGAGTACATGAAAAAATATACCTCCGAGGTTGTGAAGCTCACCAAGCGGGATGAAGAGATCCTTGTAGAGGTGCGGGAGCTGAGCGATGAGGACCTGGAAAAGGATACTGCCAAGTACTACACAGAGCTGGTAGCCAACAATAACCGTACCGCAGAGATCTTCGGTTATGATAATTTCTATGAGTATTCCTATGCTGACGTACGTCAGCGGGATTACACCATGGAGGAAGTCAAGCAGCTGCGTACCTATGCCAAGGACTATCTTTATAACATCTATGATGCTGCACTGGAGCGGTTCTACGAAGGCGTTGACGCCCTGAGCTACAGCCAGCGGATGGATTTGGTGGAGCTCATGGAAGAGGAGTATGACGAAACAGATTATTTAGAGGACTACTTAGATGCACTGCCCGATGAAATGGGTGAGGAGATGGAAAGCATGCTGGACGGCTATGTGATCTTCCCCAAGGGCGCTAAGGCCCGGGAGGGCGCATTTACCACCCTCATTAGCGGCCATCCCTTCTGTTACTTCAGTCGTGGCTACAAAAGTGCAACAACGCTGGCACACGAGATGGGCCACTACTACGGCGGCCTCCACAGTGACCTGTTGGAGATGCCTTTGGACCTTGCAGAGGTCCAATCTCAGGGTAACGAATGGCTGATGATCGTCTATACTGCTGAGGAGCTGGATGAAGAGGTCTATGAGTGCTACCTGGATTACAGATTCGCCAACGATGTGGTGACCATTCTGATCTCGGTGATCATTGACGAGTTTGAAGAGCGTGTTTACACCGCCGAGGGTGTGGAGAACTTTGAAACAGAGGACTTTGAAAAACTCATGGAAGAGGTCTGTGAGGGCTACGGCGGTATTAAAAAGCTTACCGAGAATGTGGTAGATATCCAGTCCTACTGGCGGAAGGTGGCGCTGGAACATCCGGGCTATTATATCAGCTATGCGGTGTCCATGGTACCTTCTTTGGATATTTTCTTCTGCGCCTCCGATGATTGGGATGAAGCAGTGGAAATCTATCAGAAGGTGACACTGGAGCTTGAAGAGGATGCGACCTTCCTTGCTACTTTGGAGAAGGCCGGTTTGGCAACACCCTTTGAGGCTGACCTGTATAACAAGCTTCTGGAGCGCTATGACCTCCTTGAGGCTGAGGAAACAGAAAAAGCCGCATAAAAACTTGAAAATTTTAAAAATAATGTTTGACAAAGGTCCCCCAAGTATGTATAATATCTAAGCACGACTGTTAGGAGGGATATTATGCATCTTTCACTTTCTACGATTATTGACCGTCCCGGTGAAAGCGTTCCCTTTAGCTGTAGTGTGGATCTGAGTGATCTTCTGTATGGCACCTGCTATCCGGTCTCTGAGCCGGTTTTGGCAGAGGGCACGGTTCGCAATACCGCCGGTGTGCTGGTAATGACCGGTATGGTCCGTACCTGTATCCACGGTGTGTGTGACCGCTGTGCCACAGACTTTGACCGGGATGTGGAGATCCCCATCGATGTGGTCTTGGTCCGTGAGCTTGCCAATGAAGAAAATGAGGATGAATGGGTATTCCCTCTGGAGGGTGACTCGGCAGATTTGGAGGATATTGTGCGGACGGTATTCGTCCTGAATGTGGATTCCAAGCTGCTGTGCAAGCCGGAATGTAAGGGTCTTTGCTGCCGCTGCGGTAAGAACCTGAATGATGGCCCTTGCGGATGCCAAAAAGAGCTGGATCCCCGCTTTGCTGCTTTACGGCAGCTTTTAGATAAGTAATCACTAAGATAT
>CAYMPY010000077.1:0-10083 GCA_964392535.1 uncultured Oscillospiraceae bacterium
CGCCCAACGATTTTCACGATGATGAAAACCGCACCCTGCGGGTAGCCACCAAATTTGCAAACATTGCCACCAATTACTACGCCGGTATTGGACGGCAGATCGATATTATCAAGCTGAACGGTTCTATTGAGCTTGCCCCCATTTTGGGCCTTTCCGATGTGATCGTGGACATTGTGGAGACCGGCACCACGTTGCGGGAAAATAACCTGTCGGTGGTCGCCGAGATCATGCCCATCAGCGCACGGCTTATTGCCAACAAGGCAAGCTTCCAGTTTAAGGGGCGGCAGATTGAAGCCCTTCTTGCTGCCGTAAGAGGTATAAAACCATGATTAAAATATATAGCTATGGGCAGGTCCCCGACGAGGAGATCTTTGCCCGGGAAAATATTGCCTCCAATGTAGAGGGCATTGTATCAGAAATTATTAAAACGGTCCGGGAAAAGGGTGACGAGGCCCTGTATAGCTATGCCGCCCAATTTGACAAGGTGCAGCTGACAGCCCTGGAGGTCACTGACCGGGAGATTGAGGAAGCCTTCTGTGCCGTAGAGCCGGAATTTTTAGACATTTTGCGGCAGGCCGCCACCAACATCCGTACATTCCATGAACAGCAGGTGCGTACCGGCTTTCAGTTAGAGCAGCCCGGCGGCGTGGTCATCGGTCAAAAGGTGACCCCCATTGAAAAGGTGGGTCTGTATGTGCCCGGCGGCACAGCGGCCTACCCCTCCACGGTGCTGATGGACTCCATCCCCGCAAAGATCGCAGGCTGCAGCCAGATCGTTATGGTGACCCCCCCCGGCAAGAATGGCAAGGTAAACCCCGCTATTTTGGCCGCTGCAAAAATTGCCGGTGTGGACCGCATTTTTAAAGTGGGCGGCGCACAGGCTGTGGCCGCACTGGCCTACGGCACGGAAACCGTCCCTGCGGTGGACAAAATCGTTGGTCCCGGCAACGCCTTTGTGGCAGAGGCCAAAAAGCAGGTATTTGGCAAGGTGGCCATTGATATGATTGCAGGTCCCAGTGAAATTTTGGTGGTTGCCGACAGTACAGCAGACCCCCGCTTTGTGGCTGCAGATCTGCTGTCCCAGGCTGAGCACGACAAAATGGCCAGTGCCGTTTTGGTCACCGACAGCCCCGCCCTGGCAGAGGCGGTCAGCCGGGAAATCGAAGCGCAGCTGCCGCAGCTGCCCCGAGAGGAGATTGCCCGTGCCTCCATTGACAATAACGGAAAAATTATCGTGGCAGATGGCAATTTGGAGCTTGCCATCGATATTGCAAACCGCATTGCCCCGGAGCATTTGGAGCTTTGTGTGGAGGACCCCTTTGCTTATTTGGATAAGGTACAGCACGCAGGCTCGGTGTTTATGGGCAAGTACTGTCCCGAGGCCCTGGGTGACTACTTTGCAGGCCCCAACCACACCCTGCCCACCAGCGGCACGGCCCGCTTCTCCTCGCCCCTTTCGGTGGACGATTTCGTGAAAAAAACCCAATTCACCTACTACACCGCTGAAGCTTTAGAGGCCGTTGCAGATAAAATTGCCGCTTTTGCCCATAAAGAAGGCCTGGATGCCCACGGCAAGAGTGCGGTCATTCGTTTTGAGGACAAAGAATGAGTAGATTTTTTACAAACAAATATGCTTCTCTGACCCCCTACACCCCCGGTGAGCAGCCTAAGGATCAGCAGTATGTAAAGCTCAACACCAACGAGTCCCCCTTTCCGCCCTCCCCGGGCGTGGCGGCGGCGGTAGCAGAGCAGAGCGGCAAGCTGCAGCTGTACTCCGACCCGGAAAATACTGCCCTGCGGCAGAAGCTGGCGGAGGTCTACGGCGTAACCCCGCAGCAGGTCATTGTGGGCAACGGCTCCGATGAGGTACTGAATTTTGCTTTTATGGCCTATGGGGATGCAGTTGCTTTTCCCAACATCTCCTACGGCTTTTACCCGGTTTTTGCCCAACTGAATCATGTACCCTATACAGAGATCCCCCTGAAAGAGGACTTAACCATTGAACATCGGGACTATATGGGCATTGGAAAGACCGTAGTTATTGCAAATCCCAACGCCCCCACGGGCCTGTGCCTGACCCTTGACCAGATCGAGGACATTTTAAAATCAAACCCCGATAACGTGGTTATCATCGACGAGGCCTATGTGGATTTCGGCGCAGAAAGTGCCGTGAAGCTCATAGACCGGTATGAAAATCTGTTGGTCACCCAGACCTTTTCCAAGTCCCGTTCCATGGCCGGTGCCCGGCTGGGCTTCGGTATCGGCAGCGAGCAGCTGATCGCCGACCTGAATACCATCCGCTATTCCACCAATCCCTATAATGTGAACCGTATGACGGAGTTTGCAGGCGTGGCAGCTCTTACAGAAAACGATTATTATATGGAAAACGCCCAAACCATCATCCGCAACCGGCAGTGGACTGTGCAGCAGCTTCAAAAGCTGGACTTTACGGTCACCGACTCCATGGCAAACTTCGTATTTGCTAAGGCCAGTCGGATAAGCGGCGAAGCGCTTTACCAAAAACTGAAGGCTCGGGGCGTATTGGTGCGGCACTTTAAAAAAGCGCGTATTTCTGAGTTTGTCCGCATTACCATCGGAACCATGGAGCAGATGGAAACGCTGATCCGCAACATAGAAGCAATACTGGAGGAATCACCATGAGAACAGCAACCGTAAACCGCAAAACCGCAGAGACCGATATTCAGCTGACCCTGGACTTGGACGGCTCCGGCATTTCCGAGTGCCGCACCGGCTGCGGCTTTTTGGATCATATGCTGACCCTCTTCGCAAAGCATGGCCGCTTTGACCTGACCGTTTCCTGCACAGGGGATACATACGTTGACGATCACCACACCGTAGAGGACATCGGCATCTGCCTGGGTCAGGCTTTTGCGGAGGCTTTGGGGGATAAGAAGGGCATCATTCGCTACGGTGATACCGTCCTTCCCATGGACGAAAGTCTGATTTTGTCTGCGGTGGATATTTCCGGCCGGGTCGGCTGCTACTACGCTTTGGAAATTCCCGCCCAAAAGGTGGGCACCTTTGACACCGAGCTGTGTCAGGAGTTTTTCATTGCCTTTACACGCCTTAGCGGCATTACCCTCCATCTGCGGCAGCTGGCCGGTTTTAATTCCCATCACATTATGGAAGGTGCGTTCAAATCCGTGGCCCGCAGCCTGAAAACCGCTGTGGCCATTGACCCGGCTTACGCAAACGAGATTCCGTCCACAAAGGGGAGCTTGTAATGATTGCAGTTATCGATTACGGCGTGGGAAACCTCTTTTCCCTGTGCTGTTCCTTAGAGAAGATCGGCGCGGCTGCGGTGGTCACCGCTGACCCGGCGGTTATCGAACAGGCGGATAAGCTGATCCTGCCCGGTGTGGGCGCATTTGCCGATGCGGCAAAGAAGCTGCGGGACTCCGGCCTGGACGAAGTGATCCGTCAGCAGGCCGCAAAGGGTAAAGAGCTTATGGGCATCTGCCTTGGCATGCAGCTTTTATTTGAAAAAAGCTATGAATTTGGAGAACATACGGGTCTTGGCCTATTAAAGGGCAGTGTCATTCCCATGGAGGGCACGATTCCGGCAGACCTGAAAATCCCCCATATTGGCTGGAACGCCCTGAATTTTACAAGAGAAAACAGCTTACTGCGGTATGTAAAGCCGGGAGACAGCGTATATTTCGTCCACTCCTTTTACGCAACCGACTGTGAAGACAACGTGATCGCCACCGCCGAATACGGAAAAGAGCTGACCGCTGCCGTGGAAAAGGGCAACATTATGGGCTGTCAGTTTCACCCGGAAAAAAGCGGGTCGGTGGGTCTTAATATTCTCCGGGCCTTTTGTGAAAAGGAGGAAACGCCGTGATCATCCTGCCTGCCATTGATCTTTATAAAAAAAAGGCGGTGCGCCTGTATAAGGGCGACTACGCCAACATGACCGTATACAGCGAAAACCCTATAGAAATTGCCCGGGATTTTGAAGCACAGGGCTGCACCCACATCCACATGGTGGATTTAGAGGGTGCAAAGGACGGCACCACCCCCAACCTGTCCATTGTACAGCAGGTGGCCCGGGAGACCGGTCTGTTTGTGGAGATCGGCGGCGGTATCCGCAGCATGGAGACCGTGGAGCGGTACTTAAACGCCGGGGTGTCCAGGGTGATCTTAGGCACAGCGGCCATCAATGACCCGACCTTTTTACAGGCGGCTGTTTCCAAATACGGCAAAAAGATTGCCGTAGGCGCAGATGTAAGGGATGGCCGTATTGCCATCAAGGGCTGGCTGGAAACTGCTCCTGTGGGCTTGGAGAAATTTTTGGCCTCTATGGAGGCCCTGGGGATCCAAAATGTGATCTGCACCGACATTTCCAAGGACGGTGCCATGAAGGGCACCAATTTGGAGCTATATAAAACACTTTCTCAAAAATTCCATATGGACATTACTGCCTCCGGCGGCGTGTCCACCTTAGAGGACATTCGCCAGCTGCGGAAAATGGACCTGTACGGTGCCATTATCGGCAAGGCTTATTACACCGGCGCAATCCTACTCAAAGAAGCATTGGAGGCAGCCAAATGATTGCAAAGAGAATCATCCCCTGTCTGGACATTAAAAACGGCAGAGTAGTCAAGGGCACCAATTTTCAGGGCCTTACGGACGTATCCTCCCCGGTGGAGCTGGCAAAGCTTTATTCCGACAGCGGCGCAGATGAGCTGGTATTTTACGATATCACTGCCTCTGCCGAGGGCCGACAGCTGTTTACAGATGTACTGCGGCAGGTGGCTTCCCAAATTTTTATACCCCTGACCGTCGGCGGCGGCATCAACACCGTGGAGGATTTTGACCGGGTGCTAAAGTGCGGCGCAGACAAGGTCAGCGTTAACTCCGGCGCGATCAAAAACCCGGAGCTGATCTACCATGCCGCCCAAAAATACGGCAGCCAGTGTGTGGTGCTGTCGGCAGATATAAAACGTGTGGACGGTGTTTTTCGTGTCTTTGCCAAGGGCGGTCGGGAAAATACCGGCATGGAGGCCATTTCCTGGATTAAAAAGGGTGTGGAGTTGGGTGCAGGCGAGATCGTGGTCAACTCCATCGACACCGACGGTGTGAAGCAGGGCTTTGATATCCAGCTTTTAAAAGAGGTTTGCAATACTGTCAATGTGCCGGTGATCGCCTCCGGCGGCGCAGGCACGGTGGACCATTTTGCGGACCTGTTCCGGGAAATTCCCACCATCGATGCGGCACTGGCCGCTTCCGTATTCCATTTTGGACAAATTAAGATCCCGGAGCTGAAACAGGTGCTCCGGGCGCGTAATGTGATCGTGAGGTTATGATATGCTGAATATTGAAAATCTGAAATTTGACGAAAAAGGCCTGATCCCGGCAGTCGTGGTGGACTCCGTCACCAAAAAGGTGCTGACCGTGGCCTATATGAACAAAGAAAGTCTGGAAATTTCCATGGAAAAGGGCCTGACCTGCTTTTGGAGCCGTTCCCGGCAGGAGCTGTGGCTCAAGGGTGAGACCAGCGGCAACTACCAGCACATTGTGAGCATCACCGCCGATTGTGACGGTGATGCACTGGTGGTCGTGGTGGAAAAGGACGGCCCGGCCTGCCATAAGGGCACCGATTCCTGCTTCACCCAGCCGGTATGGGAAAGTGAAAGCTTACAGGAGTTCAGCCTTTACGGCCTCTACGATATGCTGGTGGGCCGCAATAAGGAACGGCCCGAAGGGTCTTATACCACCTACCTCTTTGAAAAGGGCATCGACAAGATCCTGAAAAAGGTAGGCGAGGAATGCACCGAGGTCATCATTGCCGGTAAGGCCGATGACAAAAAAGAGACCATTTACGAGCTGGCGGACCTTGCATACCACGCCATGGTGCTGATGGTGCAAATGGGCATTTCCGTAGAGGATGTCCATAAGGAGCTGGCCTCCCGCCACATCATCGACCACAAGGTAAAGCAAGAGAAAATGACCAAATAAAATACAGCCGCTGACTATGTTCGGTCAGCGGCTATGTTTTATAGCTTTGTGCCGTAGCTCCAGGACAGGAGCTTCCAGGTGCCGTTTTTATATTCAAACACGGCAATATTGCAGTTTCCGTTTTCCACGGCGGCGGTGTTGCAATCGCCTAAAATCAAACGAAGCATACATTTCATAACGCCGTTATGGCAAAAGGCCGCCGCATAGTCACAGGGGTCTTTTTCCAGTATATCCAAAAACTTGCGGACACGGTCGCAGACCATGTCGGTGTTTTCACCGCCGACACAGCTATAGTCACTGTTGAACGGGCCGTATTTTTCGGCCGCCTCATTCCAGTTCATGCCCACAACACGGCCCACATCATACTCCCGTAAAAGGGGCAGCAGTGTGGCCGTATATCCGGGCAGTGCCAGCTGCTGGGTCACATAGGCACGGCTCAGGTCGCTGCTATAGACCTTATCAAAGGGAATATCTTTTAGGACGGGCGCAATGGCCGCAGCCTGCTGCTTGCCTTTTTCTGTCAGCTTGGCATCGGTTTGACCGGCATATGTAACAGTTTCATTGGCGGTGGTCTGTCCGTGACGGATCATAAACAGCTTCATATTTATTCCCCCAATGTTTCATAGAAATGGAAGATCTCCCGGTCCTCAGGAATATCCAGACCGTGAGAGCCCTTGCCGGGCCGCACCAAATGACAGCCATGGTCCGGGCAGAAGCCCAAAAGGGTACGGTGATGACCCCAGTTATTGCGGATCAGCTCATAAAACTGACCGAAAACATGGGCATTGATTCGCAGTTCACCCAAAGTATGGGGGTCTTCCGGGCCAAAGTCATGGACTTTCACGTCATAGTTTCCGTTATAGACCATATAGACATCATGCTTGTCCTCTAAGATCAGCTGGGCGGCCTTGGCATTGACCTGGCTGATATCATCGAAGAAAAAGTAGTCCATGGGCCGGTTATTAAAAATATTGCTCATGGAGGCCGTTCCGTAGGACACGATCACCGGCTTTTTGTCTGCTCGGATCAGGGCATCGAACAGGGTGTCGATGGTGATCACCGGCTTTTCGTACTTTTGGATACCGTGAACCTCCGGCTGTGCGCCGGTATACATGGTGCCAAAGCACACCGGAGTCTTGGGCGGCATGGGAGACAGCAGCGGCAAGGTCAGATGTGTGCGCTCAGTGACCTCAGAAATGTATTCCGGGTACTTTTCGCAAAGCCACTGACCGATGGCATCGGGGTTATACAAAAAAATTCTGTCTGCTTTTTCTCCATCAAAAGCATCATTTACAAACTTCACCAGCTGGGGATTAGGCTGCGCAGCGTGTTTCGGCGCAGCAATGCCCAAAATTTGTGCCCAAGCAGCGGCGAGGGTATCCAGGGAATGTCGGCTATCCATAAAACGCCTCCTTAATATATGCTTAAATCCAGCGCTTTACTGAGTTTTTCCAAAACCTTTACGCCGGCCACGCTGTTACCCCGCTTATCCAAAGCAGGGCCGAATACGCCGATGCCCATTTTCCGGGGAATCACGCCCATAACACCGCCGCCCACGCCACTTTTGGCCGGGAAGCCCACGGTCAAGGCAAATTCGCCGGAGCCATCGTACATTCCGCAGGTAGCCAGGGTGGCATTGACGTATTTTCCAAGCTCTACCGGGAACAACACTTCCCCGGTTACAGGGTGAATACCGTGATTGGCGAAAATATGGGCAATTCTTGCCAGGTCCTTGCAGCTGACAGAAATGGAGCAGGCCTTAAAATAGCAATCCAAGATCTCTTCCACCGGGTCATGGATCATGCCGTAGGCTGCCAGCATATAGGCAAGGGCTCTGTTTTTGTTGCCGGTCATTTTTTCAGACAGGTAGACTGCCTGGTCCACATCCAAAAGGGGATTGCCGGTAAGCTTTCGGGCAAGACCCAACAGCCGGGACAGCTTTTCTTCGTAGGTTTTACCATGGATCAAGGTACAAAGGGCAATGGCGCCGGTATTGATCAGGGGGTTAATATGGGCGCCGGTCAGGGCCTGATCACTGTAGTTAAAGGCATCAAAGGGTTTGCCGGTGGCTTCCACGCCCACCAGGCTGCGGACCGCTTCCACACCGCTGTCCATCAGGGCCTGCAGAAGGATCAGGGGCTTTACCACACTTTGCATGGTAAAACGGTCCGTATAATCCCCGGCAAAGTACTCTTTTCCATCTTCCATGGAAATATAGATGCCCAGCTTGTCCGCCTTTACGTTGGCAAGCTCCGGGATATAGGCCGCCACAGCACCCTGAGATGTATACCGGGCACAGGCCGCAATGATTTCTTCTAATACTGCGTTCATTAAATCTGTTCCACCTTAATGGTATTGGTATTACCGATCTGGCCGTTGATGGGGCCGGCGGTCAGCACAATATTGTCACCGGGATTCAGCTTCAGGGCCGTCTTGGCGGTATCCTTGGCTTTATAGAACATGACATCGATGGAATTGAACTTTTCAGACATGATGGGGGTCACGCCCCAGCTCAGTGCCAGCTTTCTCCACACCTTTCTGTCGGTGGTCAGGCCCACGATATCCACCGGGCAGCGGAAACGGCTGACCATGCGGGCGGTGATGCCGGATACGGAGCAGACCACGATGGCCTTGGCATCCACATCAATGGACATGGCGCAGGTTGCGTGGGAAATAGCATCCAGAATGTTCTTAATACGGAATTCTGCACCCAGGAACCGCTTTTTATAGCTGATATGCTGCTCGGTGTACTCGCAGATCTGTGCCATGTTGCGGACAGCCTCCACGGGGTACTTGCCTGCGGCAGATTCACCGGAGAGCATGACGGCAGAAGAACCGTCATAGACCGCATTGGCCACATCGGAAATTTCCGCACGGGTGGGGCGGGGATTGTGGATCATGGTCTCCAGCATTTCGGTGGCAGTTATGACCCGCTTGCCCAGCATACGGCATTTGCTGATCAGCAGCTTTTGAATGGAAGGCACTTTTACAAAGGGAATTTCCACGCCCAGGTCACCACGGGCGATCATGATACCCTCGCAGGCCTCGCAGATCTCTTCGATGTTATCCACACCGGCCTGGTTTTCAATTTTTGCGATAATATCGATATTTGCGCCGCCGTTGTCGTTGAGGAACTGGCGCAGAGAGGATACATCTGTCTTGGTGGACACAAAAGAGGCGGCAATAAAGTCCACATCGTTCTGAATGCCGAAGAGAATATCCGCCTTGTCCTGTTCAGACAGATACGGGCCGGACATGACCTTATTAGGGAAGGACATGCTCTTACGGTTAGAAAGTGTGCCGCCCACAATGGTGGTGCAGATGGCATCGGTGGCGGTCAGCTCCCGGACCTCAAAAACCACCAGGCCGTTGTTGACCAAAATCCGGTCACCAATGCACAGATCCTGAATGAGCCGCTCGAAGCTGACGGACACACAGGTCTCGTCACCCTCCACCTCCCGGGTGGTGAATGTAAACTCCGCACCGTCCGCAATTTCTACAGAGCCTTCTTTAAAGGTCTTGATCCGGTACTCCGGGCCTTTTGTATCCAGCATAATGGGAATGGGCATATCTAAGTTTTCACGGACACGCTTAATGAGGTCGATCTTCTCTTTATGCTCGGCATGGGTGCCGTGGGAAAAATTCAGTCGGGCAACGTTCATACCGGCCAGACACATCTGTGTTAATATCTTCTCGTCAGCACTGGCAGGACCAATGGTGCAAATAATCTTCGTTTTCCGCATTTATGTTGTCCTCCTTACGGTAAATGATGCTTTATTATAACATTCCCCAAAAATAATGTCAATAAAATGGCATAGTCCGGTGTTTCTTTGCTGTAAAATACATCCGGAATATTTTACTTTCATATTGGGGAACATTTTGGTATATTATTATAAAAGAAAGTTCCCCAAGGAGCTCATTTTGCGGGACGTCCGGGGGGCATCCCCTACTTTTCAAAATAACCACATTTTGCACCAATATGACAAGAAATAGCACAGCCGCCTCCATCACGGAGGCGGCTGTTTTCATCTGTTCGACATATTGGGATTTTATCGTTTTGCTTTTTTGCTGTTAACAATTTTTTGGATATCTTCTTTGTCA
>CAYMPY010000078.1:0-10064 GCA_964392535.1 uncultured Oscillospiraceae bacterium
CTTTCACGGCGGTAACATGGGTTCGATTCCCGTACGGGTCACCATGAAAAAGAGGCACTTGCATAGCAAGTGCCTCTTTTTCAATGATGTTTGCCTTCGGCAAATGATGTTGGCTTCGCAAATGTCTTTTGGCAAACATCATATCATGCGATCATCGGGAGCACATCATTATGCCCAGCATAACATCATTTCGCCATGCGATACATCATGAACCTTCTGTGAGGAATATACATGAAAGAAAACAAACTGGCAGAACTGTCTTTGGATTTTGCCGTAGATATTATTAACCTTGTTAAACATCTGAAGTCAATCCACGAAACCATTGTTTCTAATCAAATTGGCAGAAGTGGCACCTCCATCGGTGCAAATATTCACGAGGCTCAATATGCTCAGGGAAAGCGGGACTTTATTTCCAAGCTAGAGATTGCACTTAAAGAAGCAAACGAAACAGGCTATTGGCTCAAAGTGTTGTACAGAACACATTATATCGACGATATAACTTATAATGCGCTTTCTTCCAAATGCACTACACTTCGGGTTTTACTGATTGCTTCAAGTAAAACCGCCAAAGGAAATATGAACGCAAATGGATAACAACCAATTCAGGATCGTTAAAAAATGGATCGACACCATGGATTATTACGATTTGCTGGCTTCCGGCGCACCAAAGGATGAGTTTGATTCGGAATCCCGGGAAATCAGCAGACGGATCAACCCGCAAATGTCTGCACAGCAAATTGCAGATATTATCGCAGAAGTGTTTAATGTAAATTTTGGTGAAGATACCAGCATAGATTATTTCTTACCTATTGCAGAGGCCATTCAATCCAACCTCATGAAATAAAGTACCCGGCGTGTATCGTTTTGATACACGCCGGTGTTATTATGCGTTTTTGATATGCTCCGGAATAGGAGGCTCGATATCATCGGGGATGGGGCAGATGTATTCGCCGCCGGTTTGCTCCCGGTGCTCCTGCCAGGCCTTTTCCACCAACTCGGGGTTCTCGAACAGGCGGAAGATGGTACCTGCCACAGCCTTGCCTGCATACAGCAGTGCCTTGTGGGCGTAGCTGGATTTACCCTGGGACACCACCTGCCAGCTGTGGCCGGGGGTGCCGATAGCCCAGGTGCCGATATGCATCTGCACAGTGGGGCAGTTCCAGCTCACATCGGCGGTATCTGTAGAGCCGCCGTGGGCTGCAGGGGGAGGCGGTACACGGACATGGTCTGCGTACAGGGGCATAGCCTCCTCTGCCTTGGTCAGAGGCATATTTTTCCGCAGCTGCCGTGCAAATTCCAGCTCCTCCTCGGAAGGAACAGGCAGCGGCGTGTCGGTCATGGCCTCGTAGGCGGTCTGCACCAGGGTGGGAATGATGATAATATTGGAATAACCCGCCACCAGCTGAGAGGTCATCTTGGTATCGGTCATTAAGGCAGCACCCTGGGCAATGCGGTCCACGCGGGCATGAAGATCCCGGACCTCATCGGCATCCACGGCACGGATCATGTACAGTGCTTCAGCATGGGACTGGACCTGGTTGGCAGCTGTGCCACCGGCATCCAGAATGGCGTAATGGACACGGCTGGTCAGGGGCATATGCTCTCGCAGGAAGTTGGTGCCCACATTCATCAGCTCCAGTGCGTCCAGTGCGCTGCGGCCCAGATGGGGGCTGCCACCGGCGTGGGAGGGTGTGCCGATAAATTTATATTTGACCTTCACATTGGCAAGGGCAATTCTGGTACGGGGCTGGTACATCTTCTCCGGGTGCCAGCTGACAATGGCATCCACATCCTTGAAGATACCGGCACGGACCATAAAGACCTTACCGGCACCGCCCTCTTCTGCAGGACAGCCGAACAGGGTCACCTTACCTGTACCCTTTTCGGCAATGTATTCCTTTATTGCCAGCACAGCAGCCAAAGAGCCGGCAGCAAACAGGTTGTGGCCGCAGCCGTGGCCTTCATCCAGGCCGGGAATGGACACAGGCTCGGTCTTTCCTGCCTGCTGGCTCATACCGGACAGGCCGTCATATTCGGCAAGGACACCGAAGTGGGGCTTGCCGCTGCCAAAGCTGGCAGTAAAGGCGGTGGGGATATTGGCAACGCCCAGCTTCACCTCAAAGCCGTGCTCCTCCAGAATACGGCACAGCTCCCGGGAACCCTTTACCTCCGTATAGGCGGTCTCCGGGTTTGCCCACAGAAAGTCAGACAGGCCGCAGATCTCTTCCCGGTATTTATCGATCGCACTTAAATAAGACTCATACATACCTTATTCTCCTTTTCAGTTTAATACAGATACCAATATTGTAGCAAAATTGTTTGACTATGTAAACACTGCAGATCACACAAAACGCAAAATGCATAATTTTAAACGCATCATGCCAATAGATATTTTAAAACCCCCGGGACACCCGGGGGCTTTGTGTTTAATTACTCAGCAACGGTCACAGCGGTGACGTGGGGATTGGGGCCTTCGTACCAGTACAGGAAAGCCTCGATGCCGATAACGTCGCCTTCCTTCAGGCCGGCAACGGTCATGTAGACATCGGTCTCGCTGTTGGTCAGATCGGTCTCAACGCAGAAGTCGTAGTCATTTTCCCCGATGGTAACGGTCAGGTAGATATCGTTGCCCTCTTCGCCGTTCTTATACTCCACAGCCTTAACAGTAGCGCCCTCAACGGCAACAGGCATGGTCATATAGTTAGTCAGCTCATCGGTGCCGAACATAGCAGTAACATCGGTGCGCTCAGCGGTGTAAGCTTCCTTCTCGATGAACTCGTAGGCGGAAACGTCCACAACCTCCAGCTGGCCTGCGAACTCAGCCTTGAAGCCGGTAACGCGAACCCATGTGCCGGGGGTCATCTTGGCAGCATCCTCTGCGGTGCAGGCCCAACGGTAGACAAAGTAGCCGCCGTTCTCATCAGCACCGTAGACGCTGGTGTTGCCGTACTCTTCGCTGTAGGCCTGTGTGCCCTGGATGGCGAACTCAACAGTGACCTCGCTGTCCAGCTCAGCGGCGACGAACTCATCATAGGTCATGACGGTAGCAGTCTCTTCGGGCTCAGTGACTTCCTCGGTAGCTTCAGTGGTCTCTTCCTCAGTAGCCTCAGTGGTCTCAACGGGAGCAGTGGTGGTTTCTTCGGTCTCGTTGGTCTCTTCCTCGGTGTTGCCACAGGCAACCAGAGCAAAAACCATCACGAGAGCCAGCAGCAGTGCAAGCAGTTTTTTCATGTTAATCAGTCTCCTTTTTATAATGTAGTTTCCCCTTTTTGGGGTACAAGGACCATTATACATATTTTTATACTAAAATCAAGTACGTTTGCGTTTCTTTTTCGCAAATTCTGCGATTACCCAGACACTCATACCCAGCCACACAAGGCCCAGGCCTGCCAACAGCACTACCGAGCCGGCGGGCAGCGCGCCGAACTGCTCTTTATTGCCGTAAGCCACGCCCTGTTCATCCCGAAGCTTGATCTCGTCCAAATGATGCAACGACGATTGGTTGCTGTAAAGCTCCTGAATAAACGCATCATTCATCGTGCCTTTTCGTCTTGCGGATTTGGTGGTTTCTTCAATCATATCGCCGGCGGCCTGCCGTAAATCTGCAGAGCCGTTGAACACCGGGGTGACAAAGGTCTTATCTGTATACTCCAAAAGCATATTTACTGCATCCAGCTTCACACTGTAATGGAGCTGATTATCCTCGCCACGGCGGCTGAGGTAATCTTGGTAGTTTTTACTTTGCTGCGCACTGGTGGTTACCGGTACATAGCCCTCGGTCTGGGAATAGGCGATCTGAATGCCATCGGTCAGCAGATACTGAACAAATAGCCAGCTGGCCAGCACCTCCTGGGGGTCCTCCTTATTAAAGATGCACACACTGGGTCCCTGGGAGATCATGGAAATATTATCTGTATCCCGTTGGGGCACAGGCCGTACCACAGTCTCAAACTGCTTCAGCTCCTCAGTACTGACATCCAACAGCGGTGCATCACAGCCCATCCATGTCGCACCGGCAGTGGAGTCAATTGCGAAGATGCACTGCCCCTTATTAAGAAAGTTTGCCGGGTAAGAGGATGTTTGGAAGGTCGCAAAGGCACGGGATTGGGCATGCGGGAATATTTCCTTCAAAATATCTGCAGTAGTATCGTTGAATATCTGCACTTCGCCCCGCCCGGTGGAGTAGTCACCGCCGTTTTGACGGAGCATGGTGATCATCATATTGTCGGTGGATTTGTAAATACAGGGAATCATGGTCTTTTGACCGTTGAGCTTAAACGTACCGTCCTCATTTTTCTCCATGGCCTTTTCGGACACTTCCCATATAAAGTCCCAGGTCAGTACCTCCGGCACCTCATAACCAAGCTGTTCCACAAAATCCTTATTGATATAGCAGGCTTCTGTAGAGCGCATATAAGGCAGTGCGTAGTAGTTGCCGTTTACAATACACTCCTCCAAAAACTCCGGCACGATCTCCTCTACAGCAGGGCTGTCGAATTTGACCATGCTGCCGCCCAAGCCGTAGCGGCTGTCGGTCATCAGCGCATCCAAGGGAACCACTGTATTTTCACCCTCCAGATAGGTTGCAATATGGTCCGGGTAGGTAATGCACACATTGGGGGTAGAGCTTGTGGCAATATTGGTGATCACATCATTATAAATAACCTTATAATCACCGTACTGCTTCATTTGAACCTTGATGTTGGGGTATAGCTTCTGGAACTCCTCCACAGCCTGCTTGTAGACATTCTGCTGGTTCACATTGTTTTCGTTTTTGGCCCAGAAGGTGATCTCATAGGTTTTGGATTCATCAAATACGCCGGGAATTTCAAAAGGCTCCATAAGCTTCGCCTTGTGACAGCCTGTAAAGGACAGCAAGAGGCCAAGCAGGCACAGTAGTGCAATAACTTTTTTCATCCCTTTGTACCTCCTCTTGCCACGCCCTCCATAATCTTATTACGGAACAGCAAAAACAGAACGATCAGCGGCAGGCACACCACCACAACAGCAGCCATCATGGTGGGAATATCCTCACGGCCCAGGCCGCTTTCACGGAGGACCTGGATGCCATTGGACACCAGGTAGTATTTTTCGTCATCGGTAATCAGTCTGGGCCACACAAAGCTGTTCCAGCATTCGATCAGCTTTAAAATGGTGACCGTGACCACCGTTGGCTTACAAATGGGGATCAGCACCTTAAACAGATACCGCATATCGGAGGTGCCATCGGATTTAGCAGCCCAGTACAGCTCATCGGGCACCTGCGCAAAGTTCTCCCGCAGCAAATAAATATAAAACACCGAGGTCACCGAGGGCAGGATCAGGCCCATAAAGGTGTTGCGCAGGTCCATATTGGATATGGTGACGAAGTTTGTAATGACCACCAGCTCTGTGGGGATCATCATCAGCGCCAGGAACAAGGTAAATACCAGGTCTCTGCCCGGGAATTTCAGCCGTGCAAACGCAAAGGCCGCCAGCACCGATACCACCAGCATAATGGCGGTCGTTGCCAGGGAAAAGATCAGGGTATTGAGAAAATATGTCCCCAAAGGCACGGCACTGAAGGCCGTATAGTAGTTTTTCAAGGTGGGGTGCAGGGTAAAAAGTGCGGGAACGGATTCTGAATAGTATGCCCCCTGGGTCTTGAGGGAGGTCAGAATCATATAGTAAAAAGGAAACAGCACCAGCAGTGCCCAAACCGCCAGCATACAGTAGCAGACGGTTTTACGGAAGTAATTCTTCTTTTCCATAGAAACCTCCTTAACCGTAATGCACATGACGGCGGCTGACCATCAGGTTAATACAGGTAATGGTCAGAACGATGGCGAACAGGACAATGGCGGCAGCAGAGGCGTAGGAGGGGTAACCGCCACCGGAGTAGAGCATATCGTAGATATATCCTACAAGGGTATTCATTTCGGCAGAATTCAGCTGTGTGCCAAACAGGGCCACCGCATCACTGTAGGCCTTGAATGCGCCGATAAAGCCGGTGATCACCAAATAGAACAGTGACGGTGAGATCATAGGCAACGTAATTCTGGTAAAGACCCTGCTTTTTGGTGTACCATCGATTTTGGCTGCATCGTACAGCGACTGCTTGACGGAGGCCAATGCGCCGGTAAGCACCAAAATTTTAAAGGGCATGACCATCCAGATCGTATAGAGGCACAGCACCAGCATTTTTGCCCAGTAAGGGCCATCGATAAAGTCCACCGGGGTCATGCCAAACAGCCCCAAAAAGCTGTTGACCAGGCCGGGAGAGTACTCGGTCTGCTTAAACAGCAGCATAAACACCATACCAACTGCCAACGTATTGGTCACATAGGGCAGAAAGTAAATGGTCTGGAACAGATTTCGCAGCGACTTAATGGAGGCAAGCCCCACAGAAATCAGCAGCGCAATACCTGTGGACAACGGCACAGTGATCATCACCAAAATAAAGGTGTTTTTCAGGGCCTGCAGAAAATAGGGATCCCGCAGAACCTTGCCGTAGTTATAAAAGCCTGTTCCAAAGGAGGTCTGCGAGGTAAAGTTGTAGCCTTCTTCGAAGGAATAGATAAACACATCGATCAGGGGGTATACCAAAAACACGCCTAAAAACAGGATCGCAGGCAGCAGATACAGCCACCCCTTATAATTATTCCGTTCCATAGGAAAGCCTCCTTTCCCGTAAAAATTTACCAATATTATAAACGGAAAAAGCCTGTATTGCAAGCATTATTCTGCTTTATATAATCCCAAAATACAGCTGGCGGTGTCGGTGAGGGTTTCTGTCTGCCGCAGGCGGTCTGCACCGGCCTTACTGATGCGGTACACATGGGGTGTCATACTCAGCAGATTCCGCACCTGCTCCCCTTCAACAGTAAAAGAAAACTGCACCGGCACCACTTTTTGGAGGCTAAAGCCGGGCAAGTCCGTCATGCCCTCTTTTTCTTTATGGAGCACCTGCTCGTAAATGACCTTTTTCAGCTCCGGCAAATGGTCCGGAGCTGCCAGCATCCGGATGAAGTAGCCACCGGGTTTTAATACCCGATGAAATTCCTTTGCATCGGTAAAGGCAAACAAACTGGTAATGAGGCCCACAGAGCCGTCCGCCACCGGCAGCCGTGCCGCCGAGGCGCAAAGCCAGGTGGCATCCTTATAGCTTGCCGCCGCATAGCGCACCGCCTCTTTTGAAATATCCACGCCAACAAGGGGCGTATTTAAATACTTTGCAAGACGGCTGCTATAGTAGCCTTCACCACAGCCTGCATCCAGAATCGGACCTTCACAGCACTCTGCCAATTTATTCAGTGCTTCGGAAATAGGCGCATAAAAGCCACCCTCCAAAAACCGCCGCCGGGCCAGCACCTGCTGTCTCGTATCGCCGGGATTTAAGGACCGCTTATTCTGCACCGGCAGTAAATTTACATACCCCTGCCGCGCAATATCAAAGCTGTGGTTACTGCAACAGCGGTAGCAACGCTCTTCCTTATTTAATACATTTCCGCAAACAGGACAACGCAGTTCCATATGATGCCTCCCAATAGGGTTTATTTTCTCCATAATACCCTAAAAATCACAAACAGTCAAACATTAGAAAAAAAGTGTTGACCAAATGGAATTTTTCGGTTATAATGTACCAGCATGACTATAAAGTCGGTAATTATGTGTTGCTGCAGCCAAACAGCTGTCGAGCATAAGAAAAAGACAGGAGGTGTATCTGTAGATGAAGCGTACCTATCAGCCCAGCCGTCGTCACCGCTCCAAGGTTCACGGTTTCCGGAAGAGAATGGCTACTTCCAACGGCCGTAAGGTTCTTGCCCGCCGCCGTGCCAAGGGCCGCAAGGTTCTGTCTGCTTGAGCTTGATCCGGTTAAATTCGATAGAATCGGGATCGCTTAACGCGAAATGGGAGTCCAGCGGGGCGAAAATCGCCCCGCCCCCTTTTTATGTGGGCATGTCCTCTAATCCAGATAATTGCCGGTCAACGGATCTTTCAGCCCAATACTGCACCAAGAAAGCCTTGAAATACACAAAGTATTCCTGCGGCTTTTGGGCTTGTCTTGAACTGAAATCTCTCGCTGACCGTTGAATGATCTGTATTTTCGGCCATACCCGGGTTTGGAATGAAATTGGGTTTAAAATCCTCTTTTCGACCATTGGGATCACCTATGTTTGCGTTAAAGTGTTAGGGAGGCACAATTTTGAAATTTTCAAAGGCACTGAAGCTCAATCACATATTCCAAAGGCTTTACCAAACCAATGGACAGGCAAATGGTTTCCTTGTGTTTTATGCAAGGCCCAATCGCAGCGCCGCCAATCGGGTTGGCGTGACTGTTGGTAAAAAGCTGGGTAAAGCCGTGGTACGCAACCGCGTCCGCCGCCGCCTGCGGGAGATTTACCGGCTCAACGAGCATCGGTTCAAACCCGGATGGGATATTGTGGTGGTTGCCCGAAGCCGCTGTATTGATGCAGATTTTGATCGGCTGACGGCTGCTTATCTGTCCCTTGCCAAAAAGGCCGGCGTTCTTATGGAGGAAGCATAATGAAGACCCTTATGCTTGCCGTGATCCGCTTTTACCGCCGCTGCATCTCTCCTTATACCCCCGCTTCCTGTCGGTTTACACCTACCTGCTCACAGTACGCCTATGAAGCCATCAGCAAGTACGGTGCTATGAAGGGCGGCTGGCTGGCTCTGCGCCGGCTGCTTCGCTGTCATCCCTTCAGCAAGCACTCCACTTATGACCCCGTTCCCTAAGGAGGAATAAATTCTAATGATGCTTTTCAGAATCGGAGATATAATCAAGATTCCCTTCGGTTATCTAATTGATTTCCTGTATCAGTTTACAAACAGCTATGGTCTTTCCCTGATCTTGTTCTCCATCCTGGTCCGTCTGATTTTGACACCCATGACCGCAAAGAGCAAGAAGAATACCATGAAAATGTCCCGGCTTCAGCCTCAGATCCAGTATCTGCAGAAAAAGTATGAGAAGGATCAGAACAAATTGGGCGAAGAGATGCGGGCCCTTTACAAGGCAGAGGGTGTGTCCATGGGTGCAGGCTGTCTTTGGAGCCTGATTCCCCTGCTAATCATCTTCCCCCTATTCTATGTGGTTACCGAGCCTCTGAACTGGATGCTCCACAACAGCAATGCCACTGAGATCATCACTGCCATTAAAAACAGCGACCTCAAGAGCTTCCTCAGCGCCGACGGTCGGTACGACCAGCTGGTTGCCGTAGCCGCCATTAACAAGAATCAAGCCGCCTTCCGCCCCGTTTTGGAGCAGGCAGGCGTTACCGCACAGACCTTCCAGGGTGTGGACTACCGTTTCCTGGGCATTGACCTGGCACAGACTCCCCAGTGGAAGCTGTGGCAGTCCGGTGTTTGGGCAGGCAGAAGTGCCTGGGATGTGATCGGCGCAGCCCTGATCCCGGTGCTGTCCGGTGGCAGCCAGATGCTATCCATGTTCATCTCTCAGAAGCTGAACAACTCCCTGATGACCAACGAAAAGGGCGTGCAGGACAAGGAAGCCGCTGAAAATGCGCAAAGCAATCAGACCACCAAGATGATGATGTGGATGATGCCCATCATGTCCATCATCTTCGGCTTCAGCTTCCCCGCAGCACTGAGCCTTTACTGGCTTGTCAGCGGCCTGTTCACTACCCTGATCGATGTGCTGCTGACCCAGAAGTACCGCAGAATCTACGATGCCGAGGATGCTTCCAAGCTGCTGCAGGCTCTTGAAGCCGAGCGCATTGAGGCTGAGAAGGAGCGCATCCGTGCCGAGCGCCGTGCCGCCAACCCCGATGGTATCACCCAGAACACCAGCAAGAAGAAGCTGCAGCAGGCAAAGCAGAAAGAGCAGGAAGCTGCCAAGGCTGCCGCTATGAAGGAATACTACGAAAAGAAGGGCATCTTCACGGAAGAAGAGAAAAAGGCTGCCGCACCCCTGTCCGGTATCCCTGAGCGTCCCTTCTGCAAGGGTCGTGCTTATGTAGCCGACCGTTACAGCAATACGGAGGAATAAAGATGAAAGAAACCCGTCGTTTTACCGGCAAGAACATGGATATTGCCATTGAAAA
>CAYMPY010000079.1:0-6723 GCA_964392535.1 uncultured Oscillospiraceae bacterium
TACGGATGTAGTCGGAGTTCATGACCTCCAGCATATTGGTTCTGGTCATTCTCATACGCGGACCAATACTCAGAATAACAATGGTCAGCACCGGAATAAACATATGCCACAGCTGATCCAGGATCAACGCAAAGCCGGTATGGGAGGCTGTCGCATCCACAAGGCCCGAGGACGGGAACCAGCCCAGCTTCATGGACAGCAGGTCCTTCAGAACCTGACCGAAGAAGAAGGAGGGCAAGCTGATGCCGATCATAACCAGCACGGTAACCACGTAGTCCCGGATGCTGTACTGATGGGTGGCCGCGGTGATGCCAAGGGGGATGGCGATCATAAATTCAAAGAAGGTGGCGATAAAGGCAATCGCAAAAGAAATGCCCATCTTCTCGCCGATAACAGCAGCAACATTCCGTCCGTAGACGAAGCTGGTACCCAGGTCACCCTTGCACATGCTCCACAGCCACTTACCGTAGCCGCTGAGAATGCCCATAAAGGTATCGTCACCCAGGCCGTACATTTCGTACATGGCATCCACCTGTGCCTGATCCACGGTGGCGCCGCCCTGGTTCATGGCGTTGACTTTATCCTGAATAAAGTCAACGGGCATTAAACGAACCAGGAAGTAAATGATCATGGAAACGCCGATCAGGATCAGGATCGACATTCCGATTCTTTTAAGAATGTATTTTAACATAGGTCGCTCCCTTTACGAGTTAACGAACTTATACGAATTCGATTTCCCAGATACGATCCAAAGGAGAGGAATAGGGGTTGATTTCAGAGGGCAGGCTGTCAGACTTGATCACATTGGAGTTGTAGGCGTACAGCACGCTTCTCTGGTAAACAGGCAGCTCCACAGCCAGATCCAGCACATAGCCCATGGCCTCCTCGTAGAGGTCGCAGCGCATATCCTGATCGTTGGTGCTGCGGGCATCGTCGATGAGCTTAGAAAGCTCGGTGAGGATCTTACGCTCCTCGGCAGTGCCGTTGTTATTTAAGTGGTTGTAGCCCCATGCCAGGGTGGAGGTTGCGGAGGAATCCTTGTGGTAGACCTGATACATATCGGGGTCCAGAGCAGAGGACCATGCAGCGGCCCAAACAGTCAGGGCACCGGTATTGATCTTGGTCAGAGCCTGGGTGTCGCACTTAACTTCCACATCCCAGCCCAGCTCATTGAGGAGCTCAGCGGCATCACGGAATACCTTGTAGGTGGGGTGGTCGGTCAGATTGGAGCCTGCGATGGTGAAGGTCATCTTCAGCTGGGAGTCACCTGCGCTGACACCGGCAGCCTTCATGTACTTCTTCACGTTGTCCACTGCGGCGTTACGGTCCCACTTGCCCATCTGGGGGTAGTCCTTGCCGTTATCGTTGGCGGATGCGCCATCGGGGTAAGCCCAGCTGACCTTGGACATATTCCAGTAGATCTGCTCAGCAGTGCCGGTACGGTAGTAGTCGATTGCAAGGGAGGTATTCATGGCACACATAATAGCCTTACGGAGGTTAATGTTGGTAACCTTGGAGGCGTTTATGCCCACATAGCCGTAGCCCAGCTGCTGAGAGGTCAGCATCTTAGTGCCCTCGCTGGCCATACCGGTGAGACGGTCATAGTTTTCCTTGGTAAGAGAGGGGGAAATGTAGTGGACCTGGCCGTTCTTCAGCGCATCAATGGCGTTGGAGGAGGTAACGACCTGGTAACGGATCTTCTCGATCTTGGCGTTATTCAGGCCTGCGCCAACGGTCTCAAAGTAGTTGTTGGCCTTGAAGTACACAACGTTGTTGGTGTAGAACTCGCTCTCGGAGGGGGTGTCGCTGTTGGAGGCGTTGGTAACCTTGTAAGCACCTGCGCCCATGGGCAGCTTGATGTTCCGGGAGGACTGGACGATCTTCTGCATGAAGTCGAAGCTTGCGTACTCCACGCCGAACTTGTTGTTTGCAATATCCACGCCAACGGAACTGCCCTCACCGTAGTAGTGCTGAGGAGCAACAGTCAGTGCGAAGTTCCAGATGGCCTTGGGGTCAACGCCGTCAATGGTGATCTTCAAAATGTCATGCTCGGCGGTGTTGGTAACAGTGCCGTCTGCATTGTGGCCGGAAGCAACGGTGTACTCGGTGCCGTTGACCATCTGCTTGGAGCCTGCAGCATCGGTGTGGCCCAGGGACACGATACCGGAGATGCTGGGAATTGCCAGGCCGTCGCCAGAACCGGCCTTCTCTGCCAGAATCACTTCCTTGGCTTTAGCCTGAAACTCGGTCTGCAGGGTGTTCCCGGAAGCGGTGTACAGCAGAACCATGTCCAGCTTGGTAGCCATAGTGTCCTTGAAGCAGTAGTCGATAGCAGCTTCCTTGGTGGTAATGGTATCGGGATACTTCTTTACCATGGACTCGATCTTGGTCTTGTCCTTCTTGCCCTCAGCATCCAGTGGGTACTCGACCTGCACATAGCCTTCATAGAACATAAAGCAGAAGATCTCATCCTGGAATTCTGCATGGCTCTTATAGGGCTCGTCGGTGAAGGATTCCTGGGCGCTGGTGTAATCGGTGTTCAGCTCTTCCTTGTACAGCTTCATGATCTGCTCGTAGTCAGCAAGCAGGAAGCTGTTGTCAACGCCCTCACCCTTGACAGCAATGGCAGTCTTGTAGCCATTGGACAGGCTGTGGCTGTTGATGGCAGTACGCATCTCGCTGTCGCTGACCTCACCGGTAGAGGACTTGTCCTTCAGGCTTGCGTACAGAGAGGCCAGCTCGTTAGCACGCATGGTAGCTCTGTTGGTGGCCTGGTTGGTGATCTGGGTGTCACCGTTCTGATTGCCGCTGCCCTGGGTCTGGGTGCGGTACTGCTGCAGGCCCTGGATCTTGGTGGAATACAGGGTGTTGGAGCCGGTGTAAACCGGGTCTAAGTACACATAGTAGTTAAACAGCACGTCCTCCATGGTCAGGGGATGACCGTCAGAGAACTTGATGCCGTTTTTCAGCACGAAGTAGTAGCTGGTGGTGTTGTCACCGTTGTCTACGATCTCGTAGTCCAGGGTCACAACTGCCTCGTTTTCACCGTAGGCAACCTCGGTCTTGCCGTCAACGAACTTGGAGGACAGCATACCGATCTGAGTCATGGCAACAATGGTGCCGTCGGTGGCAGAGGTGGAGAAGAAGGGATTGAACAGGCCGTCCAGCTGCTCTGTCTGAATAACGAAGGCATCAGCAGCCTGCTTATTCTTACAGCCGGAGAGCATGCCCACCATGCCAAAGCACATGCAAAGGCACAGGATTATACAAATTACTTTTTTCATACATAACACTCCTTGTTTTTAATTAAGAATTGAAAATTGTAGGGAATGCATTTATGCATTCCGTATGCCGGAACGGATAAATCCGTTCCCTACACATTCTTAATATCTGCGATCATGTAATGGCGTGGGCGCAGGGGCGACCATTGGTCGCCCGTTCGCCGCAGGCGCATGGGGTAGGTTTTGCGGGCGGCAGGTTTGCCGCCCCTACAATAGCCGCCCGTATACGGTTAAGCTTCAGTTTCTTCTGTTTCGACCGTTTCTTCCTCGGTTTCCTCGGGCTTTTCAACAATCTTCACTGTACCGTCGAGGTTTTCGACGGTCAGCTTGTCACTGCCCTCGCCGGTCAGGGTCACATTTACATGCTCACCGGCACTGACGGTATATTCGTAGTTTTCGATGGTCACATCGATCCGGATGCCGCAATTTATGAATCCAACAGACTTTATAGTTGAACCTTCGGCGTTCTCACCGGCCAGCAGGCCGATGTAAATGTGATTTTCCATATCACCAAAGCCCAGTGTGCCCTCCTGCACATTGATCTGGAGGTTCTCAAAAATCACATCGGAGATCACAGCGGTCTCCTCCAGCTTGCCAAACAGACCGGCGTACAGGTACTCCTGACCGTTGACGTTCTCGGGGGCAATATTGACGGTAATGTTAGACAGCTTGTGGCCATTGCCTACCAGCTTGCCGCCGTAGGGATAGGCCCAAACGAAGGGATCCCACTCCACATCCGTGAAGTCCAGATCCTCCATAAGGATCACATCGTTTCCGGAGGACAGATTATCCATCAGGCCCTGGGCATTATAGACAGCCTTGAAGGAGCCCTCCATGTAATCTACATACAGCTTCATCACATCGCCGGTGGCAACTGCTGTTTCCAGATCCAGGACACCGGTGTGCTGGATGGAGGCATCCTCCACCTTCTGTGTGCCTTCTGCATCCAGGTACAGGGCGTTGAAGGTATGACCGTCCTTAACAGGAATATCCTTCTTATTCACACGGCCGGTATTCTGATCCCAGGTGGACAGCTCCAGCTCCAGCTCCTTGGGGTTGAGGGGGTTAATGGGCACGCTTTCCACCAGCTCGCCGCTTGCAAGATCATAAAACTCATAGGTGAAGTTGGGCACCCAGGCTGCATACAGGTGCAGCACAGGCTCCTCTGCACTGTAGCTCTTGTCGGCTTCAATGGGCAAGGTATCCACTGCAAAGTCCCAATAACCACTGTAGGTGTAGACGGGATTGCCGTCTGCATCCTTTTCGCCGGTTTCCTTGCACTCGGTGTACCAGCCTGCCAGGAAATAGCCGTTGCGCTCAGCGGTCTGCGGCTCGCTGCGGGCAGGATCGCTGGGCTCTAAGAGCATCAGCTCCGTCTTGCCGGATGCCTTGTAGCTGTCGGTCATGGTGTAGGTGTTGGTGGCAAACTGGCCGCCGTTTGCGTGATACTGCACACTGACGGTGTAGCCGCCTTCATTATTCTTGGCGTACTGGTCCTTTTCACTGCCACAGCCTGCCAGTGCAAGCACCGACAGTACCAGCAGCACAGTGAAGAGAACCTTCAAGTTATGCTTCATGTTTATCATCCTTTTTTAGAAATGGACAATTGATAATTGACAATTGACAATTATAGGAAATCTGAACTTTTCCGCTGTCATCCTGAGCGGAGCGAAGGATCCGTACGCTTTTAGGGGAACGGATTCTTCGCCTTCGGCTCAGAATGACACGGTAGCTTAGTTGTTCTTATTCTGTTCCTTCAGCTGCTTCCAGCCGGGGATCAGACGGGTCTTGCCGTTGAGCTCCACCTGCTTGGCTGCAGGGAACACAAGCTCCCGGGCAGCCTCTTCGGTCACTTCCTCAGTAACTTCCTCAGCGGTCTGTTCGACCACTTCCTCGGCAGCTTCCTCGGGAATTTCCTCGGTTGCTTCCTCAGTGATCTCTCCGGTCACTTCTTCGGCAGTCTCCTCGACCACCTCTTCTGCGACTTCCTCGACAGCTTCCTCAGTTACCTCTTCGGTGACCTTCTTCGGTGCTTTCTTGGCTTTCTTTTCCTTCTTGGGCTTTTCCTGCTTGTCCTTTTTCTTGAACAGACCCGTAAACCACAGCCACAGGCCTGCCAGAGCCGCACCTACCATGGGCAGAACGCCCTTAAAGTGGCTCTTGTTCTTAAAGACATAGCGGCCTGCGATCACGCCACCTGCGATGATGGCTACCAGCACCACAACGACCCAGATGAAGGGGTTGATCTTCATCTTTTCACTCTGTGCCTGCTGCTCAGGTGCGGTCTCCTCCTGCTCAGGTGCAGTTGCGGTCACACGCTGCTCAGCGGAGAGCAGGTCTGCATAGTTGGTAACCAGCGCCTGCTGCTCGGTGGTTGCAACCTGATCATAGGCTTTTCTTGCAGCCTCAACCAGTGCTCTCTGCTCCCAGGTTACACGCTCGGGGATCGCATCAATAGCTGCGATAGCGGCCAGGGTCACATCATCAGCTGCATTGCCGCCGTCGATGATCAGGTCAAAGTACTGACCCAGCACGAAGGTCTCATAATGCTGGCCGTTGATGGGCCGCACCATGGTCAGCTTCTGCTCCACAAAGCCCACATAGTCCACGAAGTTTGCGCCGTAGAATACATTGGAGTACATACCGCCGGTGGCGTTCCACATGAAGTAGGGAACAAAGCCCTTACCGATAACTTCCACATTGGTGCCGTCGTAGTTCTCGTACTCGCCGTAGGAGCCACTGCCGGGCACAGCCTCCAGGGACTCATAGTAAGCACGGTCAAATTCCTCTTCCAGGATGGGGGCTTCATAGCTTGTAAATACCACCTGCTCCAGGCTATCGCACTTATAGAAGGCCTTGTGGCCCACGGTGCGGACGGTGTAGGGCAGCGTGACCATCTTCAAGTCGCTGCCAGCCAGCGCCATGGCAGTGATGCGAACTGTACCCTCGGCGATCTTGCCGTCCCGGTTCTCCGTACCGGCCCAGGCGATCAGCTCCATACCGTTATCCACATAGCAGTACAGGCTGCCGTCAATAACCTTCACGGTCTCGCTGATGTCATAGGTGTAGGCTGTTGCGGGGTAATCGGTGCCGTTGAAGGTCACCACATTCTCGGTGCTGAAGGGCTGCAGCTTGCACATAGCGAAGGGGTTATCGCCAAGGCTTTCCAGGTTCTCGCCCAGTGTGACGGTGGCCTCTGTCAGCTCTTCCTTCATGAATGCCATGTCACCAATGGTATGGGCACTTCTCAGGTCCATTTCGGTGATGGCGGTGTAGGCGAATGCGTAGGGGCCAACCTCTTCCGTTCCGCCCAGGTTCTTCACAGTCTTTAAGTTTCCACAGTAGGAGAATGCACCCTCGCTGATCAGCACAGTGCCGGTTTTAGGCTCGCTCTCCTCGGTCGTTTCCTCAGTGACTTCCCCGGTAGTCTCTTCGGTGGTTT
>CAYMPY010000079.1:6823-9943 GCA_964392535.1 uncultured Oscillospiraceae bacterium
CCTCGGTCACTTCCCCGGTGGTCTCTTCGGTGGTTTCCTCGGTCACTTCCCCGGTGGTCTCTTCGGTGGTTTCCTCGGTCACTTCCCCGGTAGTCTCTTCGGTGGTTTCCTCGGTCACTTCCTCAGTGGTCTCCTCGGTAAGGGCGGTGGCCTTCAGGGTGACCTCTTCCAGGTCGTAGCAGTAAACGAATGCATACTCGCCCACGGTTTCACAGGAGCTGAGGTCTACAGTTTTCAGGGCGTAGTTCTCGATAAAGGCATAGTCGCCGATCTCGGTCACATGGCCAAGGTTAATGCGCTCCAGGCTGTTACAGCCTGCAAACACATACTCAGGCAGCACAGTAATAGCCTTGGGCAGCGTAACATCGGTCATCTTTTGGCAGTAAGAGAAAGCGTAAGCGCCCAACTCTGTTACATTGCTCAGATCTGCAATCAGGATGTCCGGTCCAAAATAGGTGTACTTGTACCGGGCCTCGCCGTCGATCACTTCTACTGCGGCAACGGACATATTCTCGTCGATGCACTCGTAGTACACGTCGCCGGAGAAGGCGTAATCGCCGATGGAAACGGCCTGATTCAGGTTAATATCGCGGAGGTTGTCACAGTTATAGAAGGACATATAGCCGATCTTTGCGTTGTTGCCCAAAGTCACAGCGGTCAGGTCTGCGTGGCCGAAGAAGGCGTTTGCGCCGATATTGGCATTATCGCCGATGGTTACGGATTGGAGCTTAGAGAAGAAGTCGTAATAGAAGTAGGTATCATTCTCATCGGTGTACTTCTTTACCTCAAAGGACCTTTCCTTGTTCATGCTGAAGGCGTTGGTGCCGATGGTAACATCGTTACCAATGGTGATGGTCTCCAGCTTATCACAGTTATGGAATACAGCCTCGCCCACGGTCATGCCATCGGGGATATTGACGGTGGTGATATCCGTAAAGGCAAAGGCGTACCGCTCAATAACAGTGTCCTTGGTGAAGTAGGGTAGCTCGGTGATGCCGGTTTCGAAGAAGGCGTACTCACCGATTTTGGTCAGTGTGCCCAGGTTCACAGAACCCAGCACACCCTCGCCCTCCGTAGATCCGAAGGCGTAAGCCTCCACAGCAGTGACGGTGGGCAGCACCACGGCGGTGATGCGGTTATTGTGGCTGAATGCGCCGTGTCCAATGGTTGTGGGGGCAATGCCGCCAAAGGTATCTGCAGAAACCTCACCCTCCAGCTTGGGAGATACGGCATACAGGGTCTTGCCATCGGCGGAGAGCACATGGTTTGCGCTCTGGACCGTATACATGGTGTTGCCGCTTTCAACCACAAAGGTCTCGATCTTGGTATCACGGAATGCAAACTCGCCGATCATGTTGACATCCTTGCCGATGATCACACGGGTCATGCCTGCGCACTCATAGAACATACCCTCGGGCAGCACCGCTGCGTTGACGGTAAACTCCTTCAGCGCTTTACAATCGGTGAAGGCGTAGGGGCCGTACTTGACCTTCTGGGATGCAATGTTCACAGTAGCCAGCTTCTTGCAACCAGCGAAAGCGTACTCGCCAATGGACAGCAGCGTGTCGGACAGTGTAATGGATTCAATCTGGTCACAGCCTGCGAAGGCGTAGTTGGAAATGACACAGATGGACTTAAATTCCAGGTCGCCCTTCAGGGCACAGCCCTCGAAGGCGTTTTGGCTGATGATCTTCAGGTTATCCTCACCGCTGAAGGTGATCTTCTCCAGGCTGGAGCAGCCCAGGAATGCACCGTACTCAATGGACTCCAGCGTAGAGGGCAGCACCACCTCTTCCAGTGCGGTCAGGTTTGCAAAGGCGTAGGCATTGATCTTCTCAATACCCTCGGGCAGCACCACCTTGGTGATGGTGTTGTCACCGATGTACCAGGCCTTGGAGGTCTCGGCATCGTCAAAGGCCAGCTCTTCCTCGGTCTTCATGATGTACTCGAAGTTGGAGAAGGCGAAGTTGCCAATTTCAGTCAGGCCCAGATCCTTGGGCACGGATACGAGACCGCCTAAGCCATAGTAGTGGGTCAGCTGTGCGCCGGTCTGGATGTAGGGATCCTTGATCTCCACAGAAATGGTCTGTGCATCGAAGGTAGGCTGGCCATCCTGCATAACCTTGACGGTTACGGAGGCAAAGCCCTCTGCAACGCCGGTAACAGTACCGTACTGATCCACTTTTACAATGCTCTCGTTACTGGACTCGAACTCCACAGTAGTATCCTTGGGGAAGTAGGCATCCAGGGTGTAGGTAAGCACCACGGACTCGGAGGGGTACATAGCAAGATTATACTTGCCCTCGAAGAACCGCTTGTCGCCGGTCTCGCCGATGTCCTTATCCTCCGAATTGATGACATAGTAAGCCTTGGTGGTGGTGTAGCCGTCGATAGTAAACACATCGGCCACGGGCTTATCATAGTACATGAAGTTCTCGTCGTTTTCGTCCACAACTGTAACATTGAAGGTGACACTCTTGTTGGTCTGTGCATCACGAACACGAACGGCGGTCTTACCGGGGGCAACAGCCACCAGCTTGTCGTTGACACAGCGGATCACGGAGGTGTTGGAGGATACCACCAGCAGCTCGCCCCACTGATCCTCGGGGTAGACGATGGGCGCTAAGGTGAATACCTCGTTGGGACTCATGGTGAGGCCTTCCTCCAGGCCCTCAAAGTAGAAGTCCTGAAAGTTGTCGGGCAGCTCGATCTCGTAGGTTGCGTAGTTCAGCGCATAGTCATAAGCGGTGACCACGAAGGTGTTGGGCCGCTCCTGCAGCGCATTTTTGATCTTATAGAGGTAATCGGTCAGCTCGAAAGTAACCACAGTGGTATCGTTGCGTTTGGAGTAGACCGGGGTCATGAACTGCTCGAAGGACAGCATCTCCATGGTGGGGTTGCCATCGGAATCGGTAGAATGAATCACATAGCCTAACTGGCTGCACATGGTGTAGTGGTTGTCGTAAATGGACACCTCGGCATACAGCCGGTTTTTCTCCAGGTTCTGATCGTATTCGTAGTAGTAATTGACATCGGTGACTGTGGGGGCCTCAAAGTCAATGTACCTCCTGGAGCTCCGCGCCGTCACCGTAGACGACCAGGTCGTCCTCGTTCTCGTTC
>CAYMPY010000080.1:0-9853 GCA_964392535.1 uncultured Oscillospiraceae bacterium
AATTTGGTGGCTACCCGCAGGGTGCGGTTTTCATCATCGTGAAAATCGTTGGGCGCGGCAACGGCCATGCGGCACTTGCCCAGCTCCAGATCCAAAAGCTCATAGACCGCCGGTTCATATTCCAGCAAAATATCCTTGCCGGCAATGCCAATGTCTGCCGCACCACGCTGGACATAAATGGCAACGTCTGAGGGCTTGACCCAAAAATAGCGGACCTGCTTTTCCGGGTTTTCAAAAATCAGCTTGCGGCTCTCCTCCTTGATGGAGGGACATTCAAAACCGGCCTGCTCAAATTTGGCGTAAACCTTTTCACCTAAACGGCCCTTGGGCAATGCAATATTCAGCATGTCAGAACCTCCTTATAACGCAGCTTGGGTGGGATGCTTTTCTGTGCGCTGACGGTCTTGCCCCCGGCGGTCAGCCTGGAAACGGTCTGTGCTACCAGGGTCTTGTCGGTATCCGGGGTATACAGCAGCAGTACATCCACATCATAGTCCCGGTTTTTTTGGGGCAGCTGCTCCAAAAGGTCCAGGTACAGGGCAAAGCCCACAGCGCCTGCCTTTCGGTCCAGCTTCTGCATGAGCTTGTCATAGCGGCCACCGGCCAGCACACTTTCGCAAATGCCGCTTAAATATCCCTGAAATACAATGCCGTTATAATAATTCATGTTATTGACAACGGAGAAATCGAAAATAATATTATCACTTTGGGGCAGCCCGTCCAGCAATGCGGACAGTGCCTGCAATTCCCGCAGACCCTCCATATCCCCCAGCATGGTGAGCACCTTGTCCCGGGGGCCGTAGGCGGAGAGGATTTTGGTCAGGGGTGCGCCATCCACGCCGTAGCTTTCACACAGGCGGTTTAAGTCGTGGGTGTTCTTTTCTGCAATAAAGCCAATAGCCGCCTGCTGAAAGGCTGCATCCTTGCAAACACAGTCCAGAACCCCGGACAAAATGCCCTGGTGGGAGATCTGCAAAACGAAATCCGGGGAGATCAGGCAAAGGCTTTGGGCAGCCAGGGCCACCACCTCGTAAATGTCATACAGGTCAATATCGCCGACACATTCCAGGCCTGCCTGCATGATCTCTTTAAACTGATGGGTGCTGTCGGAGATCCGGTATACATGTTCGTTATAATAGACCTTCTGCTTGCAGCCGGGGGTGTCCTCGCCGTTTTTAATAATGGACAGGGTCACGTCCGGCTTCAAGGCCAGCAGTCTGCCGCTTTGGTCATTGAAGGTGATGATCCGGTCACTGACCAAAAAATCTTTGTTGCGGATATAGTACTCATAGTCCTCAAATTTGCTCATTTTATAGGGCAGGTACCCATACTGCTTATACAGTGCCCGCAGTGCAAACACAGCGGCTTCTTCGTTTTTCAGAATACTCATATCCTGCATATCCATGCTCCTTCCGTCTTCGGCGGGCGATTCATGAATCGCCCCTACAACACTTTAGCGTACTAATGTGGTAAATCAAATTATACTATATTTAAAGGGAAAGTCAATAGGGTTTTGTATCGCAAACAGCAGAACGGCAATTTTCACAAAAATAATATTACTCTATTGCAATTTTATGGATAATATGTTATACTCCTGTGGTATGCAGGTATAGGCGCATAATATGGTTGCGCGTTTCTACGAACCACCCTAAATGGTTGTCTACCGGTTTTCGGTAGGCAACCTTTATTTTTTTTGGAGGAATGATTATGAAATATGTATGTGAGCTTTGCGGAATGATCTATAATGAGGAGCTGGGCGACCCCAAGCACGGCATCCCGGCAGGCACGGCCCTTAACGATGTACCTGATGACTATGCATGCCCCGGCTGTGGCTCTCTGAAGGAGGCCTTTAATAAAGTGACCCCCAAGGCAGCCACCGGTCCCAGTTTAAGCAATTCTGCCTTCTGGAACGAAACAAAATATTCCGACCACAAGGAGTCGGACAGATAAAGAAAAGCTTAATCGGGCGTCCTTGTAAGCAGCCTTAAACAGCAAAAATCGGCACATCTGTGCCGATTTTTGCTTAGGACCGTCCGGAGGCCGGTCCCTACAATGGGCAAATCACTTTAATGATACAGCCCATTGTGTCTTTATTGGTCTTTCAGTTCCTTCAGCATTTCAATTTGAAAATCTGCTGCCTGTTCACCGGTGCCCGGTGCGAAACGGGTGGAATCGGTTTCGTAGGAGGTATACTCGTAGGCAATAGCCGAGGGCAGATAGCCCAAATGATCCTGGCAGTAGCCCAGCATCATGGTCATGGGGAAGGGTGAGCCCTCCTCCATGCGTACAGAAACGGTGTCGAACATCTCACCGGGATAGGTCACAAAGGCAAAATTGTCACCAATGGATACAGCGTGCATCAAAATATCGCCGTCCTCCGGTACACGCTCTGTCCGTGCAATAATGGAACGGGCGTGGAAGGAGCTGCGGATGCCGTAGGGTGCGCCCTCTCTTTTACATTCGGCGGTATCGTAGTTTTTAAACCACAGATCACGAATGTATTTTGCGTGCTCCACCATATCAGCGGTGCTGTTCCAAAGCTGGCCACGGAAGGTCTTGCAGGTGCTGTGGATGGGGCCTGCCTCCACTTCCTCCATATTCTTTTTCAGGCACTCAACAGCAGTAGCGGCCAGGCCGATGCCGTAGCTCTCGGCGGTGGTGTAGCGGCGCTCCTCTTTAATACGGGTGGTGGCGTTGGTGTTTCCGCAGGCACCCTGGAAGAATACGGTATAGCAATCGGTGATCAGCTCGAAGCTTCTGCGGTAAGCACCAATGTAATCGGAAGAGAACAGAGATGCTTTATAGCCGCTGTGGAAATGGGGATGGGCACGGAAATTGCACAGCACGATATCCTTTGCGCCCTCACGGACAAACTGCAGCAGATGCATGGTGGGGTCTACCGGGGTGGCGTGCTCCAAAATGGTTTTACCCTTAAAGGTACCAAACTGATCACCGGCATATTCGATCGCACCGGTCTCGTTGTCCTGAATCTTATAGTGCTTGACGAAGTTGAGATTATGGGTCTCAATAGAGCCGGTTTTCATGGTTGCGGGCTTCCGGTCCTCCATGGCCTCCAGCGCAGCCTCCAGTCCTTTCTCATAAATCTGCTGTTTAAAGGGCGGTACACTGGGAATATCGTCCCATTTGGAGGAAAAGCTTGCATGGGTGTGGGTGGTGGCCATGATGATGTGCTCCTCCGGCACACCGGTAGCCTTGCTTACACGGTCCTGGATCTCCTTGCGGATCAGCTTGGAGCAGCTGCAAAAGTCTGCACCGAACATCAGAACAGTTTCTCCTGTGGCATCTGTCACCGCTACGCAGCTGATACATACGGGCTCGCCAAGGGTATCGTGGAAACGCTCCCGCTCATTGCCGTAGCCGCCCAGGGGAAGGGAAGCCTCGGGGATGAGCTGACGACGGCCAAAACCGACACAGATCTGATTATCCATGGTAATGACTCCTTTATGTAATAATGATGCTTGCATTATAGCAAGATTCTTTTGCTGCGTAAATGCGGTTTTCCAATTTTGACACAAACTGCATAAATTAGAACACAAAATGCCAAGCGGCAACGCCGTTTGGCATTTTGTCATTGTGTCAAAACCGGCTATTCGTGAATCAGCGGCAGCTGGGTGCAGCTTTGGCGGTATTTTCCGGGGGGAACGCCATATTTCCGCTTAAACATTCTGGAAAAGGTACTTACATCCGGGTAGCCCAGCTTGCCGGCCACCTCCTTTTGGGTAAGGGTGGTGTCGGCAAGAAGCTGCGCTGCCTTTTCCAAACGGTAAGCAACAATGTAATCCTGGGGAGAGAAGCCGGTCTGCCGCTTGAACAGGCGGCTGAAATGGCTGCGGCTCATGCCCACGGTTTTTGCGATCTGATCCACCTGCAGATGCTGATCGTAATTTTCCTCAATATAAGAAATGGCCTCGCGGAGATAATCCTTTTGCTGGGAGGGGTTGTCCAGATTTGCCGAAAGCATGGCAAACAGCTGATATAACAGGCCGTGGACGATCCAATCCCGTGCCGGGTCGTCCTTGGCATTGATCATCTGCAAAAATAACCGTTTGGCACCCGGTATACTGACCACATCCTGCTGCAGCAGCGCAAAGTCCTGGGGGCCGGTGAAGCTGACCCAGATATAGTCCCAGGGGTCATGTGCATCTGCAATATGGGTGCCCTGCTCATCCGGGCAGCTGATAAACAGCTCGTCGGCGACAACATGATAAGTCTTTTCGTGTTTATAAAACGTTCCGCAGCCGCTGACTACATAATGGACCACATACCGTTCCAATACCTTTTTATCTACACGGTGGTTGGGCGCACATTGCTTCCGTCCACAGTACTGAGGCAGGATTTTCGGCAGATTGGCAGCGCCCATATAGAATTTTTCCATAATTGACCCCCTTTTACAGGCTATGAGCACATTATACCAAAAATCAAGTGCAATTTGCAATAGCAATTTTACAGAGAACAGGATAAAATGAAAATGAATAATTGTCGATTTCCAAGGAGGGTTTTACATATGAAACGAATACTTTCCGTTACGCTTGTTTTTGTATTGTGCAGCGCCCTTTTGGGCTGCGGCGGCAGCAAACAGCCTGCTGCCGCCGAAACCACGGTGCCAGCCGACACAGATGCGGCACAGCTTCAGGCATTCGTTGTTCCTGAGCCTATGGAGATGCCTGTCTATTCCTTTGACCATACCCCCACCACCGATGAACTGCGCCAGATGGCAGTACAGGCCATGCGTGATTCCCTGACTGTGCAGTTTGCTGTGGATAAGTTCTACCGCTATACGAAGCGCGAAATGGTAGGCGAGAAATTCTACACCTATATTCCGCAGAATGTATACTGCGGTCTGCCCTATGACGATGCAGGTCTGTCACTGATCCATTTTTATGAGTACTACGATCCTGCCACAGGTCTGTTCACCTTTGAGGGTGATCCCCAGCTCATCGATACCTCGGTGGGCAACAGCTGCGCCGGCAGCGTCACTGCGGCCATGGCAACGGTAAGCCCCTCCATCCGGGGCTTTGTGACCTATAAAATGATCCCCTTTTACGGCTTCGTTCCTGTGGGTCCCTATGAGTTTCCCGTCGGCATTACCAGTCTGAAGGATTATGAGACCCAGGTGATCACGGAGCAAAACGGCCCGGAGGTCATGTATGCCTCCTATGCCATGATCCTGCCTGCCGACGGCCTTACCTCCAGACCGGACGATCACGCCATTATGGCCATTGAGCCTGCCCATGTGGAATACGATGCTGCCGGAAATATTGATCCTGACAAAAGCTATATCGTGATTCAGGATCAGCGCGGCGGCAGCGGCAAGGGCTACTACACCCAAACCATCGACGGCGTGGATTACCATTACAGCGGCCGAACCTACGCGGAGTACACATTTAAGGAGCTGTTCGACCTGGCCTATATTCCTGTTACAGCACCGGAATTTGTGGGCCTGAAGGAATATGTTGCACCCTATGTTTCCTTTGACCGTCCCGACTGCACCCTGGAGGATGTGTCCCTGGGTATTGCCACCAGCCCCTATACCATCTATATTGGCCGGATGCTCCTGGTGGACCAGAACGGCAATGAGACCTTAGTGGACAAGGTTATTGCAAGACCCCGCGATTACGAAGCCGACGGCGAGCTTGCGAAATTTGAGCTTTCCCTGTTTTCTGTTTCTCCCAAGTCTGATTCCTTCCGTGCTCTGATGGAGGAGGGCAAGACCTATACCCTCCGCTATGAGGTGGTCTTGTCCAACGGCTCGACCCACACCGTTGTGGAAGTTCCTGTAACCTGAGAAAGGAGCGTAACATGAAAAAGTTTTTATCACGAATCGTTCCTGTGCTGGTCCTTTTAGTGATGCTGACGGCCTGCGGTAAAAAGCAGGCAGAACCTGCCGCTGCCCAGCAGCAGGAAGAAGCTATGAAGGTTTACTGGAATGTGGAGCGGGTCACCTATGAGCATGACTGGTTCGCAGAATGCCGCCGTCCTTCTACCGATGGCTGCTACCGTATCCGCTTTGCAGTGGACGGTCAGCAGGTTGACCTGCTGACCGAACGGGCAGATGTTGCCGCCGAGATCGACAACAAGTTTTTCATGGGCCTTGTTTTTGACGAGCAGGGTATGATCGTGGATGTTGTGGATGTGGAAGAGTTTACCGGCGGCACAGCCTATGTGGATTACTATGTGGAGTCCTTTACGGATACGGAGCTTACGGTCAACTGCACCGCCAACCTCCGTGGCCCCCGGGTCACCTACAAGCTTGATGAAAATACCGAAATTTACAACTCCACAGGCACCGGTATTTTGGTTGGTACACCGGGCCAGCTCAGTGTTGGCGCAAAGATCTCTGCTGTTTTGCGTGATCGTCAGACCCTGAGCCATATCTACGTGGAGGACCCCTTCCAGGCCTCCCCTGTTTACTGGAATGTGACCCGGATGTACGACAGCACCAACAAAATCACCACCCGTTCCAGCGATGAGGTGGGCAACTATGTCTATGAGTTTGCTGTAAACGGTGAGCTGGTGCAGCTGAAAACCAGAGATTTTCAGGTTGCGACCCGGATTGACAGCTTTGCCACCCGTTGTCTGCACCTGGAATTTGATGAGGAAGGCTATATTTCAAAGGCTTATAACGGCACAACCGCCACCGGTGGCGGCAGTACCGCCAGCTGGTATCACGTTATCGGGCTGGAGGAGGATACCTTCACTGCAAAGCGATTTGACGGTGCCGATGCAGGAAAAACCGTAACCGGCCGCATTGCGAAGGATGTAAAGGTCTTTGATGTCAGCGGTAAGGGCGCATACATCGGTGAGCCTACGGAGCTTCGGCTCTATGACCGTGTCCACTGCCTGAAAAATCCCAGCGGCGATGTAGCTGTTGTTATGGTGGTGTCCCGGTTTATGGACGGGGATATGTACTGGAATTTGGAGCAGATGTACAATAAATCCACTAAGCATACCACCCGCACCCCGGACACCGAGGGCTGGTACTACCTGAAAATGGCGGCAAACGGCGGAAATCAGGTCTTAAAGACCAAGGACGTGGATATCGTAAACTCCATCGATTCCAGAGCGGCCCGGTGCTGCGTGCTGCAGGTGGAGGGTGATGTGATCACCGCCTTCGGCACACCCGCTAACCACTTCTGCGGCGTGGGCTTCTGCAGCTGGGCAGATGTGACCGCTTATGAAAACGGCGTAGTCACCGCACTGAAGGCAGAAACCGGCGTGATCAGCACCGGCACATTGGCTGCCGATTGCAAGATCTATAATGTCAGCGACAGCGCAGTCGTTCCCGGCGAGGAGACCGAACTGCAGGTTGGTGACCGCATCCATGCTCTGAAGAACTTAAATGATGAAGTAGGCTTCATCTTCATCGTATCCAGACCTGTGTACACCGACGTTTACTACAATGTATCCCGTAAGTGGGACTCTACCAACAAGATCACCACCCGCACCCCTGCGGAGGATGGCTGGTATTACATCGACATGGCGGTCAACGGCGGTATGATCACCGTCAAGACCCCTCACTATGATGTGGCTACTTCTCTTGATTCGGCGCTGACCCATGGCCTGGTGCTGGGCAAGGATAATGTGGTGCTGAAGCGTTATTCCAGCTCCTCCATCAGCGGCTATACCGGCGGCAGTATCCTCAGTGGTTACACGATCACAGAAATAAACGGCAAATATGTGACCGGCCAGCGGAGCGGCAAGTCCCAGAGTGCTTATATGGCCTGGAACTGCAAGGTCTATAACCTGAGTAACAAGGCCACCATGGGTGCCTATACAAGCCTGCGTGTGGGCGATACCATCCACAGCCTGAAAAACGCAAGAGGCGAGCTGACAGCCATTTGGGTGCTGACCCGGCCTGTGATCTCGGATATTTACTGGAATACCAGCCGTCAGTACGATTCTGCCAACGGTGTTACCAAACGGGCCCCCGATGCCGAGGGCTTCTATCACTTCACCTTCGCAGTAAACGGCACGCAGAAGAACCTCAAGACCAACGACATCACCATTGCAAGTGCAGTGGATGCGGTCGGTACCAGAACCATGGGCCTGGAGCTTGAGGGCGATGTGATCACTGCGGTCTATGCCAACAACAAGGTCCAGGGCTATGAGGGTGGCAGTACCGCTGCCTGGTATACCGTTAATTCCATTAACGGCAACACCCTGGAGGTAGAAAAGAAGATCGAGTCCGATTCCGACTACGGTACCAAGCTGACCATTACCATTCCCGACGGCACACCCATCTATAACTGCTCTACCGTTTATAGCGAATTTATGGGCGAGGCCTCCAGGGTTCGTGTGGGCGACACGGTCTACTGCCTGCGTAATAAGGCCAAGGATATCGTCCATGTGCTGATCGTAGATCGGCTGATGGATTACCCCCTTTACTGGAATGTGACCCGTATGTACGATACGGATCAACTGGTCACCACCCGTACCCCCGATGCAAGCGGCTGGTACACAATAGAGATGGTTGGCCCTGACGGCCTTGTGACCCTGAAAACACAGAAAGAGTCTATTGCCACTGCCGTTGACCGCCGTGCTGCGTTCGTTATGGCCCTGCAGCTTGACGGTGATGTCATTAAGAATGTGTACGGAACAGGCTCTGTCTACGCCGGTGCAGGCGGTTCCGTGTTCGATTGGGACTACAGAGTTACCGCCATCAGCGAAACAGGCGCAGCCACCATCGTCAGAAATGACGATGTCCGTGTGATCCAGCTGGACAGTGAAACCGTGATCTGTGATGTATCCAAGGCGGAAACCTTCGGTACCATCGTACCGCTGCAGGTAGGCGATGTGCTGCGAGGCGTGTTCTTCAATGCCTCCGGCAATGTGGGCGCGATCTTTGTTTACAAGCACACCGACAGCAAACACCTCTACTGCGATGATTGCGGTAAGAATGTGTTCTTTGAAGCCTGGGACGGCACAGCCTCCCTGTCAGACGGTCACTATTACCTGAAAAACGATGTGACCGTTACCGCCAAAAAGACCATTTCCAAGGGCAAAGAGGTAACCTTAAACCTGAACGGCCATACCATTAACGGCGGCACCAGCCTCAACCGTATCTTCGATATTGAAGGCACCTTTAACCTGACCGACCCCAAGGTGAACGGCGAATTTAAGGGCTATGTCATTGCAAATGTGGAAGACAAGCTTGCACCGGTGTTCTATGTCAGAGAGGGGGCGACCTTCAACCTCTACGGCGGCAACCTGACCTGTACCAAGGTATCCTCCGAGGCCGGCGTGGGCACGATCTACAAGTCTACCATGAATATGTACGACGGCAGGCTCTACGGCGGCAGCGTCAACCAAAAGGGCGGCGGTAACTTAGCCATCTTCAGCTCCGGTACATTTAACATGTACGGCGGAATCATTGAAGGCGGTAAGTCCACCGTCACCGGCGGCAATGTCTACAGCAACAGCACAGCGGCCACCTTCCGTATGCTGGGCGGCACCATCACAGGCGGCGAAGCAGTCCACGGAAGCGGCGTATCCCTGATCGGCAAGGCAATTTTGGGCGGCAGTGCCACGATTTCCGGCAACATCGGCGATGATCTGTATCTGGAAAAGAATCAGAAGATCACCATTGAGTCCCCCTTAACCGAAAACGCCATTGGCATTTCCATCGTTGCCGGCACAGGCGTGTTCACCGAGGCTGTGGCCGAGGGCGCTGAAACCTGGTTCAAGCCCCTGGAAGGCTATACCGTACTCCGCAATGAAAACGGCGAGCTGGAATTACAGACCGCCTGAATCCAATAAAATCAGCTCCGCACATGGAGTAATGTCATTAAGATAAGAAAACGCTGTCATTTCGACCGAGCGTAGCGAGTGGAGA
>CAYMPY010000081.1:0-9827 GCA_964392535.1 uncultured Oscillospiraceae bacterium
CGCCCTCTTCAAAGAAAATGTCCAGCAGAGTGCCCTCTGCGGTGGACTCGCACTCAAAGGAAGCCTTATCTGTCTCGTAGGTAAACAGCACGTCTCCTACCTTAACAGGATCGCCAACCTTCTTTTCCCATGTACCAATGATACAGCTTTCCACTGTAATGCCCGCCTTGGGCATGATTACTGCATTTGCCAATGGTAATTCCTCCTTAATATTATTTCGGTTTCTTTGGGCACAGAGGCCCAAACTACGCCATTGTTAAACCTTGTTAATTATAACACGATATAACATCGTTCGTCAATATATATTTTCTATATTTTTGGATGTTAAAAAGGCCGATGATACAGCAGTTTGCATCATCAGCCAACTATGGTCGTAGGGAACGGATTTATCCGTTCCGTCAGCACAGGCAATGGAATGCATTCCCTACACAGTTTATTCTTTGTCTGCAAGTACGGCCTTTATAAGATTCCAATAGGGCTCTACCTCACTGATGAACAGGTGCTCGGCGGTGGTATGAGCACCACGGGCGGTGGGGGCAACGCCGACCGGGTCCATATCGGGGATGGCCTTTGTGACGAACACCGTTTCGATACCGCCGGGGACACGCTCAATGTCCATTTTCTTGCCGTAAAGGGCGGTGTGGACATTTTGGAACTTCTTCCTGAAAGCAGAATGGGGATTTTCCTTCCATACAGGATAGCTGTCCACGATTTGAAGGTCAAAGCCCAAAGCGGCAGCTTCCTTTTGGTAGAACTCTGCAATCTGCTCCATCTCCAGGTTTTCGGTAGAGCGCATCAGCACTTCCACAAATAGTTTCCCATCTTGCAGCACAGCCTCACAGAGGATGCTTAAGGAGACAATATCCGGATCACTGTCAGTAATTTCGATGCGACTGGTTTTTAATTTGCTCAGCAGACAGGCCAGTTTGTTGGATTCCCCTGCCCCGATACCTTTCTTTGCATCACCCTCTGTAACGGCAAGCCGGATATCCGGGTCAGAGTTTTGGTAACACTCTTTCAGCTTCTCAAACCGGGCATACAGCTCTTCTGCAAATTCCCCAGCCTTTTGGGCAGGAACGGCGATCTGTGCCGTACAGTCCTTAATGATAGGGCTGACACCACGGAAGCTGCACAGGCGGACTTCGGGAAAATCGAAAAGGATTTCGCCCATAGCTCTTGCACAGCAGCAACGGTTTTTATCGGCACACAGAGAGCTGTGGCCGCCCAAACCGCCATCGATCCGCAGCTGCAGCACGGTTTCATCAGCACGCACCCGGGTCAGGTCATACTGTCTGTGGATCTCGGTCTGGATCTTGCCTGCGCTGCAAATGGCGATCACATGGCTGTCACCGCAATCCATATTGACCATGCGGCGGGATTTGATCTTACTGTAGTCCAGCTTCTTGATGCCAACCATTCCCTGCTCCTCACAGACGGTAAACAGCAGTTCCAGTGCCGGGTGAGGTAAAGCAGGATCATCGGCAATGGCCAGCATGGTGGCCATACCCACGGCGTTATCCGCACCCAAGGTGGTGCCCTTTGCCCGGAGCAGATCCCCATCAATCACAAGCTCAATAGGATCATTATCAAAATCAAACTCCACACCCTCGTCTTTTCGGCAAACCATATCCATGTGGGCCTGGAACAGGATAGTGGGCTGGTCTTCATAGCCGGGCGTTGCTGCCAGTCGGGCCAGTACATTGCCTGTTTCGTCCGTTTCTACCGGGAGGCCTCTGCTTTCAAAGAAGTCCACCAAAAAGGCGATGATTTTCTCCTCCTTGTGGGACTCGTGGGGTATTTTGGAGATGGCCGCAAACCACCTGAAGAAGGCTTGCGGCTCTAATTTCTCTATATGCATATTAACCGAACATCTCGTCTGCACTGTACAGGGTACGGTTCTGCTTCAGTGCGGTCTCTGCCAGGGTCAGCTTTCCGTCATAGGCGGTCAGACCCTTACGCAGATGGACATTATCCTTCAGTGCCTGCTCCACACCCTTACCTGCGATCTGCAGCAGGAACGGCAGTGTTGCGTTACACAGCATGATGGAAGCGGTACGGGCAAAGGCAGAGGGAATGTTATCCACGCAGTAGTGCAGGATTCCCTCTTCGTAGTAAGTAGGTGCATCGTGGGTGGTGCTGCGGCAGGTCTCCACTGCGCCCTCATCGTCACAGGCCACGTCCACGATCATGGCAGACTTCTTCATCAGCTTCAGATCCTCGCGGTTAATGAGATGATCCTTCCGGTGCTTGGGCCACAGAATGCAGTTGATGATCAGGTCAGAATCCTTCAGGCACTTCACCAAATTCTCCCGGTTGGAGTACATGCAGGTCACATTGGAGGGCAGCTTAGCCTTTGCAGCCTCCATTGCGGCCAGGTTCACATCCAGAATACGGACGGTGTTACCGAAGCCTGCAGCCAGCTCTGCTGCGCCCAGGCCGGAGTTACCTGCACCGATGATGGTGACAACAGGAGTCTCCATGCCGCAGATGTTGGCCAGCAGTGTACCGTTGCCGCCAAAGACGGACTGCATATGATGGAGCGCTGCCAGGAAGCCGCCCTTACCGGCCAGGATGCTCATGGGCTTTAACAGGGGGAAGCCGCCGTTGCTATCCGTGATATCCTCGTAAGCAATAGCAGTAACCTTGCTGTCCAAAATGGCATCGGTCTCCTCGGGGTGAGCGTTGGAGTGAATGTAGGTAAAGACGATCTTATCCTTATTCATATACTTCCACTCTTCGGGGAACATCTCCTTGACCTTGTAGAACAGGTCGGACTTGGTATAGACTTCCTCTGCAGTGTCCAGAATGGTTGCGCCGGCAGCTGCGTACTCCTCGTTGGTAAAACCGCTGCCCAGACCGGCATCCTTCTGCACCAGTACCTGATGGCCACGGGCCACAATTTCGCCCACAGCAGCAGGGGTAGCTGCCACACGGTACTCGTTGGGCTTGATTTCCTTTAAAACACCAATAATCATTTCTTAATTCTCCTCGAATTCATTTTTAATGGCAGCCAGCTTTTCCGGCTTTGTGATCAAATCGTAGGCAATAGATGCTACGATTTTGGCAGAATTTAGAACGCAATCCTCCGCTTCCTTCGTCTTTCCTGCATCCACCCACTGCTGGGAGTGGCTGGTACCTTCGTTGTAGTGTACATGACAGTTGACGGTAGGAACAACGGTGGCCACATTATAAACATCAGAAGAACCGCCGCTTCTGCGGAAGAATTCTTCCTGAACCGGGAAACCGTTCCAAAAATAGTTTTCTTTGGCGACCTCCACCAGAGCCACATTCTTCTTGCCTGCAGCAAAGGCCGGATGCTGCTTAATTTCGTAAGTAGTGCCGGTCATGAGGCAGGCGCCCTTGATGATGTCCCGGAACCGCCGGTCAAGCTCCGGCAGGTAGCTGTCATCGGGGAAGCGCAGTGTAAAGGATGCAACGGCATGGTCACAGACCACATTGGAGGGACTGGTATTTTCCGCAATGGCGTAGTGCATTCTGGTGCCGTCCATAACGTGCTCCCGCATAAACTCGATGCCATTGAAGGCCAAAAGCATGGCGTCGCTTGCGCTTCTACCCTTGTGGGGCGAACCGGCAGCGTGGGCCTTGATGCCGTAGAAATCCACTCTGTACGACCACAGGGCCATGCCGCAACAGGCAACACTGCCGCCAACAGAGGCCGCATGAGTGGCAATGGCCGCATCCAGTTCTTTGAAGCATCCGTTATCCGCCATGACGATCTTGCCGCCGAAGGATTCCTCAGCAGGTGTGCCGTATACGGTAATGGTACAGGGAATGTCTGTGTCCTTTAGAACATTTTTAAGCGCAACCGCAGCACCAATGGCAGCAGGACTCTGCATGTGGTGGCCACAGGCGTGCCCCTGGTTTTTCAAGGCATCATACTCACCCAACAGGCCAATATTAGGGCCGCCTTCGCCATTAGACCATGTAGCACGGTAAGAGGTATTCAGACCGCCGATTGCGTACTCCACATTAAAGCCCTGCTTTTCCAGTTCCTCTTTTAACAAATTGGAGGCAAACACGGTCTCGTCGCCCAGCTCGGGCTTGTCGAAGATCTGAAAAGCCAGGTCGTTCAAATGAGGATGCTGTTTCTCAATTTCAGCAATAATTTTCTGCTTCATATTATCTTGCTCCCTTAATATAGCCGTCGGACAGGCCGAACAGCCGTCTTAATGTCAGATTCAGGTCACCGTTACGGTCACAGCACAGTACCAGTACATCACCCTTTTGCAGCTGCTCCAGCACTGCGATTTCCCGCTCCCGCTCGGTCATTTCCGCAGCGTTCCACTGATAAGCAGCGCCGGTCTCGGGAAGGTCTGTACCCATGACCAGCAGCCGTCCGGGCAGCTTCTTTGCGGTCTCAATGACAGCGTTTGCATCCTGGCAAGCCAGGTCGAACACCACCGTCACACCGCCGCAGTCCACGATATTCTGTGTATTAGACTGGTATGTAAAGCCTTCAAAGGGCTTCTCGATACCCAGCTCTTTCAGGAACTTCTCCGCACCGCCAACACACTTTTTCTGCCATGCATAGGGAAGCTCTACACCCTCGGCGGGCTGGAAATCGTCGGTATTCAGCACATAATCGGGCTTTAGCAGCTTCAGCATGGTATCTTTACCCATAGGCTCGTCATTCTGAACCTCCACCACGCAAAAGTCATTATAAGGGATGGCAGTCTGCCAAATGCCGGTATCGCCGTGGACGGTGTCCTTATGGGTCAGCACGCTATACTTTTTCTGCAGGCCGTGGCACAGCAGCTGATGGGTCAGGGTCTTGCCCTGCTTGCCGGTAATAGCAATGAGCTTGGTATCCACCATGGGACGCATATAGGCGTAAGCCTTTTCGAAGCACTCCTGCACACGGTCGCAGATGATGACTTTCTCTTCCTCAGGCCACTCCACCGGAGAAATGATGGCAGAAGGCTTAAATTTAATGACCATAAGTCGGTCAACCTTTTCTTCGTTGCCGGTTGCGAAATACACTGCACCGGGAATGGTTGCAGCAGGACGGCTGCACAGACGGGTCACCGTGGTAAACGCACTGTTTTCGGGAGGTGTCAGGCCCATGACCTCAAACAGCTCCTTTAAGTTAGCCTTGCAGGTCTTAGGCTCTTGCAGCTCCGGGCCAATACGGTCACGGACATAGTCCCGTACATCGTGGAGCTTCTGACAATCTGTGCCGGCAAAGGCAGGATCTGCAGGCACCACCACATAGCGGCCTGTACCGAACTGATCGAATACGTAACAGGGAATGAAGGCTTCCTCTACCTGAACCTCCCCCTCTTTTTTGGTGAGGATCAGCTGCAGAACACCGGTGTGCTTGCACAGCTCCTTGCGCTCGTTGGTGACGAAGTTACCCATGGAGAAGATCATGGGAATGATCTTGCCGTCCTTACGGGTAAAGCGGCTGTAGTGCTGCAGACAGTGGGTATGACTGCCCACGATGTAGTCCACGCCACACTCACCGATCTGAGGCAGGTATTCCATCTGCTGCTCGTTGGGGACCATATCGTAGTCCTTACCCCAGTGGATATAACCTACAACGAACTCTGCGCCGTGGTCTCTTGCCCACTGCACATCCGCACAAGCCACCTCATGGATATAGGGATTTAAGTACTCACGGATGCCCTTTTCGGTCAGGTTTGCATCCAGCTTATTATACTTGGTAGACCAGGACAGGATCGCCACCTTAATGCCGTTGATCTTAACCAGAATTGCCCGCTCTTCACCCACCATGGTCCCGGTGCGCATAAAGCCGTGGCGTTCAATGGCTGCATTGGTGTCCTCAAGACCCATTATACCACTGTCGCAGTCGTGATTATTGGCATTTACCAAGGCATCGAGACCTGCATAGCGGAGGGCATCCAAGTAAGCCTCCGGGCCATTACAGTGGTACTGCTTTCCAATCACATGGTACTGGCCGGCGTAGGGGGCATTATCAGAAATGGTGGTCTCTAAGTTTGAAACCGCAAAGTCAGAATTTTTAAAGATATTCCGTACATACTGGAATTCAGGGTGGAAAAAATAGCTGTCACCATAGCGATGCTCTCTGCACTGGGCAGGCTCGCACATCAGGTCACCGGTAAAGCTGAGCAGTGCCCGTCCGGTCTCGTTTGCCTGGGGGTTATACCAGTAGCCGTCCTCTCCCTTTACATACCGAGGTGCATCTTCATCCGGAGCCTTATTCCATGGAAACGCCACAGGAAATTCATGCTCGAATTCATAGTACTTGGAATCGTAGCCATTCCATAAACAAGCCATAGTAATTTCTCCTTAAAGTAATGTTACACCGGCGGCCTTAGCAGCACGGATAAATTCTTCAGGCATTTGCTCATCGGAGATCACATAGTCCACCTCATTGAAGGTGGCAAAAGTGTAGGGCATCAGGCAGCTGAGCTTGTCCCTGCCACACATGATCACACTTCTGCGTGCCTTTTGAATCACCTTTCTTTTTACCAGCATATCGCTTTCCGTACCGCAGGTGAAGCCTGCCTCCAAGTTACAGCCGGATACACCAATAAAAGCCATATCAATATTGATACCGTCCAGCATTTCCAGGGTGTTTTGGCCGGACAGAGCCATATTCTTACGGCTGAGCGTACCACAGCACACACTGACCACCGGATTATGGAGTCTGCAAAGCTCCAACGCAATACCGGGGCCGGTGGTGAAAATATTTAAATTCATGTCCGGAAGCACCCGGGCCAGTGCCAGATTGGTAGTACTGGCGTCCAAAAATACAGAGCTGTGAGGCTGCATCAGCTCCAGTGCCTTCCGGGCCATTGCGTTTTTGCCTAAGTTATTGGCATTCATCCGTTCGTTGAACTCCAAATCACCTGCACGGCGCACAGATTTGGCACCGCCCCGGAACTTGACGATCACGCCGTCCTTTTCCAGTGTGTCCAGGTCCCGGTGAATGGTCATCAGGGACACATCAGAGAACAGGCTCTGCAGCTGCTTGATGGTAACCACATTTTCCTGTTCAATAAACTCCTTCATTTGTTCCTGTCGAATAGAATACATAGCAAACACCTCAATGTTATAATGTTATAAATATAACATAGTTATAACACATTATCACAGTTTTTGTCAATAAAGAAGTTGACTAATTTCAAATCTTGGTTATAATATTTCCGAGGTGATATTATGATCAAAAATCTCATGATTTGTGCGGTCAATAGTACCGATCCATATAAAAACCTTGCTTTAGAGCAATATATGTTAGAAAATCTCGTCCCCGGACATATGATTCTGTATTTATGGCAGAATGGCCACACGGTAGTCATCGGTAAAAATCAGAATGCCTGGGCCGAGTGTCGCGTGAGCCTCCTGGAAGAGGAAGGCGGAAAGCTGGCACGGCGACTGTCCGGCGGCGGTGCGGTGTATCACGATTTGGGAAACCTGAACTTCACCTTTATTGCTATGGACGAGGACTACAATCTGGACAAACAGCTGTCGGTGATTACCGAAGCTTGCAAATTAGCCGGTATCCATGCAGAAAAGTCCGGCAGAAACGATCTTTTGGCGGAAGGCCGCAAGTTTTCCGGTAACGCCTTTTATCATCACCATGGCCGCAGCTACCACCACGGCACACTGTTGATCAACTCAGATATGGAAAAACTCCAGCGGTATCTGAGCCCCCCGAAAGCCAAATTGGAAGCTAAGGGTGTTTCCTCCGTCCGCTCCAGAGTGGTAAATCTTTCTGAGCTTGCCCCCGGTCTTACCTGCGATGCAATGGGTCAGTTCATGCAGCAGGCCTTCAGTAAGGTCTACGGCATGGAGGCCCGGGAATATGTAGTAGAGGATCAGGAGGCAGTTGCAAAGCTAACAGAAAAGAACCGCAGCTGGGATCACCTGTTCGGCGCACCGCTCCCCTTTAGTTTTGAATGTCAAAAGTATTTCCCCTGGGGCTTTGTGCAGCTGCAGCTGCGCACGGAAAAGGGTGTGATCCAGGCCGCAAGGCTCTACACCGATGCCATGGATTGGAGTCTGTCCGAAAAGGTAGAGCAGGCCCTCACCGGCTGCAAATTCCGGCAGGCCGACATGGTTACCGCGCTTTTTCAGGCACTGCCAAAGGAGCAGGCCGCGGATATGGCTGCTCTACTCAGTGAGCATTCATAAATATTGATCCGGACCGTCCGGGAGGCCGGTCCCTACAAGAAACGCCAATTTGCAGGGACCGCCGTCCCCGGCGGTCCGTACTTGTTTATTTATAGAAATTATTGCTTCTTGTAGTTGTGGCAGGAGGTGCGGGGTCCAGTTGGCGGTCTGCAATACCGAGAATGTCCTCTGGTCTAATCCAAGGTCTGCCCTGGATGCCGCTGGTCTCCTCGTGGGTAAGCTTACCCTTATATGTGGTCAGGCTTCTGCGGATAAAACCGTCACGGACACAAGCTTCTGTCAGGCCGTTATTCATAATATTCAGCAGCATGGGCAGTGTCTCCGCAGCAAGAGCAACAGATGTAGAGTGTGCCACTGCACCGGGAATGTTGCTGACACAGTAGTGGACAACGCCATTAACCACATAACGGGGGTTATCATGGTGTGTCTCATGACTGGACTCAATAGCACCGGGATCGTCGTTGGAAATATCCACCAGCACGCTGCCGGGCTCCATCAGCTTCAGCATTTCCTTGTCGATCAGGAAGTCCTTGCGTTGCTTGGGCCACTTGACACAGTTGAGCACCATATCAGTCTGGGGCAGCACAGAGGCAATGGTCTCCTTGGTGCAGAACATGGTGTTGATCTTATTGTTATAGCGGTCACCTAACATTTTCAGCGTACCGGCGTTAATGTCCATAACGGTCACATTGGCCCCCAATGCATAGAGAACGGACAGTGCGCCCTGACCCACAATGCCGCCGCCTAAAATCAGTACATTCATGCCGGGTGCACCGGCAAAGCCACCGACAAACTTACCCTTGCCGCCATTGATGGTCAGCATACTCTCCAGGCCAAACAGTGCACCCTGCTTACCGGCAGCTTCACAGTTGGGAGAGCCGTAACGGTGGCTGTCCTCAGCGGTAATGGCAATACAGCCGCTGTCCAGAAGGGCCTGTACCTCTTCGGGATGTCCTGCCGGATGGATACAACAATAGATCATCTGATCCTTTTTCAGAAACTTGTACTCAGACTCCTCGATCTCCTTGACCTTTGCCAAAAAGTCGCACTTATCCCAAAGCTCAGCGGCAGTTTCGCAAATGGTTGCACCCACCTTTTCGTAGGCTTCATCCCGGAAGCCGGAGCCTACGCCTGCCCCCTGCTGCACCAGCACGGTATGGCCTGCGTTTACAATGGAGGCCACCTCCACAGGGGTGCAAATCACCCGGTTCTCACCTTCTTTGATGTCTTTTAATACGCCAAAAATCATAGTATTTCCTCCTTAAATTACATCGCATCCTCGCCGTATTCGCCGAAGCCCTCGCCGAATACCTCCTTTGCATCGGATACAATGATAAATGCTTTTTCGGGATCTACCTGCTTTACGACCGCCTTAATGGCTGCAATTTTTCCGGGCCGTGCGGCACACATAATGATGTTCTTTTCCTTACCGGTATAAGCACCTTTGCCGTTAATAATCGTTGCGCCCCGGCCCATCTCCATCAGCTTCTCGGTGATTTCCGCATTACGCTCGCTGATGATGTAAACCAGCTTTGCATTGATCGCACCGTAGATCACCATATCCATGGCAATGGAGCATACATACATAGCAATCACACCATACAGAGTACTTTCAATATTACCAAACACCAGTGCATACAAAGATACAACCGTCACGTCAATAACCAGGCACAGCTTACCAATTGACA
>CAYMPY010000082.1:0-9795 GCA_964392535.1 uncultured Oscillospiraceae bacterium
CTCAACACCAACAGTCTGATGGCCGGTGTGATCAAACTCAGCGAGGGCACCGATGTGCAGGTATTTGCCGATGCTGTTGCTGACCGGATTTCCAATAACCAGTGGATGTGCGGCTTCCCCGAGAAGATGGCAGTAATTCAGGTAAATGACGACTTCCTATTTGTTGCTTACGGCCTGATCGAGCTGGTTGACCCCATGGTTAATGGCATGGGTGAAAACTGGATCGTCAATGAGCTGTATAACCAGCTTCTGATTGAGGAAGAAACCGGCGAAATCGTCGAATAAACAGCAGGCTGTCTGACCGTAATCGGCCAGGCAGCCTTTTTCAGAAAGGAAGAGTACCATGGTCTTTTCTGCAATTCCGTTTTTATACTATTTCCTGCCGGCGGTGGTTGTGCTGTACCTGATCGCACCGAAGGTGCTGAAAAACACCGTTCTGCTGCTGACCAGCCTGGTGTTCTACGCCTGGGGCGAGCCACGGCTCGTGACCTTGATGGTGGCAACGATTGCCCTGTTTTACGGCTGCGGCCTGTGCATCGAAGGTGCAAAAACCGCACTTTGGAAGAAAATATGGCTGAGTGTCTCTGTGGCTGTCGGCCTTGGGTTGCTGGGCTTTTATAAGTACGCAGACTTCTTTTTGGATACCTTCAACAGCCTCACCGGCCTGTCCGTACCCCTTTTGAAGATCGCACTGCCGGTGGGCATCAGCTTTTACACCTTCCAGTGTGTCAGCTATGCTATCGATGTGTACCGTGGTACGGTGCCTGCACAGAAAAACCCTGTGAATTTCGGCACTTATGTTGCCATGTTCCCCCAGCTTATTGCAGGCCCTATTGTCCGCTATTCGGATATTGCCCAGCAGCTGGAGCACAGAACCCATAGCTGGGAGAAAATCAGCCTGGGTCTGCGGCGGTTTGTCGTGGGCTTGGGTAAAAAGGTGATCTTGGCGGATGGCTTTGCAGGTCTGATTGCCATTTTCCGCGCAAGCGCAGAGCAATCTGTGGTGTTTTACTGGCTGTATGCCATCGGCTTTGCGCTGAATATTTATTTTGATTTCTCCGGCTACTCCGATATGGCCATTGGCCTGGGTAAGCTCTTCGGCTTTGATTTTATGGAGAATTTCAATTATCCTTATATCAGCAAAAGCGTGACGGAATTCTGGCGGCGGTGGCACATGAGCCTGGGCAGCTGGTTCAGAGATTATGTGTATATTCCCATGGGTGGCAATCGGGTCAGCCGTGGTCGCTGGGTCTTTAATATTCTGACGGTGTGGATGCTTACCGGCCTGTGGCACGGTGCGGCATGGAACTTTGTGGCCTGGGGTCTTGTTTTTGCGGTGTTGCTGCTACTTGAAAAATGGCTGCCTGCAGAGAAGCTGCCGCTTGCCTTGCGGCATGGCTATGTGCTACTTGCAGTGGTGCTGAGCTTTGTGCTGTTTAATGCTTCCACTTTTACAAAGGCAGGACAGGATATTGCCGCAATGTTCGGTTTTGGAAAGCTGCCCTTTGTGACGGGACAGACCCTTTACTACCTGCGTAGCTATGCAGTGCTGTTCATTGTGGGCATCGTGGGCGCAACACCTCTTGTAAAAAACGTGTGCACCCGGCTGGAACGGTACAAGGTAACTGCAATCGCAGAGCCCCTTGTGCTGGCACTGATCCTGCTGATCTGCACGGCTTATCTTGTGGATGGGTCCTTTAGCCCCTTCCTGTACTTTAGGTTCTAAGCAGTGGGGAATCGAACTCCGATAGGTTTTCAGAGGCAGCTTTCCGGGAGTATGCGGAAAATCTCTTAAAAATACCGGGTGGGTATTCCCTGCGAGATTTTACTTGTCTTGACGAAAAGCTGCTCTCTGAAAACTGCATAGCACCCCACTGCGAGGATTTTCGCTTTGGATTTTTGTGCAGATGACGCAGCCTTGCTGACGCAAGGCAAGGAAGATAAAGAAAAATACAAACGAAAGGACCGCAGTGGGGCTGTCGGGGGGCGATTCCTCACTGCTTAAGCTATGAAACATGAAAAAATGCGCATCCTTGGTGCGCTATTAGTGATTATATTATGGGCTTTGCTGGTGGCCTTTGCCTGGCTCAAGCCTGCAGATGACCATTCGGTAGCGGAGCGCCGCAAGCTGACCCAGGCACCATCATTTTCTGCGGAGTCTTTTGCAAGCGGTCAGTTTGCAAAAAGTTTTGAAAAATATACTTTAGACCAGTTCCCGCTGCGGGACAGCTTCCGGCAAATTAAGTCCGTGTTCAGCTACTATGGTCTGTGGCAGAGTGACAATAATAATATTTATGTTCAGGGCGGCTATGTGGAAAAGCTGAATTATCCCCTGAACACCGAGGCCGTGGAGAAGGCAAAAACCACCTTTGCACAGGTGCATGAGAAGTATATTCAGGGTAAAACAGAAAATGTGTATTTTGCGGTTGTGCCCGATAAGGGCTACTATCTGACACAGCAAAACGGTTTTCCCGCTATGGACTACGAAGCACTTATGACCCAAATGGAATTTCCCTGGGCGGAGACCATTGACCTGACGGGCAGCCTTCAAAAGGACAGCTACTACCGTACAGACACCCACTGGCGGCAGGAGACCCTGATCCCTGTGGCGCAGGATATTTCTCAGGCCATGGGACAGACCGGTCCAACGGTGGAACGCTATAGTGCGCAAACGTTGGACAGACCCTTCTACGGTGTGTACTATGGTCAGGCGGCACTGCCCATGCAGCCTGATGAAATGAAGCTGCTTCAAAGTGATGTGTTTCGTGATGTAAAGGTTAACGGCTATGACGATTTGGGCCGACCTGTGGAGCTACCGCTTTATGATATGGAGGCCGGGGACGACCTGTACGATGTGTTCTTAAACGGCTCCAAGCAGTCTTTAGTGGTTATGGAAAACCCCAATGCCCGGACCGATAAGCATTTGGTGATTTTCCGGGATTCCTTCGGCTGCAGCATTGCACCGCTGTTTTTGGAGGACTATGCCAAGGTCACCCTGGTGGACCTGCGGGCCAGCCAGACCATTCCCATGATGGTGTCTTATCAGGATGCGGATGTGCTGTTCCTGCAAAGCACCTTGGTACTGAATAACCCCGATTCCTACCGAATTTGGAGTGACGGTTAATAAAAAGCGACGATGAGAAATCATCGTCGCTTTTTATTAACGCTGTGCTTTCAGGCGGTTGATGACAGCCTGCATTTTCTCCCACTTGGCTTCCATGTCGGCAGCCAGCGCAAACTGGGTGCGGCAACGGACCAAATTGTGGGTAGGGTAGGCGGTCTTAAAGTACACATCACCGTCTAAGTAATCCTTTAAGAACCGGATACCCACTTCCAGGGTCATGATCAGTGCGCCATAGGGCAGAACCTCTATTTCTTTGTCCGTAAGTGCGGTGGCCGCCTCCAGGAAGCCCTTGGCGTAGCTTTCATAGTATTCTAAATTCAGCTTCATTTTAGAGGGGTCTTGCTCATCCTCGGCAGCGGTGGCTGCGCCGAAGCGGATAGAGTCACCAAAATCGTGGGCACTGAGACCGGGCATGACGGTGTCCAGGTCCAGCACACAAAGGGGCTTCCGTGTTTTGGAATGAAGCAGCACATTGTTCAGCTTGGTATCGTTGTGGGTCACACGCAGCGGCAGCTCGCCATTTTCCAGCATCCGCTGCAGGGTGCCACCCACTTGCTCGTGCTTAAGCGCAAATTCAATTTCGGCTGTAACCTCGGCAGCACGGCCCAGGGGATCAGCGGCAATAGAATCCTTTAGCTGTCTGTAGCGGTCAATGGTGTTGTGGAAATTGGGGATGGTCTCATGGAGCGTGTGGGCAGGGAAATTCAGCAGCAGCTGCTGGAAGCGGCCAAAGGCTACGGCACTTTCGTAAAAATCCTCGGTGCTCTCCGCAGCCTCCAGACAGAAGCCTTCCACAAATTCGTATGCCCGCCAATAGTTTCCGTCTCCGTCCTTGTGGCAGAATTGGCCGTCCCGGGTGGGAATAAAATGGAGGGCGGCGGTGGGATCACCGGTTTGCTCCAAAAGATAACCTGTTACTCTGGATGCATTTTCCATGAGCTTGACCGGCTCTTTAAATACATAGTGGTTGATCTGCTGTAAAACATAGACGCATCCGGTGTCGGTAGTGATCTTTAAGGTCTGATTGATATGACCGTTTCCAAACTCTGCGCAGGTAACGGCATTTCCGTCTATGCAAAAGGCCTGAATCTGTGGAGCAATGTTCATAGTGATATCCTTCTTTGTTCAAGTTTCTGTCATTTTATCATAGAATCCACACAATTGCAACGAACAACAGGGGCATAAACGAACGAAGTATTTATATAAAACGCCGCAACACCTGAGGCGTTGCGGCAATCTGTTATTGTAAGGCCTCAATGAGCTTGCCGAGAACAGGCTCAAAGGCTGCGCCGTACCAATGGTTTTCCAGTGTGCCGGTATAGCGGATGCATTCCACGGCGTAATCTGCAGCGATCTTTGCTGCCTCAAAGGAAGTTTTGCCACGCAGGAATGCACCCACAAAGGCAGAGGCGTAAATATCGCCGGTGCCGTGGCAGCTGTTGGGAAGCTTCTCGTGCTGATAGTAGCTGTAGCTGCCGTTTTCAAAGACCACGACACCGGTCATGCCGGGTTCGTAGGAAATGCCGGTGAAAATGATGTTGCCGCAGCCCAGGGCGGTCAGCTTGTTAAGAAGATCGTCAATATAGGCCCGATCGTAAGCTTCCTTATATTCCGTATCGGTCAGGAAGCAGGCCTCGGTGATGTTGGGGATCAGGTAGTCAGCCTTGCCACAGAGGATTTTCATAGCATCCACATAGGCTTGATCGAAGCCGGGGTAGAGCTTACCGTTGTCGGCCATGGCCGGGTCTACGATTTTTTTGCAGCCGGGAGCAGCCACAGAGGAAAACAGCTGTGCCACATAGTCGATCTGCTTGGTGCTGCCCAGGTAGCCGGTGTAAATGGCACCAAAGGAGATGCCGGTCTGCTGCCAGTGGCTGTTAATGGCGGGGATATCCTCGGTCAGATCCCGGAAGGTGTAGTCGGTAAAGCCGGCGGTGTGGGTGGACAGTACTGCAGAGGGCAGCACGGCACATTCAATGCCGCAGGCGGAGATAATGGGCAGTGCCACTGTCAGGGAACACTGACCGACACAGGAAATGTCCTGAACTGTTAAAATTCTTTTGTATGCCATGTGGGATACTCCTTTGAGGTTTTTTATTATAATAGCACAAACTGGCAATAAAACAAGTGCCAATTTCCTACAATAAAATAATGCCAGCAAAATAATGGTTTACAGAAAGAGTCAGATGTGGTATGATGTGATATAATGAACGAAAACGAGGTCAAGTAAATGGACTACATTGTACTGGATATGGAGTGGAATCAGCCCTGGCCCGGCTCTCCGTCCTCGCGGAAGGTGCTGCCTGTGCAGATCCGCGGTGAGATCCTGCAGATCGGCGCAGTACGTCTGACACAGAAGCAGACGGTGGCTGATGAATTTCAGGTACTCGTCAAACCAAAATATTACAGAAGACTCAACCGCAGAGTCAGCAAGCTCACCGGCATTAAGGAATCCCAGCTTCGGGAAGAGGGACTGTCCATGACCGAGGCCATTGAGAAGTTCCGTGCCTGGTGCGGTGAGAAGGTGGTATTCCTGACTTGGGGCTTTGACGATATTGCCATCTTAAAGGAAAACCTGCAGCTGTACGAAATAGAGGATAAATGGGTGGATAAGTGGTATAACGCCCAGATGATCTTCAACGCCCAGACCGATGGTTCCAGCTCTCAAAAGGCACTAAAGACCGCCATGGAGATTTTTGGTATCAATCCCACCCGGCCTGCCCACGATGCCTTGGGTGATGCCTTTCATACGGCTCTGATCTGTGCACGGCTGGACCTGAAAAAGGGTATGGCCCAGTATGATGAGGCGGTAAATAGCCATGTAAATGGCTTCCACGGCGCAGAGCTTCCCGGCTGTATTGCCCGAAAGGTGTTTTATGATTACCCGGATAAGCGGGCTGCGCTGGCTGCCATGGCCGGACCTGAAAATGAGTGTCCCATCTGCGGTCGGCATATGCTGGGTTCTCGCTGGTTTACCCAGCCGGGACATCGGTATATGGATCTTGCCACCTGCCCGGAGCACGGGAAGTTTCTGATCCGTGTGCGGCTGTCTGCCCAGCCGGACGGCACGGTTCGTGTCAGCAGGCTGACCTATGAGGCCACCTCTGAGGCGGCTCAGGCCTATGCCCGCCGTGCGGAAAAGGCCGATCCCGAGCCGGGCACAAGGGAGTCTGCCTCCCGCCGCAGCAGGAGAAGAAGCAGACTTCCTGTAAAAAATGAGGAGTAATACTATGAGTAAAATTGGAGTTTTAGGTGCCGGAACCTGGGGTATGGCGCTGGCACGGATGCTGTCCGTCAGCGGTCATAAGGTGGAGGTCTGGTCTGCCATCGGTCGGGAGATCGATGAATTTTCCGAGACCCGCCGCCATCCCAACCTGCCGGGCATGGTGATTCCGGAGGAGATTCGCTTTACAAAGGATATGGAAGCGGTGTGCCGCAAAAAGGATATCCTGCTTTTTGCAGTACCCTCTCCCTTTGTTCGCTCTACGGCAAAGGCTGCTGCACCCTATATTCCAAACGGTCAGGTGATCGTAGACGTGGCAAAGGGCGTTGAGGCTGATACGTTGCTGACCATGACCCAGATCATTGCAGATGAGATTAAAAATCCCACCGCAAAGCTGGTGGCCCTGTCGGGACCTACCCATGCGGAGGAGGTTGCCAAGGACCTGCCCACCACCATCGTATCTGCCTGTGAGGATCAGGCTGCTGCGGAATTTGTGCAGAATGTTTTCTTCAATACCTGTATGCGCGTCTACACCAATGAGGATGTGCTGGGCGTGGAGCTGTGCGGTGCAATGAAAAATATCATTGCCCTTGCTTCCGGTATTGCGGTGGGCCTGGGCCTGGGTGATAACACCAAGGCCGCCCTTATAACCCGTGGCATTGCGGAAATTACAAGATTGGGTCGTGCCATGGGCTGCAACAGCGATACCTTCGGCGGTCTTGCCGGTATCGGTGACTTGATCGTGACGGCTACTTCCATCCACAGCCGCAATAACCGCTGCGGCATGCTGCTGGGTCAGGGTGTAAAGCCGGAGGAAGCTATTAAGCAAATCGGCATGGTGGTGGAGGGTATTAACGCTCTGCCTGCTGCCATGAAATTAAAGGAAAAATTTGGGGTAGAGCTGCCCATTATGGAAGCGGTAAACGCCATCGTATTTGATGAGGCAGATCCCCGGGATACGGTCAAGTTGCTGATGGGCCGTGGTAAAAAACCGGAGATCCAAGTGTCGGCCCTGGATGTACTGACCAATGAAAAGGCCATAAAGAAAGAAGGAGTAAGACCTATGAAGCGTATTATCACCTACGGCACCTATGACCTGCTGCATTACGGACACCTGAACCTGCTGCGCCGTGCAAAGGCGCTGGGCGATTATTTGGTGGTCGCCCTGTCTACCGATGAATTTAACTGGAACGAGAAGCAGAAAAAGTGCTACTTTACCTATGCCCAGCGGAAGGAAATGCTGGAGGCACTGCGGTATGTGGACCTTGTTATTCCCGAAGAAAACTGGGAGCAGAAGCGTACTGATATCCACCAGTATCACATCGATACCTTCGTTATGGGTGACGATTGGAAGGGTAAGTTCGACTTCCTGACCGAGGAGGGCGCAGAGGTGGTCTACCTGCCCCGTACCCCCGAGATCAGCACCACCCAAATCAAGCAGGATTTGCATAAGTAAGAAAATGCAGTCATCCCAACGGATGACTGCATTTTTAGTCCTTCTTATAAACCGGGTCGGCGGGGTAGAAGCCCTGGAGCTTTTGGGCGGCTCGGGACAGGGCATCTCTGGCGTTTTTCCAGGGCTCATTTGCATTGCGGTAGTCAAATTTGGCAATGAACCAGTCAAGGTCCTGTTTTACCCGGATGGCCTGCTCCTCCATGACCATTTTCATGGCGCTGTAGAACCACTCGGCTTGCTTTGCAGGTACTTTTTCCGGTGCGATCTCCATGATCTCAGCAAAGTGGCGGTAACAGAAGCCCTTGGAGGAAATGACCTTGGCCCGGAATTCATCCTCCTTGATCATGTGGAAGAAGGTGGTGTAATACCGCTCCATGTGGTAACGGATGCGGTTACAGATGAAGCAATCGTCTACCCTGGCCTTCAGGCGGGCGGGGTAAGAATCTGCGGGCGCAGGCTTCTTTTTGGAAAACAGGCTTTTTTTTTCGTCGGGCTTCATGGAATCCCGGTTTTCCGCAAATTCATTTAAAAGACCTGCGTAATAGGTCTGCAGCATCAGGGCAAGACCCAGGGAATTGCCATAATCGTAGAGCTTTTTCATGTGCTCGTTGCAAAAACCGTGGGCATCGGTGGCTCCACGGACATCCGGCTCCATGTAGCTGGCACCGTCTCCGGCCACATAACGGATGGTGTTCTGCTCGGCCTTGCGCTGCAGATAGCAGAAGGGGCACTCATCCCCGGCTTCAAAGGCTTCAATCAAAGGGGCGGTATCGATATGTTCTTTCATGGCTGCTCCTTCATAAATGTATGATGCACAATTATACAACAGAGATCGATTTTTTTCAACGGGCGTAAAAATTTTTTTGTGTAATTGACTAATTGAATAATGTGTGATAAAATACAGAAAATATTAAATTTTGGAGGGAACAACTATGAAGATCCAGACTCTGGAAACCAAGAACCTGTGCGACAGCGCAAAGCACGGTGGCTGCGGCGAGTGCCAGACCTCCTGCCAGTCCGCCTGCAAGACCAGCTGCGGCATTGCAAATCAGCAGTGCGAAAACAAGTAAGAAAATTTGCCGCCTGCGGGCGGCATTTTTCATGAGGTATGATTATGATTCATTGTTATAAATTAGGTGGCCTGAATATTGTGCTGGATATCTGCTCCGGCTCTGTGCATTTGGTGGACGAGGTGTTCTACGATGTGATCGAGATGTACGAAAGCCACAGCCATGAGCAGATCATTGAGGCCATGACCGCCAAATACCCGGAGGTCACTGAAGCGGAGCTTCGGGAGGGCTTTGGGCAGATCGAGGACCTGAAAAAGGCCGGGAAGCTCTTTACGCCCGATACCTTTGCGCCTATTGCCGGTAAGCTGAAGGAAAAGACCTCCGGCGTTGTAAAGGCCCTGTGTATCCATATTGCCCACAGCTGTAACTTAAACTGTGCTTATTGCTTTGCATCCCAGGGTAAGTACCAGGGCGAGCGGGCCCTGATGTCCTTTGAGGTGGGCAAACGGGCACTGGACTTTTTGATCGAAAACTCCGGCAGCCGCCATAATTTGGAAGTGGACTTCTTCGGTGGCGAGCCGCTGATGAACTTCCAGGTGGTAAAAGATTTGGTAGCTTACGCACGGAGTATCGAAAAGGAAGCAGGAAAGAACTTCCGTTTTACCTTAACTACCAACGGTATGCTCATCGATGACGATGTGATCGACTTTGCCAATAAGGAAATGAGCAATGTGGTGCTGAGCCTGGACGGACGGCAGGAGATCCATGATCGTTACCGTGTGGACTATGCAGGCAAGGGTAGCTGGGAGAAGATCGTGCCCAAGTTCCAAAAGCTGGTGGAGGCCCGTGGCGGCAAGAATTACTATATGCGTGGCACGTTCACCCACGCAAACCCTGATTTCTTAGAGGATATCAAGACCATGCTGGATTTGGGCTTTACGGAGCTGAGCATGGAGCCGGTGGTCTGTGCACCCGATGACCC
>CAYMPY010000083.1:0-9763 GCA_964392535.1 uncultured Oscillospiraceae bacterium
CGCCGCCGCTGAGCAGTGTAATGGTTTTCAGCTGCTTTCCGGGAGGCTGTACACGAATCTCAATGCCGCAGGTCAGGGGCTCATTGGGGTCTTCCAGCACCAGACTACCCTTGCCGCCACCGAACATCTCCACAAAGGTCTGCTGGAAGTATTCGTTGATCTTTGTAAACTCCGTCACAAAGATGGTGGTCATTTCCTGGGTAATATTCCGGATAATGGACTCCAACTCCCGCTTGGAGGTGAGCACATCGTCCCGCTGGGATGCTAAGTAGCTGTACCGCTCATTGACACGGGCAAATTCCTCAATAGCACCCAGGTTGGGTGTACCAAGGCCTGCGATTTTCCGCTTCAGCTCCGCAATACGCCGCTGACCGGCTGTAACAGACTCGATCACGCCCCGCTTGTCCACTGCAGTAGAGGGTGTCAGCTCATAGGAATCCCAAAGCTTATCAATGATCTGCCGTTCTTCCATCTCTGCCGACATCTTTTTCTGCTCCAGTCTGGAGCAGGCCTGGGTCATGGTATTGATGTCCTTACTCTTTTCCTGGGCTTCCCGCTCGGTTTTGGTCTTGAGTGCCTCTGTATCGGCACGGTTTTTCAGCACCTGCTCCATTTCCCTTCGGACTGCAGCAGCCTCTTCCAAATTCTCGTCACGGCGGATCTGAAGCTGCCGGATCTGATCCTCCAACCGCTTATTCTCATCCTCCATGGAGGCGATCAGTACAAGCTTCTTATCCCGGTCACCAGCCATTTCTGTGCACAGCTGCTGCAGATCCTCAATGTGCAGCTGAGCAGTGTGGCGTTCTGCCTCCAGTGCGGCCTCGTCGGTCTTAAGGGCGGTCATATCCTCTGTGATGCGGGCCATGGACTGGCTTGCCTCGGTCTGCGTGCCCTCCAGGGCTGCGATCTGTCCCTTCACATCCTGCAGCTGCTGAGAAAATACCTGCAGCTTCGCCCTCTGTGCACTGAGACGCTCCCGGTCATTACGGTCACGGTTTTCCAGAGACTCCCATTCCCGACGTGCAGAAGCCTCAGCCTCACAGATGGCATCCACCATCACCTCATGCTGCTTTTCACGGCCCTGAAGCCGCAGCACCTGATCCTCCGCCTGACGGAGCTCCTCGGATGCCGTATTCATCTGGAAGCGCACCTGCTCAGCACTGCGCAGCGCTTCCCGGTACTGCTCGTCGATCTCGTTTTGCTTATCGATCAGCTCCTTTTCCTGTGCGCTGAGCTTTTCCAGCTCGTTGGCACGGGACAGGATACCGGCCTCCTTGTTGACAGAACCGCCGGTCATAGAGCCGCCCACATTTATAACCTGACCATCCAGAGTAACGATTTTAAATCGATGATTGTATTTTTTTGCCATGGCAATAGCGGCATCAATATCCTCCACTACCACAATTCGGCCCACCAAATACTCCACCACAGGTCTGTAGATATCCTCCGAATCAATAAGCTCTGCTGCAATACCCACAAAGCCACGACAGGACTCCAAACCGGTTTCCCTCAGCACTCTGCCTTTAACAATATTCAGCGGCTGAAAGGTGGCACGTCCAAAGCCAGTACGCTTTAAATATGACAAAGCGGCTTTTCCGTCAGACTCTGTATCCACCACAATATCCTGAAGTGAACCACCCAATGCAATTTCAATTGCCAGTGTAAACTCTTCATCGGTACGGATCAGCTTGGACACCGGTCCGTGAATATGCCGCAGGCCACCACGCTGGGCCTCCTGCATGACCATACGAACGGACTTATGATAGCTCTCATAATCCCGCTCCATGGCACGGAACACCTTTGTTTTTGCCTGAACACTTTCTAAGCTTGCGGTAACCTGCCGCAGCTGATTGCCCAGGTCCTCTGCCTTCTTCTCCCGGTTCTGCAGCCGCAGCGTATAACCGGCGATCATATTATTTGCAGCAGTTACATCCTCCCGGGCCTTACCCAGCTCCTTGCGGCACTGCTGCAAGGCTTCCTCCGCCTGCTGCTGCCGACCTCTGCCTGCTTCCAGGTCACCCTGAAGCTGCTCCATCCGCTGGGTGGTCTCTGCCATGGCACTTTCCAGGCCACGGATATCCGCCTCCCGACCTGCCTGGTCAGCGGTCAGGGTGCTTTCCTTGCTGCGCAGCTCCAAAAACTGGCGGGTAATACCCTGGGCGCTGGTGGTCAGAGCGGTCATCTCCTGCTGCAGAGCGGCAAGCTTCTGCCTTTTTTCCTCCAGTTCCACGGCGATCTCACCGATACGCTGGCGGGTTTGGTCCATCTGTCCGGCCAAACCGCCGCTGCGGTCCTCCTGACCCTTTAATTCTTCCCGAATGCGGGCAATATTATCTTCATTATTGCGGACATTTCCGGTCAGTACGGTAATCTGTCCCTCCATCTGCTGATGATTTGCATCCAGCATACTGACTTTGATACGGATATTCTCCAAATCGCCGTCCCGGCCACGAAGCTGGTCACCCAGGTCATTTGCCTGGGCATAGAGCTTCTCCAGATCCTCCTCTGCCTGCTTCAATACGAACGCCGCAGAAGTATAGTCCTCCTCTGCCTTCTTGGCGGCGGCGGAAAGTCTGTCCAAGGTATCCAGCCAAACAGCCACTTCCACACCCTGAAGCTCTTCTTTATACAGCAAATACTTCTTTGCCTTTTCAGATTGCTGCTTTAAGGGCTCTAACTGCACCTCCAGCTCGGAGATCTTATCACCGATACGCAGGAGATTATCCTCCGTATGGGCCAGCTTACGCTCAGTCTCCTCCTTGCGGTGACGGTACTTGGAAATACCGGCGGCCTCTTCAAAGATCTCGCGTCGATCTGCGCTCTTGAGCGACAATATCTCGTCAATACGGCCCTGACCGATGTTGGAATAGCCCTCTCTGCCAAGACCGGTGTCCATGAACATCTCATGGATATCACGAAGTCTTGCGCTCTGGCGGTTAATATAGTATTCACTGTCACCGGAACGATAATACCGACGGGTAACCATGACCTCATCTGCATCGTAGCACAGCGCACGGTCGGAATTATCCAGTGTCAGCGTGGCTTCGGCAAAACCAACCGCAGCACGCTTCTGCGTACCGCCGAAGATCACGTCCTCCATCTTTGCGCCACGGAGGGTCTTGGTGCTCTGCTCGCCCATGACCCACAAAATAGCATCAGAAATATTGGATTTACCCGAACCGTTGGGACCCACGATGGCGGTAATATCGTCATCAAAACGGATCGTTGTCTTGTCCGGGAAGGACTTAAAGCCCTGTACCTCTAAACTCTTTAAATACACTATATATACCTCTGCTTATAACAAATCAATTTATTATACTCGTTATAAGCAAAAAATGCAAGAAAAATATCATACAAAATCCCCCTAAAGCCATAAAGCCTTAGGGGGATTGCCTGCGGGCGACTAATAGTCGCCCCTACTGTGTTGTTTTAGTGCAGTGCATCGATATTCCAGTTTGCCATTGCATCTGCAAAGCGGGATACCATATCCTTTACTGCACGGAGCTGGGTCTCAGAATAGCTCTCTGCGCTTGCAGAAATCGCTTCCAGCATACTGCGGAGGGTAAAGCTTGCAGCAGAGCTTTCAATGACCGTGCCGTCCTGCAGCTCAATGAATATACTACCGCTTACAGGTGTTTCACCGAAGTTTGCCACATCAAAGTTCTGCACTCGTGCAGTGATGGTGGTCATGTTCTCTGTCGGCGCGCTGTCTTTGGACGCCACCGCCACCTTCTCCTCGGTAATCCACAGCTTATAGCCGTAGCTTTCGATCTGTGCAAGCACGGCATCGTCACCGGCAATGGTGGCCTTATAGCCCACGCCGTCTGTATCAGGCTTTAGATTCATGTGGGTGATGCCCAGATAGAATCGATGGAAGGTATAGCCGGTATCGTCAGCAATTGCCATATAACGGCGGACAGCCCCGGTCACATCGGTCTTAAACTGATGCTCCACATTGCAGGACACTGTGCCGGTGATCCGGCCGGTGGATGCGGTGTAGTTATCGGTAGCTGAATCCATGCCGTAGAGCGTACCTTCACCGGTGATATTGCCGGTGAGCACCTTACCACCCAGGTCTAAGTACAGATCCTTTGTCAGCTCGACATCCTCAGTCACATCGGCAAGCAGAATCACATAGTCATTTGCTGCTGCCTCCTGGACAGATGCGTAACGGGTCTCCCCTGCCTTGGCAACTGCAGTTGCCAGGTACAGGCCGTCATCCTTCTTTACCACCAGCAGTGCATCATCATCGGGAGCAAAGTAGCTATCGGGGATGCTTGCTGTGAATTTACCGGTGGTATCGGCCATGGAGACACCAAATGCTGCACCGGGCTCCAAATTCTCTGCGCTGAAGGTATAGCCGCTTGCCAGCAGGATGTTATAATTGGTGTTACCGGTGATCTGTGCGGTGCCGGACAGATTCAGAGTGCCCTTCTGCACATACAGACCGGAGCTGCCGCCGGTGATTACACCGAAGGACATATTCATAACGGGTGCAGTACCACGGAGGATCACATTACCGCCGTTGTTAGGGGCTGTTCCGCCGGAAATGGTGGGCACAGTGGTGCTGAGGTCAGACTTTGCCATATTGATGGTATAGCTGCTCCAGCCGGAGATATTTCCGCCCTGGCTCTTGGCAGTGCCGCCGCTGACCGTACCGCCGTACATATTAAACTTGCCGTACAGGAACATGTTGCCGCCCTGGCTGGTATTGGTGGCGTGACCGCCATCTGTAATGGTACCGCCGTACATATTGAGGGTATAGTTGGCGCCGATCCAGATGTTGCCACCCTCGCCGCCGGAAGTGGTGGTACCGCCGGTAACAGTCACGCCGTCGTACATACTGTAAGCAGGCTTTTCGGTGGTGCCACCCAGGCAAATATTGCCGCCGTACTTGGCCTGACCGTTCTCCACAAGGGGATCGGCAACGGAATCTTTGGTCTTTTTCATTTCAAAGGCCGTTGCATTGTAGGTGGAGATATTGCCGCCCTGGTTGGAGGCTTTGCCGTCCTTAACAGTGCCGCCGTAGAGATAGTAGCTGCCGAAGTTCATGACGTTACCGCCCTTGGTGGTGGTAACTGTGGAGCCGCTGTAGCCGCCACTTTGAATGATGCCGCCGTACTGGGTCACAGTGCCGTTGCCGCCGATACCCAGGTTGCCGCCTTCATTAGCGATGCCGCCCTGAATGGTGCCGCCGTACATATTCATAATGCCGTAGGAATAAACATTACCGCCGCAGGTGCCGGCAGTGCTGTTTTCGATGGTACCGCCGTACATATTAAACTGTCGTGTGGTGCTGGCTACATAGACCGCACCGCCGTAGGTATCGGCAGCGCAATCCCGGATAATGCCGCCGTACATATTGAACCGGGCATTTTTACAGTTTACATTAACTGCGCCACCTTCCTTGACGGTGCGACCACCCTGGAGGATGCCGCCGTACATATTGAAGATGGCTTCATTATCGCCGGAGTTACCCACAAAAATGATACCGCCGCCTGCGTTGGTGGCTTTGCCGGTGGAGGTGACCGTACCGCCATAGAGCTCAAAGGTGCCGCCCAGACCCTCAGAAACCGTATCACTGCTGAACACATGGAGAAGTGGGCCTGCCAGGTTGGAGGAAAGATTGATCTTACCTGTGCCCACGCAGTCACAGAGGCTGAAGTAGTTCCGGACCCACCAAAGGGAAATATCACTCTCAGGGCCGGTGATGGTGTAGCCGTTGAGACACAGCTTCTGAACTACGTCCACCTTCAGATCGATCTTTGTGGTCATTGCCGTCAGATCCACATCGGTCATTAGATAGTAGTTTCCGGAATCGGTGGGTAGATTGTCTGCATCAAACCAGGGTGTCCAGGTTTCCTCTGCACATTCATGGTCAGCCTTGCCCATGCCGCAGGCACAGTGGCTGTGGTCATTGGAGATTTCATCCAGGCGGTCATAATCGGTGTAGGCAGTATAGTCAATGGCCTTGTTCACTGCGATCCAGGTGCTGCGCTCCTGGGCGGAGTGCTCACCGTGCTGGGTCAGGTATCCGCCGTGGTCGGTGATGACCACCACCAGCCAGTCCTCTTCATCATAGGTAGGACGGGCCTTGATTGCCTCATATACGTTATTGCCGTTAAGATCGGTTTCTTGCACCGCTGTCACATACTCAGGAACATGGCTGCCCCAGCCATAGTTATGGCCTGCAGTATCCGGCTCACCCAAATAGAACCAGGTAAAATCCGGAATCTCGCTCTCACCCAGAAGGGAAATGAGCACATTGGTGTCATCGGCTTCAGGATTATTGTAGGTAATAGGCAGTTCCTCAGCCTCCTGGTAGGCGATCTCTGCTACCCAATGCTCCGGGAAGAAGCCCTCATAGATACCTTCTGCATCCTTGGTCTTATCCATACCGTTGCCAATCAGCAACACATTCTTACCCTGCTCTGCGATCTTTGTAAAGATGGTATGGACACCGGAGTTAATGGAACTGCTGTGGTTGGCGGTCACGCCGTGGGTGCGGGCAAAAAGGCCGGTAAACATGGTGGTCCAGCCAACAGAGGTGACGGTCATCTGCTGGGTAGCACCGCCGTATTCACCGCCTGCATAGGCATGGTACAGACCGCCATCAGCGGCCACAGAGAAAATACCGCTATCCTGTTCTGTTACATGCTCCAGTGCATCGGCACGCACTGCATCGTAGCCAATAACAATGGCCTTCTTTGTGGACTTTCCTTCGGGAAGGTCGGCTGCAAAGTGGTCATCCACCAGCTTGTAGACCACCGTTAGGGGCAGTGCCTCTTCCAAGGTGTTATCAAAGTAGTCTAAAGCCTTGATGGTTTCGGTGTACTCCTCGCTCTTGGCGGTCTGCTTCATGGTCGTACCGCTGAAGGTAAAGTAAGCTTCGGGAGAATCGGAATAAATGTAATTCAGTACATCCTCTACAGGTGTATGCTCCACCGTTGCCTTATGCCAGGTGTCGGCATAGAGGATACCCACCTTTGCACCCTCGGTCAGCTGACCGATGGTGGTAGGAGCCGGTCTTGCCAGGAACAGATTGCTCCGGTCATTGCCGTCAATAACGGGATTGCCAGAAAGATTCACAGTAACGGACTTGGTCACATGGATACCACCGCCAAGGCCGCCGGCAGTACCATTGGTCACCGTACCACCGGTAACGGTCAGCGCAGTACCTGCACAGGAGATATTGCCGCCGTTCTTGATTTCGGCAGTACCGTCGGTAACAAGGCCGCCGCTAACGGTCAGCGCACCGGATGAATAGACATTACCGCCGCCATTGGTGGCAACGCCGCCGGAGATCACACCGCCGCTGATGGTGGCACTGCGGGTCTGACCGATGTTGCCGCCGCTGGTACCGGTCTTACCACCGGTGATGGTACCGCCAGTCACATTCAGTGTGCCTGCACTATAGATGTTACCGCCGGCAAGGGCTGCCTCACCGCCGGAGATCGTACCGCCGTGGATGTTGATAATGGGGTTATGGAAGGATCCGATAAGGCCACCGGTACCGGTGGTAGACACAGATCCGTAAATATTGCCGCCGTAAATATTTAATGTAGATGCCGCTTCGGCATAGGCCTTATCGGTATCATTGACCGTGCCGTCACCGTTATAGTCGTCGCAGGAGTCGTTAGCTGCCAGAAATACAGAACCGTTGATCGCATTGGTAGACAAAGACGTAAAGTTACCGCCGAAAATGTTGACAGTACTTTGGCTCATAGTGTACAGCACACAGCCGTATTTTCCGGAGCCTGTACCAGCCGTAACCGTGCCGCCGCCGACACAATCGCAGATATTCAGCACAGAACCCTTCAGCGTATAGCCGAACACACGGGTAGTAGAGGATGTGATGTTATGACCGTTCAGACAGATACTCAGCTGTTTGCCTGCCGCAATATTGGTTGCAGCCGTAACCGCCACATCGCCGGTCAAATAGTAGTTGCCGCTCTCTAATGTACCAAAGTCGGTAGTCCCCTCGGGCAGGGGCTGCCACTGGACGGTCTCGCACTGGTGGTCATAAACCCCCACTGCCCCACCGCCACAGACACAATGGTCCTGATGTTCGGTTTCTGCCGCTGCCACCGGGAATACGCCCAGACTTGCCAGCATGGACAGAATCAATATTCTGCTGATAAGCTTTCTAAACATACCTAAACCTCCCAATATATTTTGGATAATAGTATTGTAGTATATTGACAACAATAAGAAAAGAGAGTATTTTATAAGAAAACCAACAAAATCTTATTGCAGGAGGTGGTTTTCATAGGAAACCCCAACGACCACGGCGGTTATTATTTTGTAGACTACGGCCATAGGCCTGGTGAGCTGATATGTAACCGTGAAAAAGGCAGTTTCCGGCATTATATTCATTATTTTACGGAGGGCAGCGCTGTGTACTACACAGAGCATGGGCCTTTTACTGTCCAGGCCGGTGATCTGATCTATCTGCCTATGGATATCAGCTACACAGGCCATTTCCGGGACAGGCATATTATTTCCTGCGGCTTTACCCACTTCCCGGAAGCTTTGGAGCATACCTTCCTTCCCCAAAAGCTGCCGGATAAATTTATTTCACAATTTTTGGAGATCCCAAAGAACATCATACCGGACTCTGCCACTCTGGCAAAGTTTTATACCCTGCTTTCCCAGCTGCTGCCCCATATGAAAGAAGCAGAAACGGACTACGCCGCAACGCTGACAGAAAAGCTCCGAATTTTCATATGGCGCAATTATAAATGTCAGGTCAAGGATATGGCCGATTACTGCCGCATGAGTGTACCGAACCTGTACCGGGTTTTAAAGGAATCCGGCTGCAGAACGCCCAACCGGCTGAAGCAGGAGGTTCTGATCCAAAAGGCCATGCTGTGGCTTACAGACACAAATCACTCCGTGGAACAGATCAGCGACGAGCTGGGCTTCAGTAACGCCAATTATTTCCGTAAGGTTTTTAAAGCCCACACCGGCAAATCTCCACGGAAGTGCCGCCAGGAGGCCAAAAATGAAAAATTCATAGAATAAATCAAAATAACCGACACTTTTTCGTGTCGGTTGTTTTGTTAAATCTAACGTTTTATTTCATTGCGAGCCCCGAAGGGGCGTGGCAAGCTCCTGTGCAATCATGTGCGATATCCCCCCGGAGATCGCCACAGCCGCTTTGTGGCTTCGCAATGACAGTATTCTGCATTGTAGGAGCGATTAACACACCACTGCGATTTGGATTTAACGAAGGCTATCGATGCTCCAAGCCGCCATAGCATCGCTGAAGCGTGCGATCATGGCCCTTACAGAAGAAAGCTGGGTCTGGTCATAGTCCTCCGCGTTTGCGGAAACTGCTTCCAGGATACTCCGCAGCGTAAAGGTAACAGCCGTACTTTCGATGACCGTACCATCGTTTAAGGTGATGAACACACAGCCATTTACAGATGCTTCACCGTAGCCCTCCACATCAAAGTTCTGCACTCTTGCGGTGACGGTGGTCATATTCTCCGTAGGTGCACCATCCTTGGAGGCAGTCAGCACTCTGTCTTCCGTCAGCCACAGCTTGTAGCCGTAGCCTGCGATCTCGGAAAGCACCGCATCATTGCCTGCAACGGTGGCCTTGTAACCCACGCCGTCAGAGCCGGGGCGCAGATTCAAGTGGGTCACGCCCACATAGAAGTGATTAAAGGTATAGCCGCTATCATCTAATACCGCCATATACCGCTTGAGGGTCTCGGCATCCTTAAAGTGCTTCTGAACCTTACAGGTCACCGTGCCG
>CAYMPY010000084.1:0-9653 GCA_964392535.1 uncultured Oscillospiraceae bacterium
CCGTACCATCCGTGTACCGGTGCATATGGTAGAGGTCATTAACAAGGCCACCCGCTGCAACAGAAAGCTTGTTCAGGAGCTGGGTCGTGAGCCTACCATGGAGGAGATCGCCGCCGAGCTGGGCCTGCCGGTCGAAAAGATTATCGAGGCAAGCCGCACCGCTGCTGATACCCTGTCCCTGGATACCCCCGTTGGTGATGAAGAGGATACTTCCATCGGCTCTTTCGTAGAGGACGATCGCACCCCCGGTCCTGCCGATGCAACCTCCAACGCATTGCTGGCTGAAGCACTGAAGGAGATCCTGGACACCCTGACCGAGCGGGAAGCCGATGTGCTGCGTATGCGTTTTGGTATGTACGACGGCCGCACCCACACACTGGAAGAGGTGGGACAGATCTTCGGCGTTACCCGTGAGCGTATCCGCCAGATCGAAAACAAGGCCATCCGCAAGCTGCGCCACCCCAGCCGCGCAAAGAAGATCAAGGACTTCTATTGCTGATAAAACCAACCGGCTATGCGTTCCGCACGGAACGGATAAATCCGTTCCCTAAGGGCATCGGCTGAAGGTGACCGCAGGTCTCCACTACGCGTGCGCATCGCGTAGCGGCGGTCTTTGACCGCCCAGCACCGCCCCACAATAGCTTACTTGCTGTAACAATAAAATAACGGATTCTTCGTTGCTGCGCACTTCAGAATGACAATCAATCTTTTAAGGTTTCTATGTCATTCTGAGCCGCAGGCGAAGAATCCGTTCTTTTTATATTATTTTGCTTTCAGAACCATGTTGGCGCCGTCGTAGACCACTTCATAAGCACTGTCGAAGGCTTTAAAGAAAGCCGTCAGATCGGTGCAATCGGCCAGGAAGGTGCCGGGGGTAGCCATGGAGATTGCAATGGATGCGCCATCGGTCAGCTCACCAGCGGTCATGGTGATGCCTGCCAGATGGAGCTTTTGAATAATCGCAGTACCACCCACAGATACAGAGCCGTTGATTCCGTGGACATAGCCAACCTTGCCGTAGGTAATATCCAGCTTGGGTGCTGTTCCACGCAGGATAATATCTGCGCCGGTTGTTGCTGTACCGTTTGTAATGCTGGGCACAGTTGTGGATGCGCTGTTCTGCTCCAGGGTAATAACCGGGCTGTTCCAGGTACAGATATTACCGCCGAAGTTGGTAGCTGTACCGCCCTTAATTGTGCCGCCGTACATATTCAGCGGGCCAAAGAGCATCAGGTTGCCGCCGCTCTTGGCACTGCCGCCCGAAACCGTACCGCCGTAGATGTTGATCACATTTTGGCTATTATTGCGGAGGTTACCACCTTCGTTACCGGCTGTACCCTTGGTAAGCACAGCACCGTCATAAATATCCACCGTTACAGAATCTGCAACGAAGATATTGCCCCCATCGGTGGTGGCGCTATTGTCGGTGATCGTGCCGCCACGGAGCTGGATACGGCCTGTTCCCTTTGCGTAGATGGCGCCGCCACTGGCTGTGGCTGTGTTGCCCTCAATGGTACCACCGTACATATTAAAGGTACTTCCATCAGATGTGCGGATCGCACCGCCGTACTTGGCGCTGCCACCGGTAATGGTACCACCGTACATATTCAGCTGATTACCCTTAATAATGTTCACTGCGCCACCGTTTGTGGTAACAGTCTTACCCTCAATGGTGCCACCGTACAGGTTCACCACCGCCAGGTTCTTGCCCTGGTTGCCAATGTAAATGATGCCGCCGTCCTTGGTCTGGCTTGCCTGTGTGCTGCGCAGTGTGCCTGCAAAGATATTGACCGTTGTAGCACTGTTATGCTCGTAGACATAGATAACAGAGCCGTAGGCATCGTTCCGGGAGACGATCTGACCGGGGGTAGCAGAGCAATCGGTGATGGACAGACCCGTATTGACGAAGAATACAGAGGAAGTGCTGCCCTCAGGACCGGTAATGGTGTAACCGCACAGGCAAATATTCAAGGTGCTGCCGTTGGGCACGGTTGTACCCTTGGTGGTGGTCACATCGGTTGTCAGATAGTAGTTGCCGGAGGTGGGCAGGGATGTTGCATCGCTCCACTCCTTGTAGTTTACATCTGCGCAAATATGGTCGCCCTTACCCACAGCAGTGCCGTTACAAGGACAGTGCTTATGGGCAGTAACCGCATCTGCTGTTGCGATCTTGCCGTCCTCGTAAACGAGCTTATAATCCTTATTATAGCTTGTGAAGCAATCAATGTCCTTTTCATCGGAAGTTTCCAGGAAGGGACCTGCGGCCACCTTATGGACCGAGATGGAAGAGGAATCGTCCAGGCCGTCAGCTCCAAGGACCATAACGCCGTTATTGAGGAACATATTGCCAATGGTGATCTTGCCGTTTAAGGTCAAGGTGGTATTGGTGACGGCGTAAATATCCTTACCAACGCCGTTGGTTACCTTATTACCTGTAATCGTTGCGTTATCAAGGTACAGGCTGCCGCCGTTGCCAATGTAGATACCGCCGCCCAGACGGGCTGCGCCGCCGGTAATGGTACCGCCGTAAATATTCACACCACCAACACCTGTTGCGATAGCACCGCCCTTGTCAGCCGTGCCGCCGATGATGGAGCCGCCGTACATATTCAGCTGCGTGCCCCAAATCAGGTGGATGGCGCCACCGATTTTTCCGCCGACATTTGTACCTTCAATAGTACCGCCGTAGATATTCAGGCTTGCAGGGTTTGCACCCTTATTACCCACATAGATGATGCCGCCGTCCTTGGTTTTGGACTCCAGGCTGCAGCGGAGCGTACCGGCAAAGATATTGACCTCCGCAGGGCCGCTACCTTCATAAACATACATAACTGCGCCGTAGGCATCGGTATTGCCGATAATTTCACCGCCGCCTACGCAGTCGGTAATGGTCAGGCCTGTATTGACATTAAATACAGAGCTGGTACCGGTGGTCTGACCACTAACGGTATGACCGTTGAGGCACAGGCTCAGAGTGCTGTTCACAGGGATCGTCACCTTGTCCTCCAGGGTAACATCGGTTGTTAAGTACCAGTTGCCAGAGGTAGGCAGCCGCCGGGGGTTTTCCCAGGCAGACCAGCCGGTGGAGTCGTCACAGGTATGGGTGCCTGCACCAACCGCCTTGCCGTTGCAGGCACAGTGGAAGTGGTCCGGTGTGCCGGGCAGGTCGGGCCGACTAACCACAAAGATGGCTACCAGGCCGCCGTACCGGTTGCACTGGCCCTGGATTCGGTCACCCACACGGAGCTCCGTCTCCTCGCCTGCAAAGGAAATATAGTTATCGCTGACATTATAGACCTTGCAGTCACTGGCCATGGTGGCCGTATAGGATGTGCCCTGGTTGGAGCCGCTGAGGGTTCGCAGAGCAGTGACCTTAGTGCCATCGATATTGGTCACATCGCACCAGGAAGCAAAGTAGCTGCCACCGGTCACATCGTTAGCGGTGCAGTAGAGGGTGATCTCTCCCTCCTTATTGACCCGCAGGCCAAAATAGCGGTCTGCCTTGGCATCCATTTTCTGTACGATGTCCTTGTCCTTGGTACGGACAGTGACCTGCTCACCCTCGCAGGCCAGCAGGAAGGTATACCAGCCGTCTGCATCGGGCTCACGGGTGGACAGCTTGGTAGTGGAGTTGTATTTCCGCTCCACATTCCAGTACAGCTTGGTGCCCGCCTTGGTGCGGTTTGCAACCACATAAATGACTACCAGTTCACCATTCATATTGGTCTCACCGTGGATGCGGTCACCCACCTGTACAGTAGTTTCCTCGCCTACCATATCGGCGGCAGAGGTCACATTATAGACCTTGCAATCGGGAGCCATTTTACAGCTGTAGTATGTGCCCTGATTGGAGCTTTCAATGGTACGCAGTGCAGTGACCACGCCATCCTTAACCTCCGTCACATCACACCAGGAGGCAAAATAGGTGCCGCCGGTACACGCAGAAGGTGCATATACGGCCTCAACAATATCGCCGTTGAGTTTCAGGCCGAAGTGTTTATCTGCACGGGCATCCATTTTCTGAACCAGTGCCCGGTTCGGCACACGGACTACCTCCTGCTTGCCATTTACAGCCACGACTACATGGTAGTAGCCGTCAGCCCACATATATCGGGTAGTGTCCTTGGTCTTGGAGTCATATTTCCGCTCCACATTCCAGTACATGGGAGAATCGGCAACACGGTTGACAACAAAAGCAATGCAGATCTGACCGCGCTTATTGGTCAGACAGTGAACAGTGTCACCCAGGCGCAGTTCGGTAACTGCACCATAAGTCTCATTCATGCCGCTGACATCGTAGGCCACAAAGTTTTTGGCAGCCACGCCGTTATAAACCGTGCCCTGGTTGGAGCCGCTGAGCACGCGGGTAAATTCCAGGTTTTTACCCTCGATACCGGTAACTGCACACCAGGAGGCGTACCAGCCGCCGGTAACAGCAGAACCTTCCGTAACGCTGTCGACCATGCCGTCTTCATCAAAGGTCAGCACCATATTCCGGGCTGCGATCTTATCCATGGCGGTTGCAATGTCCGCATCCTTGGTCTGTACCGTAACCGGCGCACCATTCAGAGCCATTTCATAGGTAAAGCAGCCCGTCTCATCACGCTCACGGGTGGTGATTTTGTTTGTTGAGTCATATTTACGGGCGGCACTGAAATACACATCGGGCATCTCACCCACATGGCCTACATAAATGAGGAACACCTTGCCGCTTTCGTCCATAACAGCGGTGATCTCGTCATCTACCATGACCTCCGTAGGCATACCGGTCAGGGGGCTGACACCATCGGCCATGTAGACCAATTGGTCATCGCTCAGCTCAAATTCCACGGTAAAGCCATCATACAAGGGAGAGTTGTTGCAGATAGCAGTAGTGCCCTGGATATCTTCCACATAGTATTTTTTGCAGAGATAGCCGCCGGTGCAATCCTCAACAGCATAAAAATCTGTAACGATACCGTTTTCATCGAATACAAGACCCACCAGGTCATGCATATCGATACCGCCATCGATAACCTCTTTGGTTACCTGGAAACGGTGCTGCTCGCCGCCGCCTGCAAACTGCAGAAAGTAGTTGCCGTTATCATCGGCACGACGGACCGGGGTAGTATCCGGATGGCCACGGTAATCAGAACCGTTTATATTCCAGTAAAGCTCCACATCTGCAGGCACTTCCTGGGCTGCAGGGGGCTGCTCGGTTTTGCCGCAGCCTGCAAACAGCACTGCTACAATCGCAAGAAGCAGGAAACACTTTATGTATTTTTTCATAGCTTAGCCCTCCTTCAAGCCTTCCAGCATGGCAATATACTGATCCCGGACGATCTCGCCGGTGCCCTCTGCGAAGCGGGTGATATCGGTCTCATAGCTGGTGTACTCAAAGGCATAGGCAGAAGGCAGGTAGCCGATATGGCCGTTAGAGTAGCCGATGAGCATGGTGCTTTGATAGGGAGAACCCTCCTCCACACCTGCAGAGATGGTGTCAAACAGCTCTCCGGGGAAGGTGACAAAGGCGAAGCTCTCGCCGATGGAGACAGCATTCATCCGAAGCAGGCCGTCTGCCTCCTTGGATCGGCTGTAGTTCGAAACGATGGCATTTGCATGGTAGGGACTACGGATGCCGTAGGGGGTCATATAGGGGCGGCACTCGTCCCAGCTGTTGGTCTGTGCCCATATGGAGGCCACCGTCTTTGCCTGGACCAGCAAAGCATCAAAGGTGTGGTTGATCTCACCGTAATACCCATAATACTGGGTCTTGATGGTGCCGGTCTGCACTTCGGTCATGTTGTTATTAAGGCCCTCGATGGCATAATCTGCCAGGAGCTTACCAAAGGTGCGGACATCTGATGTGCGCCGCTCCTCCGCAAGACGGGTGGAGGAGTTAACATTACCGCAGGCACCCTGCAGATAGACACAATCCACATCGATCTGCTGTTCTACAGCCTCCCGGAATGCGCCAGGATAGTCAGAGGACAGCACATACTTTTTAGAACCGCCGGTAAAGTGGGGGTGGGCACGCCAGTTGACCAGCACCAGGTCCTTTTCGCCCTCCCGTTGGAAGCGCAGCAGATGCATGGTTGGATCCACCTCAGTGGTATGCTGGGTGGTCTCATTATAAACAGCAGTGCCGAAGTTATCACCAAAGTACTGGGTCACACCATTTTCGTCCACATACTGATAGTGCTTGACGAAGTTGAGATTCTCGGTCTCAATGGAGCCGGTAGCCATAGTGGCAGGCTTTCGGTCTGCCATAGCCTCCTGGGCAGCCTCCACGGTGGCATTAAAGACCTTCTCCTGGTAACGTACAACTCTTTCGTTGGAGCCGGTAATCTTCGGTGCAGAGTGGGAGTGATTGGAGCTGATATAGATCCGCTCCAGAGGGATATTGGTCGCACCGTAAAGCAGATTCTGCATAGAATCGCCCCAGGCAGAGGTGGTGGTGCACATATCGGTATTGACGATCAGAATGTCATTGCCCTCACCGTCGGAGATGGCAATGACCGAGACCGTAATATCGTGACCAATCTCCTGTAAGTACCGGGTCTCCTCGTTGCCGTAGCCCACAAGGGGAATGGGCTCGTCAGGATTGACGATCTTGCGGCTGTAGCCTACGGAAAACTGGGTAATTTCCGTATTCACCTGCTGATCCTGTGCCGCAGGCTCCTGGGCGGACTGCTTGCCACAGCCGGGCAGAATGAATAATACTGCTAAAAACAAAACAAGTATTTTTTTCATAAATACACTCCTTTCTTTTCTGATTTTATTATACAACATTGACAAATGCAATAAAATATAATATTCTATACATAAACCACCAATATTCTATATTTCTAAAGGTGAAGCTATGGATAATCAACAACTTTACGCAAGAAATAATTTTCGCACCTACAAATATGCTCAGCCGTGTTACTTCGACCGCCGTATTGGCAGTCCGCGTCATTATATCAACTATCTGTCCTCCGGCCACTGCCGCTATGTAACACCGAAAATCACCCTTGAGTTTGGGCCAGGGGATTTTTACTATATTCCCATAGGAATGCCCTATGAAATTTATACCTGGGGCACAGATTATTTATCTCTCTCCTGCGGCTTTGAGCTCTTCCCGGAGGCCAGAACCAAGCACTTTAAATTCCAGACTCTTCCGAAGGAGTATATTGATGAGTTTTTGACCATCCCTCTGAATTTTCTGCCGGACACACCCACTCTGGTGAAGTTTTACGGGCTGCTTGAAAAGCTGATACCCCATTTAGAGGAAGATGAGGAAACCTCGCCGCTGCTGGAAACCTTATCCAAGCTGATCCTGGAAAACCCCACTGCCCGCATCCCGGCCCTGGCCCGCCACTGCAATCTGGCGGAGTCCACATTATACGTCCACATCAAAAAGCTTACCGGCAAGACGCCCAATGCGTTTCGCATGGATATTCTGATGGCAGAGGCTCTTCGGCTTGTGGCCTCCACAGATACGCCCGTTCACACCATTGCAGAACAGCTGGGTTTTTCCTCCGTCAACTATTTTCGGCAGCAGTTCAAGCTCCACACCTCTGCACCACCTGCGAACTACAGAAAGCGGGACAAATTGGAAAATTACGGTTGACATTTCTGTTTTTCTGTGCTAAACCTAAGAAAAAACTAAGGAGGACAAATCATTGGAACATAAGCTTTATGCCGGTTATGCGCGGCAGGTGGTAGAGCCCACCGAATCCATCCCTCTGGGTGGCTACAGCAATGAGCTCAAGCGCTTCCACACCGCCATGACCGAGGACATTTGCATCACCTCTGTGGCACTGTCCGACGAAAACGATTCTACCATCCTGATGATCGGCGCAGATATCTGCACCGTCAGTGAGCCTATTGCCGAGCCCGCCCGGAAACGGGTCAGTGAAGCAACCGGCCTGCCTGAGGATCGCATCTTCATTGCCGCGACCCATACCCACTCCGCCCCGGGCCTCGTCAGGCAGGAGCTGCCTTGTATTCAAAAGTACACCGAGCAGCTGATCGTTGCCATGGCCGAGACCTCCGTAGCTGCCATTGCAGACCGGAAGCCTGCCACCATAAAAACCGGCTCTATGGAGACCAAGGGTCTCAACTTCATTAAGCACTATAAGGCCATCGAGCCTGCCACCGGCAAGCTCCATGTGCTGGGCGACCAGTACGGCACACAGGTCGGCAAGGTTCTCATGGATCACATGACCCAGGTTGACCCCACCCTCCATGTGGTACAGATCAACCGCGAGGGCGCAAAGCCCATCGTCATGGCAAACTTCCGTGCCCACCCCCACTTCACCGGCGGCTATACCAAATATGACCTGTCTTCTGACTATATCGGTGCATTTCGTATGGCCCTGGAGGCCATGTATGACTGTAACGCCGTGTACTTCCAGGGTGCTTGCGGCAACGTCAACTCCTCCACAAGAATGTCCGCTGAGCGGCTGTATTCCACCTGTCGCAGCCACGGCACTGCTCTGGCCGCCTCCGTTCTGGAGTGCCTGGGCAAGCACATGACCGATGTGGAGCCTGCAGCCATCACCACCAAGCAGGTACAGTTCTACGGTGAGATCAAGCAGGTGGATGAGAACCTGGCCGAGGCCGCACGGATGGTTCGTCAGGTCTGGACCGAGACCTATGACCGGAATCTGTGCGTAGAAAAGGGTGAGCCCTACGGCATCCACAGCCCCTACCATGCAGGTGCATTGCTGTCCAATTTGAAGCGCACTAAGGAAGCAGACGGCTGGATGATCCTCAATGCTGTCACCTTAGGCAAGGAGCTGGCCTTTGTTACCTTCCCCGGTGAGATGTATGATACCATCTCCGTGCGTATGGAGGATAACTCCCCCTTCCGCACCACATTGATGTTAGGCTACTGCTACCACCATATTGGTTATTTGCCCTCCATTGCCGCCTATAAATACGGTAGCTACGAGGTGGACATAACCCGCTTCGCCCCCGGCACCGGCGAAACCGTAGCCGATACTTATGTTAAAATGTTAAATGAGCTGAAAAACAGCTGATTTATATGAAGAAAGGACGATGATCATGAAAAAGCTTATTTGTTTATCCCTGATCCTGGTGCTGGCCGTTACCATGTTGGCCGCCTGCGGCACGAAACACGAATGCGCCGAATGTGGTGAAAAATTCAACGAGGTGTACCAAAACGACCTGCTGGGTGACGAGATGTACTGCAAGGATTGCTACAATGACCTGATGGGCATGGATGTGATTGACTAATCTCAACCATTTTACTTCCTTAAAACAGAGAGAACGGATTCTTCGTCGCAAGCTCCTCAGAATGACACAAAAACCTGAAAGGCTCTACTGTCATTCTGAGCCGAAAGCGAAGCATCCGTTCTCTTATTCTGCTATTTTCTTCTTGTAATAGCGAAAAATATGTGGTAAACTGTATTGGTTAAATTATGCTTTATGGTATGGAGAAAATATTATGTCAACCTTAATAGAAGAAATCAGCCGCAGAAGGACCTTTGCCATCATCTCTCACCCGGACGCAGGTAAAACCACCCTGACGGAAAAGTTCCTGCTTTACGGCGGTGCAATTGCCCAGGCCGGTGTTGTCAAGGGCAAGAAAAATTCCCGTGCTGCCACCTCTGACTGGATGGAGATCGAAAAGCAGCGTGGTATTTCCGTTACCTCCTCCGTCATGC
>CAYMPY010000085.1:0-9631 GCA_964392535.1 uncultured Oscillospiraceae bacterium
ACCAGCTTCTGCTTACCGGTAAAGAAGGGGTGGCACTTGGAGCAAATTTCAACACGGATATCCTTCTTGGTAGAACCGGTGGTAAAGACGTTGCCACAGGCGCAGCGGATGGTGGTCTGCTCGTAGTTGGGATGGATGCCTTCCTTCATGTTTTTCACCTCTTTCTCATCAGCTTAAAAGGGCATAGTAACCCTTAGCAATCTTTAATCGCCCGAGTATCATACCATACTCTTTTCAATAATGCAAGTGTTTTTTTCGGTTTTTTGTAAATTTTTAGAATGCCCAGTTTCCGTTTCTGAAAATGGGCACTACTTTACCGTCTCTTGTGGTGGCATCGATGTTCATACTGTCGCAGCCGATCATGAAATCCTCATGGATCATGGACTCGTTGATGCCCAGCTCCCGGCACTCATCCAGGCTAAGCTCATGGCCGTCACGGATGGTATCAATAAAGCCCTTTCCAACAGCTAAATGGCAAGAGGCATTCTCATCAAACAGGGTGCTGTAGAACAGCAGGCCGGACTGTGCTATGGGGCTACACTGAGGTACCAATGCACATTCACCCAGATAAGCTGCACCTTCATCCATACTGAGCATGGTCTTTAAAAGCTCCTCGCCCTGCTTGGCACCGCACTCCACAACCTTGCCGCCCTCAAAGCGCATGAAGAACTCATCGATCAGCTGACCCTCATAGGACAGAGGCTTTGTGGAATAGACAATACCCTCGGCCTTACCCTTCATGGGAGAGATGAAGCACTCCTCGGTGGGGATATTAGGATTAAAGGTAATACCCTGACGGCTGACCTCTGCGCCACCGCAGAAAATGGCCCGCTCAATCATACCAACGGTCAGGTCGGTGCCGTTATCGGCAGTATAGTGGAGAGATTCGATGCCCAGGCTGTTGAGATAATCACAGCGGCTGCGCAGATCTGCGTTATGCTTCTCCCATGCGCCAACTGCATCACCGTCCACACGGGCGGTCATTAAAATAGTCTCCCACAGCTTTTCCACTGCCTGTGCAGTACGCAGGCCAGGGAACACCTTCTTGGCCCAGGCCTTACCGGGCACAGCCGCAATGATCCACTGCTGCTGACCTTCCCGCTTGTCAATATAAGGCTTCAAAATGGGATAGGACAACTTCCGTGCCGCGGCCAGCTTATCCATCCGCACACCCTTGAGACCGTTGGGGTCTTCGGAGATCAGGTGGATACGGCAAGGAAGCGCATCACAGTAGTGCTGCTGACGGGCCTCGTGCCAGGGAAGGACCTTACCCAGGTTTTTCACGGTCTTATAGCGGCTGTGCAGCTTGGTCAGGGGCTGATAGTCCCAAATAACCGTCACATCGGAGGCCTTTGCCTTATAGCACTCCTCCACCACCAGCTGCACAAACTCCGGCTGATCCAGGTCTGCGTAGATCAGGACTTCCTGGCCCTTCTGCACATTGGCGCCCACACGGACAATGAGCCTTGCATATTCTTTTAAAACAGTCTTTTTCATAACTTACTCCTTTAATTTTTTCTCATTCTAACAAATTTTTCCCCTGTAGTCAATGGATATGCTTGCAATCTTTTTTCCGGTGGTCTATAATAGTTTAAATTATAAATAAAGGAGCATTCCCATGCTTACAAAAGAACAATTTAACCTCCTGCTGTCCAAAGGGCCGCTGCTGTTGGACGGTGCAACCGGCTCCGAGCTGCAAAAGGCCGGTATGCCTCGTGGGTGCTGTACCGAGCAGTGGGTCCTCGAAAACCCCGAGCCGCTGGTGGCTTTGCAGCGGCAGTATGCCCAAGCCGGCAGCAACATCATTTACGCCCCCACCTTCCAGGCCCAGCCCATTGCACTGAAGCGGGTAGGTCTCGGGGACAAAACGGAGCTTATTAACGAAACACTGGTAAAGCTCTCCCGCTCCGCTGCACCGGACTGTCTCGTTGCCGGTGATCTGACCACCTTAGCCACCTACATGGACAGCTGGGACGAGGAGCAGTTTGATGTCTTGGTGGAAAACTACCGCCGACAGATCCACGGCCTTTTAGAGGGCGGTGCAGACCTGTTGGCTGCCGAGACCCTGATGTATCCCACCGAAGCAGAAGCCATTTTGACCGCCGCCGAGTTAGAAGGTGCCCAAACAGTGCTTTACACCTTTACCATGCAATCCGACGGTGCGCTGTACTCCGGCCGGGATGCAGGCCCCATTCTCCAAAACCTGGCGCAGGCCGGTGCTGCCGCTGTGGGCTTTAACTGTGTATCTGCCGATAGCTTTACCGCAGACCTTGTCATAAAGCTGCGCAGCTACACAACCGGTCCGCTGGTCTGCAAGCCCAACGCCGGAAACCCGGTGATCGGCATGGATGGTCTCCCCCACTATCCCATGGGACCGGAGGAATTTGCCAGGATCGTTAAAAACTGCGTTACTGCCGGTGCTACCCTGGTTGGCGGCTGCTGCGGCACCACGCCTGACCACATCCGAGCTGTTAAAGGAGTGCTGTAATATGGGAACAGTTGCATTTTTGACATTTCAAAAGGTTGCCATGCTGATTACAATGATCAGCATCGGCATTATCATGCGCAAAAGCAAAAAGCTGCCGGAAAACGCAGGCAAGATCATGAGCACCCTGTGCGCCTTTGTATTCTGCCCGGCCTACAACATTCGTAACCTGTCCAAAAATGTGACCATAGCAAGCATTGGCGATAAGCTCAGCCTGCTTGGTATTGGCGCAGTAATGATCATCCTGATGATCCTGGTGGCAAAGCTGCTGGCACGGTGGCTGGGCAAGGACGAGTTTGACCGCCGCTGTCTTACATACGCCTTTACCGTTTCCAACTACGGCTACTTCGGCTACCCGGTGGTAGAGGGTGTGTTCGGCTCTGCCGCTTTGGGCGACATGATTGTCTTTGCAATTCCTACCACAATCGCAACCTACACCTGGGGGTATCTGCTGTTTAACAGAGACGGTAAGCTGACCCTTAAAAAGATCCTGCTGACTCCCATGATCATCGCTGTGATCACCGGTGTCACCATTGGTCTGTCCGGCATCCAGCTGCCCAGCTTTTTAAACGATGTCATAAACGGTGCCGCCAGCTGTATGAGCCCGGTGTCTATGTTGCTTGCCGGCTTTGTGCTGGGTGGGCTTCCCTTTAAAAAGCTGTTTGTAGGCGCAAAAGCCTACTTCTACAGTGCCATTCGCCTTCTGCTGCTTCCGCTGCTGTTCGGCGTTCCCCTGTATTTCTTAGGTCTGCGTGAAAGTATGCTGATGATGCCCCTGCTGATGCTGGCCCTGCCCATGGGTCTGAACTTAGTGGTCTACCCCGAGAGCTTCGGCTACGATGCCACCGACAACGCACGGATGTGCTTCGTATCCTTCGTTATGTGTCTTGTTATCCTGCCGCTCACCTTTGAACTCATCAATTTCCTGGCATTTTCTTAATAGTTTGTTAATATTTATGTTGATTTTTCAAATAATTCATGTTAAAATGAAGATGCTATGAAAAACAGAGAACATCTTTATGTCAGCACCAAAAATTTGCTGATCTGGATCATGGTGCTTTGCATGGTCGGTTCGGTAGTGACCCGCTTTATGTTTCCCTTTGAGAAAGGCATTGGGGTGTGGGATCAAATCGTTCTGCCGGTCGCAGCCTGCCTGCTTTTTGCACTTGTGACCCTTCTGAACGGTAAGGAGCGGTATTATAAAACCGCCACCGCCGTATGGCTCTATGCTATTTACTACTGCTTTATTTTCTACAACTTCTCCTACAGCAGCTTCGGCCCGATGATCAAGGTTCTGTATGCCATTGCCATGCTGTTCATTGCGCTGACCTATACACAGATCATTGCCAACCATGCCCGTCTTTTCTGGCTGATGATCCCGGCGCTGCTGTTCCCCTTGGGCGCCCAGCTATACCTGTTTGCCGGTGCATTCTGTGAGAATTACCGTCCCTTCCTGGCCGATATCCTCATGACAGCCGGTATGCTCCTGCCCCTGTTTGCAGTACACTTCCATAACGACGGTGCTTACCACCCCACCTGGGGTGACCGCTCCGACGGGCGGAAGATCCGTACCCTTGCCCCTATGGCTCAGATCACTTCCTTCTTCCAGGTGGAACGCAACACCTGCTCCAATCTGTTTGAGGATTCCTTCGAGATCACCCATATCGAGCGTTACATCCGCCAAAAGCGTAAAGAGGGCATGACCGACTTCGGCATCACCCATGTGCTGCTGGCCGCCTATGTCCGTGCCCTGTGCAAGTACCCCCAGCTCAACCGCTTCATTAACGGTCAGAAGGTCTACTCCCGCGGCGAGGACATCCAGTACTGCATGGTGGTAAAAAAGGAAATGACCGTGGAATCCCCTGACACTTCCATTAAGGTCCACCTGCTGCGTACCGATACCGCCGAGGATGTTTACAACAAGCTCAACGCCGCCATTGAAGGCATCAAAGCCACCCAGGAGCTGGACTCCGGTATTGACAAGCTGATCGGTCTTTTGAACCTGATCCCCAGTGTGGTACTGAAATTCGTGGTTTGGCTCTTAAAGCTGCTGGACTACTTCGGTCTGCTACCCGGCTTCCTGACGGAGCTGAGCCCCTTCCACGGCAGCCTGTTCTTCACCTCCATGGGTTCTCTGGGCATCAAGCCCATTTACCACCATCTGTATGACTTTGGCAACCTGCCTGTATTCGGCGCATTCGGCTGCAAACGCCGTGCTTACGAGGTTCAGGAGGACGGCACTGTTGTGCAGCGCAAGTATGTGGATGTGAAGTTCGTATTGGACGAGCGCATCGTGGACGGCTACTATTACGCCGCCTTCTTCAAGCATTACCGCAGCATTCTGCGGCATCCCGAGCTTATGGACGAAAAGCCCACCGAGCTCACAGCCGATATTGATTGATTATGATTTTACAAAACCTATCAGCAGACTGTCCCTGGCGGGACAGTCTGCTGGCTGTTAATGAAACCGACTCCACCAATAACGACACCAAAAAGCTGGCCGCCCAGGGTGCGCCCCACGGAACAGTTGTGGTGGCAAACCGGCAAACCGCAGGCCGTGGCCGTATGGGACGGAGCTTCCTTTCTCCCCAGGGCGGCATTTATATGTCCGTTCTTTTGCGTCCCGAATGTCAGGCATCAGCGCTTCTGCACCTGACCTGTGCCGTAGCCGTCGGGGTCTGCGATGCCATAGAAAAGTGCTGTGGCTTCCGTCCCGGGGTCAAATGGATCAACGACCTGATCCTGAATAATAAAAAGCTGGGCGGTATTTTAACAGAGCTTTCTTTAAATGCAGACGGCACGGTCAACTATGCCATCATCGGCATTGGCCTGAATGTAGATGCCGTTCCTGATGAGGTCGCAGATATGGCCACTTCCCTGTCGGCGGATAAAACCACCGTCACCGCCGCCCTGATCGACACCCTCAGCCGCATGGACTTTATGGATAAAAGTGGCCTTATGGCCCGCTACCGCCGGGATTGCATGACCCTGGGTCACCGGGTCCGGGTGGTACAAGCCACAGGCGAATTCATCGGCACAGCCATGGATCTGACGGAAGACGGCAGCCTGATCGTCCGCAAAAACGATAACACAACCGTTACCGTAGGATCAGGTGAAGTCAGTGTCCGGGGTATGTACGGATATTTGTAAACTTTTATATTTTTCTATTGCAATTTTTTGGAAGGTTGGTTATACTATAAACAGAATATATTATATATATGGAGGTAAACCCTATGAAAACTGTGAATCTGATTGCCAAGATCGTTGCCGCTGTCGCTGCTGTCGCCGGCATCGTTTATATCGTCGCCACCTACGGTGATAAGATCGTTGCCTGGGCAAAGCGGATGCTGGGCAAGTGCGCGTGCACCTGCGAGGAGTGCGATTGCGAGGGCTATGAGGAGTGCTGCTCCGAGTGCGAAGGCTGCTGCGAGGAAGTCGAGGAAGCCGAAGAAGAGACCGTCGAGGCTGCCGATGAGGCTGTCACTGCCGAAGAGAAGGATTTTGAAAACCAGTAATCCATAACAAGGGCCTGCTCGTTTGAGCAGGCCCTTGAATATTATTTGGACACATTTTATTACATTATTGGACACATTTTATTCACAAAAACCTTGACACGCCGTAACGCTTATGTTAAAATATTTACGCTCAGTTTGAAACTGTGTAATTATTTTGAAAAAGAGAGGTAATAAATATGTTCTGTCCTAACTGTGGCGCTCAGAATGCAGATGGCGTACCCTTCTGTGGCACCTGCGGCAGTGCCGTGAACAGCGCACCCCAGCAGCCCACTTACACCCAGCCCACTCCCAACTACCCTCAGCAGCCCGCTCCCGGCTATAATCCCTACGGTGCTGCTCCCGTATCCGTCCCCAGCAAGGGCATGGGTATTACCGGCATGATTCTGGGTATCATTGCTCTGGTCTTTATGTGCGTATGGTACATCTCTGTCCCCTGTGCTATCGTCGGTGCTATTCTGTCCGGCATTAGCGGTTCCAAGGCTAAGCGTGTTGGCATGAAGAACGGCATGGCTACCGCCGGTCTGGTCTGCTCCTGCATCGCACTGGGTCTGGCTGTCCTTTGGATCGCTTTCATCGGCGCTCTGCTGGCTGAGGCCGGTATCGTCTTGGGTTCCCTGTAATTTCTTAATATGTACATTTTCAAGACCAACTGCCACCGCAGTTGGTCTTGAATTTCAGGAGGTGTTGTTATTTGAAACGTTGGCACGTACTTCTTTTTGACGCCTTACTTTTAATTGCATGTCCCATTGCAGGCCTTTTATCCAATTTAATGATTGCCAAGCTCCCCTCCTGCATGTTTTTGCGGCACGGCATCCTTTGCCCGGCCTGCGGCGGTACACGATGCGTAAAATATCTGACCCAGCTGCGCCCCCTGATGGCCTTTAAAATGAACCCCTATCTCTTTCTCACCGGGCTTGCTTGTGCCGGATTGGTTGTTTTATGGAATCTTTCTGTTTTATTTAACATCCAATGGTGTTCTGCTGCCCTGAAAAAGCTGTGTAAACCGACTTACGTTATTCTCTGGGCCGTTGGTTTTGTGCTCTTTGGCATCCTGCGCAATATTCTGTAAATACCATTCGCAAACAGCGAATGGTATTTTTTTGCCGCCTATTGCATTTTGTGTTTAAGTTTTGTATAATTTCCGAAAAGAGGTGATGCTATGCTGAAAATTGGAATATTGCAGTTAGGCTACGAGACAAACACCTTTTTAGCCGGTCGGGCAGAGCTTGCCGCTTTGGGAAGCGGTGATTGGCTGCCCGGTACGGAGCTTGTAGCCATGTTTGAAGATAAGCACGCCGGCGTCAGCGGTGCGATCAAGGCCATTCGCGAAGCAGGTGCAGAGCCTGTAGGTATCGATTCCATGTCCCGAAGTGGCGCATTTAACGCAGGCCCCACGCTGAGCAAGGCCTGTGTGGAATCGGCCACAGAACATATCTGCCAATGTCTTGAAAAGATGCCGCTGGATGGTTTGTTTGTTGCCGGTCACGGTGCAGGCTGTGCAGAGGGTTATCCCGATGCAGACGGCTATTTTCTCACCCAATTGCGGAAAACCCTGGGAGATATGCCCATCATGTGTTCCCTGGATCTCCACGCCAATGTGACCGAAACCATGGTCAGCAATGCAGACGGCCTGTTCGGCATTAAGGAATACCCCCATACAGACTATTACGAGGCAAGCTACTTAGCCGCCTCTACCCTGATCAAAAAGCTGCAGGGAAGCTGCAGCCCCAAAACCGCCCTTGTGCGCCTGCCCATGCTGGTTGCCACCGCCGCAGGCTGTACCTTAGGCGGCTTTGCCGGTGAAGTGCGGGATCAGGTCAAGGAATTTGCAAAAAAGCATCATTTACTGGATGCCACCTTCTTCCACGGCTTTGACGGCTGTGACAGTGAATATACCTGCTGCAGCGTGGTTACAGTTGCCGACGGCTTTGATCCTGCCCCTTATGCGCAGGAGCTGGCAAATCGAATCTTTGCACAACGGCATAAATTTGCCGCTACGGTCTACCCTGCAGAGGAGGCCATTGAAAAAGCCCTTTCACTGATAATAGACGGTTACGCCGTTATCAACGAAGGCTCGGACAATCCCGGAAACGGCTGTCCCGGTGACGGAACGCACCTGTTACAGGCTTTACTTGAGCGGAATTTACCGGGCACCATTATGGGTCCTGTGTTTGACCCCGAGGCCGCCGCCATTTGCCACAGCCACAGCCCCGGAGACCGTTTCACTCTGACCTTCGGCGGCAGGACCGACCCCATTTACGGCAAGCCCATCACTGCCGAAGCAGAGCTTTTAACCTTAAGCGACGGCACATTCCAGTGTGCCACCCCGGTACATAATGGCGCAACCATGTGTCACGGCCCATCTGCCCGGATTCGCATTTCCAATGTGGAGGTCATTTTGGTCAGTGTGCGCTTTCAGACCTACGATGACCGACCCTTTACCATGCTTGGGGCAAATATGGCCGATTACCGGCTTGTGGGTCTCAAGTCCATGGCCCATTTCCGGGCCTATTTTAAAGACACCGCCGATGCCATCGTCACCGCCGACACCCCCAGCACCATCTATTCAGATATTCGGGCTTGTCCCTATAAGCATATTAAAAGACCAATTTATCCACTGGAGGAGATATAATGAAAAACGCCATTGTAGTAGACATGAATTACGGCTCTGTCAGTATTACAGAGCTGCAGAACCTGCAGGAGAAGCTCTCTGCAAAAGGCATCGACCTGACCCTTTCTCACTGCAAAACTGAAGACGAGATCATTGCCGCAGCCAAGGGGCACAGCATCATCATTGCAACCGGCAATCCCCCCATCACAAGAAAAGTAATGGAACAGCTGCCGGAACTCCTGGCCGTGATCCGTTGCGGTATCGGTGTAAACTCCGTGGACCTGGATGCCGCCACAGAGCTTAATAAGGTCATTTTATTTATGCCCGGCTTCTGTGTGGGTGAGCTGGCTGTTCACGCAACCGCCTTGGCTCTGTCTCTTAACAGAAACATCGGCTATTATGACAGCCGCATCCGTAAAGGCCAGTGGCCCAAGGCACAGTACTATATGCCCCGCTCCCCCAAGGATCTGGTCCTGGGTCTCTACGGTTTTGGCGGCAGTGCCAAGGAGCTTTATAAAATTTGGCACTTTGGCTTTGGCTCCAAGGTCATTACCTGCGACCCCTATGTACCTGAGGAGATCCGCAGTCAGTACGAAGTGACCTTCGTGGACTTTGATACCATGCTCAAGGAGTCGGATGTGCTGTCCATCCACGCCCCATTAAACGATGAGACCTACCACATCTTCAGCACCGAAGCATTTGAGAAGATGAAAAACGATGCCATGATCATCAACATTGCCCGTGGCGGCCTGATCGATCAAGAGGCACTGGCCGATGCACTGGAACAGGGCGAGATTCGTTTTGCCGGTCTGGATGTATTCGAGCAAGAGCCCATTCCTGCCGATTCCCGTCTGCTGCAGCGGGACGATGTGGCCCTGACCTGCCACAGTGCATTCTACGGTGAAGAGTCCAAAGCACGGCAGCTGCAATGGGCCTATGAAATGACTGAAAGCGCTTTAAACAAAGGCACTGTCCCCGCCGGTCGGGTAGCAAACCGGGCCGTTATGAATACATTTAAGG
>CAYMPY010000086.1:0-9550 GCA_964392535.1 uncultured Oscillospiraceae bacterium
AAACACGACATTTCCGGCTTCCCAAGGCCTTCCCCTCTGGGGAAGGTGGCCGAGCGGAGCGAGGTCGGATGAGGGCGGTACAACGTACGATTTCCACCAGCACTCCGGCGAATTCGCACGACTGTAAAACCTCATCCACCGCTAACGCGGTCCCCCTTCCCCAAAGGGGAAGACCTCAGATTCTTCGCTCCGCTCAGAATGACAGAGAAAACCTGAACGTTTGCTTGTCATTCTGAGGCAAAGCCGAAGAATCCGTTCCCCGGCTCCCTATAGTGGAGCCGATTGAGGGATTAAAAAGAGGGAGGGAATACCATGCAGCGGGTCTATGCAGCCATTGATTTAAAATCCTTTTATGCTTTGGTGGAGTGTATCCATCGGGGACTGGACCCCATGACCACCAATTTGGTGGTGGCAGATGCAAGCCGAACAGATAAGACCATCTGCCTTGCGGTTACCCCCAGCCTGAAAAAATTCGGCGTTCCCGGTCGCCCACGGCTTTTTGAAGTACAACAGCAGGTGGCAATGATCAATACCCTGCGCCGTGAAAAAGCACCGGGCCGTGCGTTCCGTGGCAGCTCCACGGACAGTGTGGCACTGCAAGATCCATCCCTTTCCGTGGACTATATCGTTGCACCGCCCCGGATGGCGGCCTATATGCAAATGAGTACGGAGATTTATCAGGTGTATCTGCAATTCGTTGCCCCGGAGGATATGCACATCTATTCTGTGGATGAGGTGTTTATGGACCTGACCCACTACCTGAAAAACGCCAAAATGACGGCTCGGGAGTATGTGCGGAAAATTATAAGAACGGTTTATGAGAAAACCGGCATCACGGCCACCGCCGGTATCGGCTCCAACCTGTTTCTGTGTAAGGTCGCCATGGATGTGGTGGCCAAAAAGGCCGAGCCCGATGAATATGGCGCACGGATCGCAGAGCTGACGGAAGCCTCTTACCGACAGCAGCTGTGGCCCCACCGCCCCATCACCGATATATGGCGTGTAGGGCCGGGGATCGCACGGCGGCTGGAAAAGTGCGGCATGTTCACCATGGGGGATGTGGCACGGCAATCTGTGCATAACGAGGAGCTGCTGTACCGCCTGTTTGGTGTAAATGCGGAGCTGCTGATCGACCACGCCTGGGGCTATGAGCCGGTGACCATGGAGGAAATTAAGCAGTACCGCCCGGAGACCAAATCCCTTTGTACCGGCCAGGTGCTTCACTGTCCCTATAGTTTTGATAAGGCAAAGCTTATTGTGCGGGAAATGACCGATTTGCTGGCACTGGATCTGGTGGAAAAGGGCCTGGCCACCGACCAGCTGGTGCTGACGCTGGGCTATGACCGGGAAAATGTGGATGCCCATTTTAAGGGTGCAGTGGTCACCGACCGCTATGGGCGGCAAATTCCAAAGCACAGCCACGGCACGGTGAACCTGGACCGCAAGACCTCCTCCGGGCGGCTGCTGACAGAGGCGGTGATAGGCCTTTTTGACCGTATTGCCGACCCTGCGCTCACCGTACGGAGAATCAACATCTCCGCCAATCGCCTTGGTCCACCGGACTTTGGGACAGAGCAGCTGACCTTATTTGCTGACGATGTAAGCCCCTTGCTGGAGCGGGAGCATCGGCGGCAGGAGGCCGTTTTACGCATTAAATCCCGATTCGGCAAAAACGCCATCATCAAAGCAATGAATTTACAGGAGGGTGCAACCGCCATGGACCGGAATCGGCAGATCGGCGGTCACAAAGCATGATATGTATGAAGACCTGATAAATATGCCACGGCCTGTATCCCAAAAACACGCCCCCATGACCCTCTATAGCCGCGCGGCCCAATTTGCGCCCTTTGCGGCCCTGACGGGCCTGGATGCTGAAATGGCCGAAACCGCCCGGCTTACCGATGAGGACACCGAGCTGACCGAAGAGCAGATTGCCGAGCTGGATCAAATCCTGCGGCAGGCCATAGAAGAAAAACACTCCGTAACCGTGACCTTTTTCGTCCCCGACAGTAAAAAACAGGGCGGCGCATTTCACACCACCACCGCCCAAATCAAAAAAGCGGACCCCATAGAGGGCCTGCTTTTGAGAAACGGGATGCTGATCCCATTCTGGAGCATCCGCATTGTGAAATTGATAATTGATAATTAAAAATTAAGAATTAGGAACGGATTCTTCGCTACGCTCAGAATGACTCAGAAAACCCGAAAGCATCCACTGTCATCCTGAGCGGAGCGAAGGATCCGTCCCCATTGTAGGGACCGGCATTCCGTTTGCGGTGCCCGACATTCTCGTTGGCACGAGTGCCTTCCTCGACTGTCGACCGTAGCACACACTGCGCCTTCCCTTGACTCCGCCACTGGCGGCGGGAAGGCTCGTGGCCTCGACGGTCCTTTTTCAGGTCGTCCTGCAGTTTCTAATAAAAGTAGTACAATAAAACGAAAATTATTATACAAATGAGTAGGTCCAATAATTACTTTGCCGTTTTTCTGGTGGTTCTGTAATCAATGGGAATGTCCAACAGATAATCGGCCGAAACCTTGAAGTGATGACACAGTGCAACAATGTCCTGAATGCTTGGCTCATATTTGCCGCACTCAATGTAGGATATTTTTCGCTGTGTCATATTTGTTGCTTTGCCCAACTGAGACTGGTTCAGATCGGCATCTTCCCGAAGATTTCTGATTTTTTCACCAAAGGACAGATTCATGATATCACCCTGTCCTATTGTATGATAGATAGAAACTATCTATTGACAATTAGATAGAATCTGTCTATAATTAAATAAAGCAGAAGTAAAACTTACAAAACAGGAAGGGAAACTGTGATTTTAAATGAGAGGCTCCGGCATGAATATATTGATTATAGTTTTAATTGTGCTGATTGTGGGGTGCTTGATTGTACTTCTTTTCGGAGTAGGAAATGGCTTATTTGCCAATGATCAGGATTACTATGATGAGGATTATTATGAAGAGTCTGAGAAAACAGTTTCGGAGGATGAGATTGTTTTTGCGTTCAGGGAAGCCGGATATATCATTGAAATTGCATCTGCAGAAGATGATCCGGATATGAATATAGCGAATATGGATATTGACGGATTGGTTAGCTTGACAGGCTATCACTTTGGAAAGAAAACACCTATATATAACGATGAATATTTGGTTGAGCAGGGTGAAATTATCTTCCTCAAGATGAAGGATACAGATGCGGCAAAATCTTATTTTGATATGGTTGCTAAAGCTGCTGCTCAAGACCCTCGGGTGACGGTGGAAGCCACCAAGGTAACCAGCCGTGCGGTGGTTGGAGACAGATCAGATTACGGACAGTCGAATGTCATTTGCCTTGCAGGAGATATCATGATTGTTTTGGCTGTGGAGTGGGATGACTATCAGGATGCCGGAATCACCTATCATTTTAAGCCGGAAGAGATTCTGGAAGAGCTGGGATATTAGGCATTAAGCTTTTAAAACCATTTATAAAAACATAAAGAGGGGGATCAAGATGCTGGGAAGATTGGCTAAAACATTATTGTATTTTGCATTGTTTTTTGTATGCATGCCTTTGGTTGCGATTGTTGGCGCTCTGCTTGCATCTATTATTCCGGTGAGGATTGTTCAGATTATGATATGCGGAATGACCACAGCGGCTGCGTTTGGGCTGCCGAAGCTGCTGGGGGATTTAATTGTTAAATACTGGGAGAGAATACGAGAGGGTCGTCCGATATTTAAAAGAGGGACAAAGGACGAAAAACCTGGAAATACCTCCATTATTCGACGGGAATGTCTTCCGGGAAAAGACACGCCCATTCATAAGGACCAAGCTGACGTATGCGAAAACTACTCTTCCGATATGATGCAGCGCACCGGTTGGTGGAAGTGTGATCAATGTGGCAGAGAAAACGCATCATATACCAGCAGCTGCGCCTGTGGAAACCCAAAAAGACGAGTAAATAAATAGAAAGAAAGGAAAAAGAAAATGAGACGGATGTATTTGTTGTTTATAGTGCTGGCTGTGCTGCTGGCTGCCTGTGGCAATGGGGAGGAGAACGTAAAAAAGCACACAGAGAAGTCTGATATCCAGGGATCTCAGAATGAGGCTGAGCCTGAAAAAGAAGCCGGTACTGTTATTGGCGGCGTGCGGATCACCGGGGCCGGTGTTGTTACCGGAAAGTGTAGCTTTATTAACGGCGATGTTCTCTACCGCAGGTCAAATGACAAGGTGCAGCTGCTGGATCTGAACGGCAAAGAAACCGCTGACAAGCTTTACGATAAGGTAGAGCGGCTGGTTGGAGACGGTATTGTGATCGTCAGCATGGAGAGCGAAGACACACCCAAGTGGGGCGTGGTCAACAGCTACACCGGCAAGGAGCTGGTGCCCTGCGAGGCTGTGGATATTCAAAAGCTCAATGACCGGTATCTGCTGGTAAACTACTATACCGGTGCTGCTTCGGATGATGATTATTACAGCTTCTATTCTGATGGCGGAATCATCGAGTATAACGGTTACGGAAAGGTACTGGACCTGAAGCAGGAGCGTTTTGTGCCCGGTTTAGAGGTGACTGACGAGGTAGTAGCTGCAGGTGATATGCTCTATGTGGATCGGGAGATCTCGGAGGTCGAGGTTTTTGATGCAGAGGGCAAGTCTTTAGGTACCTATGAGTATCTGTATGCCTATCCGGAAAGTGGTATCAGCCTGCAGGCTGGGTCTACCGGCTTTACCGTCTATGACGGCAGCTTCCAAAAGGTGTGTTACATTAACGGCAGTATCAATGAGTTTAAGCCCATTGACGGTGTGGATAATTTGTTGATTAAAAACTATAAGCAGATCGTGGATATGGAGGGTGAGGCTGTTACAGACTCCTATTACAATGCTTTTAGTGCTGATCAAAACGGATTTTCTACACGAAAGAATGAGGATGGAAAGACAGGTTATGTGTCCCTGGACGGCACGGAGCTTGTACCCTTTGAGTATGAGAGCACCGGTTATGTGGAGCCCGGTTACCTGTGGGCCAAGGTTGATACCGATATGTATGATATCTACAGCATCCAGGGTGAAAAGCTCAACACAGAGCCTGTGAAGTTTAGCTTGGGCCAATGTGCCTTCTATACAGAAAATGGCCTGTTTGCACCGGATACCGGCAAGACTGTAGAGCTTACCAATAAGCAATATTTAGGCTATGGTCTCGTCAAGGAAACAAAGGACGCCTACACGAGCACCATTTACTGTGCCCGCACCGGTGAAGTCGTGTTTGAGGATGTGGAGGCCTGTGTCTGCATCGGCGAAAACCTCTACATTTGGGACGGCGAAAATGAGGTTTATAACCGCTACATCCTCAGCTGGGCATAAGGGAGCTGCGGAGCAGAAGCGGCGTTATAAGGCAATGCGTATGCGCTGAAAAATCTTTTATAGACAGAGTTTTTCGGCGGGAGCAAGCCCCCGCCCTACGATACCACTAAAGGTATTTGGTAGGGCGGGAGCAAGCCCCCGCCCTACGATACCACTAAAGGTATTTGGTAGGGCGGGGGCTTGCTCCCGCCGGGAGGCTGTTTTGTTGTCAATAATCAATCCACACTAACATCTCTGTTTCGCCGCGGTTGGCGAAGGCGAAGTAGGGGATGAAGGTCAAGGTTTTTTCGGTTTTGGGTGTGCCGATGGGCTGATAGAGGGAAGTGGTAGGCTCTTTGTACAGGGCGGTGGTCTTTAAGATGGGTGCGCCAAAGTCAGATGGAATTACTTCTACTTCCTTTTCGGGCAGGAGCGTGAAGCTGCGGAGGTTTTCGCCGTTGTCCACGCCTTCAATGCAGTATACCACCGGGCCACGCATGAGAGCGGCCTTGCCCGCATCCTCCGGGATGAATGCACCGGGCTCCATGTATACCGGCTTCATTTCAAGCCGGAAATCGATCTGTCCGCTTGCCGGGATGGTCATGTAGGCATAGCCGTCCTTGACGGTATAGAGCTCGCTGAACCGGGCGTTTTGACACCAGCCGGGAATACGCACGGCAACGGTTTTAAACCGATCTCCGGTAACTGTCAGGCTGACAGCACCGACCGTGGGATAGGCGGTTTTTTGGGTGATTTTGCAGCCGTCGATTTCGGCCTCGGAGTCGGCAAACTGGTGGACGAACAGGGTATCCTGTTCGTAGCCGTACAGCAGGTCACTCATGGAGGCAATGACCCGGAAGATATTAGGGGGACAGCAGGAGCACTTAAAGACCTCTACCCGCTGCAAAATACCACGGCGTACCACATGGTTGGTGGCACGGTTGGGATTATGGAATTTTGGATTTGTTTCCAGGGGATTTTGATAGAAGAAGGACCGTCCGTCTAAAGATACGCCGGACAGACCGCCGTTATACAGCACCCGTTCGATCACATCACCGTAGCGGTGGTCGGCTTTGATCCGCAGCAGCCGCCGTGCAAAGAAGATCATGGAAAGGGCGGCGCAGGTCTCTGCGTAGGCACGCATATTGGGCAGGTCGTAGTCTATGGTAAATGCCTCGCCCTCGAAAATAGAGCCAAAGCCGCCGGTGATGTACATTCTCTGTTCGGTGGCGTTTTGGAACATGGCCTCGGCAGCGGTCAGGTATTCCTGATCGTTATATAAAAGGGCAATATCGGCCATACCGGATGCCAGGTACATGGCCCGCACCGCATGACCCTCCACGGTCCGCTGGTCCTTCAGGGGCATGTGACCCATGTCATATAGCGGCAGGGACCATTCTCTCAGGGGCGGATCTTTTTGATTGTTGCCACGCTGATCTAAAAAGTATTTGGCAAGCTCCAGATACCGCTTTTCCCCGGTGACCTGACTCAGCCGTACCAGTGCCAGCTCCACCTCCGGGTGACCGCCGGTGGTGAAAGCGGCGGAATTTTCAATTTTGAATACTTTTTCAATCAGGTCGGCATAGCGGCACATGGCCTTTAAAAACCGATCCTTGCCGGTTGCCTCGTAGTAAGCGCAGGCGGCCTCCATCAGGTGACCGGCGCAGTACAGCTCATGGCGATCCCGGTTCGTAAACCGCTGCTCCGTGGGGGTGACAGAGAAGTAGCTGTTCATGTAGCCGTCGGCGGTCTGATTTGCGATCAGATCGTCGATGGCGGCCTCGATCTTCTCTTCCAGCTCCTTGTTGGGCAGCAGATAAGCCGCACCCTCCAGCCACTTTGCTACATCGGAATCCCAGAAGTGGTGGGTATTCCAGTCCGGGTGTCCCTCCGGCTGACACTTCAGCGCCTCAAAACGGTGGGTGTCCGTAAAACGGTCATAGACCGCCTTTGCGGTGTTTTGCAGGTTGATGTCCTGCCGAGCTTTCCAAAAGCCGCCGGTGATCCTCGACTGCCGATAGTTTAATTCCTGGATAGCCATGCTTGTCCGCCTCCGTTTTTTCTTTATTGTACTCATATGATGGCTGTAAAGCAAGACACAGGTTTACAATGAAACAGACAAAAATTATCTTTTAAACAAAAATGGAACGGATAAATCCGTTCCCTACAACCTTGCACTTTGCATTTTGCAAGGGTCATTTCTTTGTGCTTCGCACAAAGAAATGACCCTTGACCGTTGTTTCTTTACACATACGATCAAGGGTCACTTCTGTTCAGTCTTGATATCTAACATCATTGATTAACCTCTCTTTCTGCGGATTGACATACCTTCATTTTGTCGAAATCCATCCCAATTCACCATCAACATTCAAACAACCATTTCTCGTCAGTGAGAAGAACTTATGTGTTGGAACATTTCCCTTAGATGGAGGTACGCCTGAGACTCCTTTTTGCTTTTACCTACTTTCAGCTGCAGCGACTAATTTCTTGGCCAATCGGAATTTTAGAAACTTGAATAATAGAAACTTGTAATTTTGAAACTTGTTATGTTGAAGAAATGATTCGCCCAGTTTTAATTCGCTCGGATCTTTGCTATTTAAGAAGTATGTTTAAATTCTCTTTTGCGTGGGATCTGCAGCTATTCGGTTCAGGAGTCTAAATTATATTTAAGAGGTGTTACCTCTTTGTGTCTATAAGATAACATATTATTTTTCATTTTGCAATACGCAATGTTGTACAAAATAAACAATTTTAACTTGTGCAAAATGCAGAATTACATCAAAATAACCATAGATGGATTGACAGCGCACATAAATCTATGATAATATGTTTTTGGCCTTTGGGCCATTTTTTGTTTTACATTTTTAGCGCTGCGGTGTAGGCTCGTGGACTTGTGCCGTACTCTGAGCGAAAAGCACGGTAAAAGCTGGTGTAATCCGTAAAGCCGCAGCTGCGGCAGACGGTGCTGGCCGACTCCCCGGATGCAAGCAATTGCCGTGCAAGCAGCAGCCGCCGCAGCAGAATATAGCGGTAGACACTGACTCCCACTTCCTTTGTAAAAGCGTGGGACAGGTAGTACTTACTGACATAGCAAGCGCCTGCAATAGCCTCCAGGGACAGCTCTCCGGCAATGTTGTCGGTAATATACTGCAGTGCGGTCTGTACCAGCCGGGACAGGGCACGGCCCTCCTGGGAGCTGCTTTTTGCGGACAGGCGGTTGAGCTGGGCCATAAACTGCAGGAAAATTCCCTGGGCCGCAAAGCCGGAGCAGGCATCACCGTTATAATATTCCCGAACCAGCTCACCTAAGCGCACCGTGACCTGTCCCGCGCCATGGCGGATCAGGTGTACATGGTCGTCAGATTCAAAGCAGGCGCACAGGGCAGGGGACAGATTCTGCAAATATTCCCGGTTGATCCACAGTACGATCCGTTCGTAGGTCTGCTTTTCGTGGTCAATAATGGGACGGTGCAGCTCCATGGGGTTAATGAGCAATAAGTCACCGGGCTCCATGGACAGAATACGGCCCTCCACCCAGTAATCCACATGACCGTCCAACAGATGGTACACCTCATAAAAATCGTGGTGGTGCACCTCCACATCCGCAGGTCGGGGCTCTTTATAATGAAATATTTCAAAGGTCTGGGCAGTCATGTGCTGCCGGGGGTCAAATTTTTGGGAACGTTCTCTCATAATAATCCCTCCGCTTCACAGTATATAGCAACATTTGCAATATTTCAAGCAATACTGACAATTTATATTGCAAATTTATATGATACAATAAAAATATCCAAAACTTAGGAGGAATGGCTATGCAAATGGGTTTTCGCTGGTACGGCGAAGGAAACGATCAGATCAAGCTGTCTGATATCAAGCAGATCCCCGGTGTGAGCACCATCGTCTGGGCACTGCATCACAAGATGCCCGGTGAGATTTGGGAGGAAGCGGAAATTGCCGAGGTTATGGAGCAGCTCCAGGCCTACGGCTTTAACGGTGACGTGGTAGAGTCTGTCAATGTCCACGATGACATTAAGATCGGCCTGCCCACCCGTGACAAGTACATTGAAAACTATAAGCAGTGTATCCGCAACTTAAGCAAGTTCGGCGTAAAGGTCATCTGCTACAACTTTATGCCCATTTTCGACTGGACCCGCTCGAACCTCTTCCATGAGGTAGGCGACGGCTCTACCGCTCTGTTCTACGAAAAGGGCATGATCCAGGACGACT
>CAYMPY010000087.1:0-9504 GCA_964392535.1 uncultured Oscillospiraceae bacterium
AGGTCTCGCCGCCTGCTGCAGCCTCAACAGAGGTCAGCTCGGAAGCATCGTTGATCTGGATGGGGTTGTTCTCAGTGCCCAGGGGGTACTCGTTGTAAACGATGAACTTGTAGTTCTTGGTCTCAGAAGAGTTACCAATAGTGAAGGTAGCGTTCTCCTCTGCGAACTCAACGCAGACAGCGCCGTTTTCTGCGGTGTAGGTAGTGCCATTGTAAACAACGTAAGCATTCTCGTTGTAGATGGTGATGACACTGACACCGGTAGCGGTGTAAACACGCTCAGCACCCATGTGGATGTAGTCAGCCTCATAGGGGAATGCATCGATCACAACAGGATCATTGGTCAGGACCACGTTGCCGTCCTCATAGGACAGAGTGCCCTCTTCGGTGGTGAAGCAAGCAGTTACGTCCTCAGTTGCGGTTGCGATCACGCCGCTGTAGGTTGCCTTCAGTGCAATGGGGGTGGTGGTTGCCAGGCCGGAGAAGTCAACAGTATGACAAACTGCCACATTAGCAGGATTATTAAAGAGGTTAATGCTGCTGATGGTGGGGTTGCCGGTGATGACAATATGACCCTTGCTCATGGTGATACCGCCGTTGCCGCCCTCGGGGCACTTGCCGTCTTCAACCACTGCGCCGGTGTTGATGGTCAGACCGCCGGTCTCGGAGTTGTTGTCACAGGAAACACAGATGGCTGCGCCGCTGGTGCCTTCCAGGATCTCACCGCCGGTGACGACGGTGCCTTCATTCAGGGTCACATGGCCGTTGTTATAGATAAACAGGTTGCCAGCGCTGTACTCGGACACGCCGTCAGCGATGATGGTAGTATCAACAACGGTGGGGGCGAAAGCAGCGATGTTACCGCCACGACGGGCTTCGCCGTCGGTGATCTTGGAGTTGGAGATGGTGGTCTGCGCGCCGCTACGGGTCTGGATGTTACCGCCGTTACCGTTGGTGGTCTCGGACAGGTTAGCCTTACCTTTTGTAATGGTAGCGCCGGTAATGGTCAGGGTGCCGCCATTCTGACAAACGTTGCCGCCATGGCTGGACTCACCGTCGGAGATGTTTGCATTGGTGATGGTGGTCACGCCGGTAGCATAGATGTTGCCGCCGTATGCGCTGTCAGAAACGCTGGTAGTCTTACCACCGGTCAGCTCAGTGCCGTCGCCAATATTCAGGTTGCCGACACAGTAGATGTTACCGCCGTTATTCTTGGCAATACCGTCAGAAATGGTAGCACCGGAAATGGTCAGAACCTTGGCAGCCTGGGTCAGGGTGCCGTCAGTATATTTTGCAGAAACCTCAACGCAGATGTTGCCGCCGAACTCGGTGGTAGCAGTACCGCCGGTGATGGTACCGCCGGAGATCACGATCTCGTGACCGGTGGTGCCGCTGCCGCCGATGTTGATGTTACCGCCACGGTGTGCGATACCGCCGGAGACGGTGCCGCCGGTCATCTTGAAGGTGCTGTTGTTGTACAGGGAGATGTTACCGCCATTGCCGATTGCGTAGCCGTCACGGATCACAGCAGTGCCGGTCAGCTCGGTTCTGCCCATGCCACAAACGTTGCCGCCCTTGTTAACAGTACCGTAAATGGGGTTGCCTTCCTCGTCCAGGCCCAGAACGTTACCGTAAGCGATGGTACCGCCGGAGATCTTGGAGCCGGCAGTGACATTGTTCAGGTACAGGTTGCCGCCCTCAGTGCCCGTGGGCAGACAGGTGCCGCCTGCAGGTTTGCCTTCAGCATCGATACCGATGGTACCACCGGTCATGGTGAAGAGGCCCTGCTGTACGTAAAGAGAACCGCCGCAGACATTGTAGGTATAGTTCAGATCAGGAGTATTGGGCTGAGAGTTATCGGCATTGCCGATACCGCCCCAGATCTCACCGCCGGTGATGGTCAGAGGACCAACAACATGATACAGGTTGCCGCCGCCGATGCCGTTTGCAAGGCCGTCGTAGATCTTACCGCCGGAGATGGTGATGGCATTGCTTGCGCCGAAGCCGTAGATGTTACCGCCGACACCGCGCAGTTTGTTGGTATCACCGGAGCATACGGTGTAGTTGCCGCTGGTATCCTGGGTAACAATGGGGTTAGCGGAAGCCAGACCGTTATAGATCTCGCCGCCGGAGATCTCCAGCGTATTGTTGGAAGCAAGGTTACCACCGTTTCTGCCGGCAGTACCGTTATAGATCTTACCGCCGGAAATGGTAACAGTACCGGTAGCATAGATATTACCGCCGTCGTTTTCACAGCTGCCGCCGTAGATCTCGCCGCCGGTGACGGTCAAAGGAACGGAAACACTGATGTTGCCGCCTCTCCAGGAAGCAACGCCGCCGTAGATCTTACCGCCGGTGATGGTCAGGCTGCCCATGGTAACACTGATGTTACCGCCGCTGTAGCCATTGGTGCCCTTCAACAAGGCCTCGCCGCCCCAGATCTCACCGCCGGTGATAGTCAGGTTGCCGGTGCAGCTGATGTTACCGCCGCTGCCACCCTGGGTCGTACCGTCGTGGATGTAGCCGCCGTGGATGTTGATATTGACATTGTGGAAGGAGCCGATGACGCCACCGCCACCGGTAGCCACAACGCCTTCACCGCTGTAGATATTGCCGTTATAGACATTCAGAGTAGCTGCGTTCTCAGCGTAAGCCTTATCGGTATTGTCCACGTCGCCGTCGCCGTCCATATCAGCGCAGCCGTCGTTGGCAACGAGGAACACGGAGCCGTTGATCACAGTGGTGCTCTTGCCCACGAAGTTACCGCCGTAGACATTGACGGTAGACTTGGCGTTGGTGTAGATCACGCCGCCGTACTTGCCGGAGCCCTCACCTGCGGTGACGGTACCATCCCAGGTCCACTTACCGTCAGCATCCTGCTTGCCGGAGCAGTCGCAGATGGACAGAACGGAGCCAGCCAGGGTGTTGCCGAAAACACGGGTGTTGCTGGAGGTAATGTTATGGCCGTTGAGGCAGATGTTGAGGGTTTTGTTGCTGCTGATCTGGCTTGCTTTAGCAATAGTTACATCTGCATCGAGGTAATAGTTACCTGCGGGCAGAGCACCCAGGTCAGCATTTGCAGTAGTCCGGTAGACCTTGGTTTCGGTGGTCTCGCCGGTCTCTTCGTTGGTTTCCGTGACTGTGTAGTAGGTTTGCTTAATAGCCTCGGAAATAGGTGTCCAGGTGATCACTTCACATTCGTGATCCTGCACACCGGCTGCACCGCCGCCACATACACAGTGATCGGTATGTGCAGCAGTTTCGGTGGTTTCTTCTGCTGTTGCGGTAAAGGCAGCAAAGCAAACTACCATAGCCATAGCCAGCAGAAGTGCGAAAATAGATCTTTTCACTTTTGTTTTCCTCCTTAGAATTTTATAAAACAGGTTGGCTTTTCTGTCCACGATGCCGTCATTGAAAGCCTGTAGGGACCGCCGTCCCAGGCGGTCCGTGGGATACAGCGAAACCTCTGCGGACCGCCGGGGACGGCGGTCCCTACAAAACGGTTCTTCAAAAACGTGCACCTCTACACAGCTTTTCCAACGTTGTTCCAGTATAATTATACCTCTTCTTGCCTGCAATTTCCACCTTTAATTTGTTTTTAAGTGTAGAATTTACCCTCTGTTTTTTGTAAGATTTGCACAATTTATCAATACAAAGCTGAGATTAAACGGTATTGAATTCTTTTAAAAAGTGAATGTTTCCTGAGCGCCTTTTTTGCGGCCTTCAAAGCCTGCTCCATTTCTTCCAGAGAGACTGGCTCTACGGGGTGGTTGCTGAACTTTGCCCGCTCTGCCGGAAGCCGCAGCTGCTCCGGGGGCTTTTGGCCATCCAGCGCCAACAATTCCTCTAATTGGCTGTAAGCGTTAAGCAGCTTTTCCCGGTCGCTGCCCTTTTTCCGCTTTCTTCTGCGCCGCAGTACACACACCATCCACCGCAGCAGCATAAAAACAGTCAGTCCTGCCATAAGGGCTGCACCGCCGTAGAGAATGGGCGTAAAATCAAGAGGCTTTGCAGATACTGTCTGCGTTTCCGTCACCGGCTCCGGCTCTGCACCGGGGGTCAGCTCCACAGGTATCCAGCCCACGCCCTCCAAAAAGCACTCTGCCCAGGCATGGGCATCCTTGCCGTAGACCACGGTCTCCTTCCCTGCCTCGGTCTGCACCATATAACCGGTGACAAACCGGGTGGGGATACCTGCCGCCCGGAGCAGCACCGCACCGGCAGTGGCAAAGTGGACACAATAGCCCTGGTCTGCTTCCTGAGCAAACCAAATCACAAAATCCGCCGCATCACTGGGCATTTTATCTGCATAGAGGCTGTATTTGGCAAGGCCTTTTACATACTTTGTGATGGCAGCGATCTTTTCGGCATCGGTCATTTCCGGCCCGATCAGCTCCTGCAGCGTAAGTTCTGCCCACCGCTGCGCCACCGTAGGCAATTGGGTGTAGCCGTGGTCCGGGGCGTTGGTATAGGTATCCGGCAGGTTCTCCAACACACCCACCTCATAGGAATAGGCAGTCTGCTTAGAAAAGTTATTGATGCCCCGGCTTACGCCACTAAGCTCCGAAGCATAATAAGGAAAATAGCGCATGGACAGGACATATTCCGTCTCCACAGTCACCGTACCTGCCGATTGCAGGTCCTCGGGCCAGTACAGATCCTCCCGGAGATTGAGATTTGTCCAGTTATTCTGAAAATATGTATCGTAGGCGCAGCCCCGCAGGTACAGTGCGCCGCCCCGGCTTGACGTCACCGTCATGACCGGGTAGGTTGCCTCCTCCCGGGGACCAAGCTTCCGCAGCTCCACGGCACCGCCATCCACCTTCAGAGGCTTTCCGTCAGGCACACCGATGCCCACCTCCTGCAGCAGCTGCACCGCCTGCCGTGCAAAGGCCCTGGGCTTTTCCTGCTTGCTTTCAGGGAAAATCAGCAGCAGCGCCACCGTCAGCGCCACAACCGGCAGGATCAGCACTGCCGTGAGCTTTTTGCCTGTGCCCTGCCGCCGCACCGGCTGAGTCAGCAGCATCAGGGTGATGCCAAAAAGCCAGATCCCCAGCCACAGGGGGTGGGGCGTTGCCGAAGCCGACAAAAAGCAGGGCAGAATGGGTACAGCGGCAAAGACCACACACAGCAGGCTTATCTGCCGTTTACAGATCATATAGGCGGTGTTCATGCAGCCTGTGGCTGCGATCAGGCACAGCACGCAATCTGCTGCGCCCTCCTGCCCCATCAGCGTACCGCCGTAGACTGTAGTCATGCTGTAGGCAAGGCCGTTTACACTCTCCTGTAATAGCCCCGAACGCCACACATAACCGATGATCAGCGCAAAGGCCGCCATGGGGATCAGAGTTTTTTTCATCGTTACACTGACACTCCACAGGATGGATGCCAGCATGCACCAAAACAGCACCGTGCCAATATTGCACTGTACTTCAAAGGCCGTCAGCAGACAGGCAATACCGGCCGTGCTGAGCAAAAAAGCCATGGCCGCCGAAAAGGCGCAGCGGCCCCAATCTCTTTTAACCATGGCCACCCTCCACCCGGAACACCTGCTCCTCCATAGCCGGAAGTACCGCACCCGGCGCTGCCTGCGGCGCACTGAGGACACTGTCCATCATGCTTTGAAGGCTATCCATGCCCGATACCTGAAACTGCTCCAGCCCACGGCCACTGAGAACCGCCACACGGTGCTTCTGTCCACGAAGCACCATGGTGCTGCTGAGCCACAGAAGGCGGCCCAACAGCTGATCCAGCTCCGGGGGTGTACCCCGCAGCACCACCGTCAGAATACAAGCCTGCAGCTGCTGCTCCATGGGCTGCCGCACCACGGTCTTGCCGGTCTTGGCAGAAATTTTCCAGTGGATCTGCCGCAGATCGTCACCGGGTAAGTATTCCCGCAGCTCGTGCTCCTCGGAAAAGCCGCCGCCCCGCTTGGGAATAAGGGCCGTATCACTGCGCCCCTGTCCAGGAAGGCGGTCTGCCTCCACCGGAGCGGGCTCTACGATCAGAAGGCCACTGGGTACTGTTCGTACACGGTGAGAAAACAGGCCCAAATAGTCAAAAACCCGCAGCTGCTCCGCCCGCAGCTCCAGGGTGCCGCAATGGGTGGTATCCGGCTTTTTATACACCTGATCGGTGATGCAGTGGCGGACCTTTAATCGGTAACGAAACGGCGGTATGGGAAAGCGGCACTGGATGCTCAGCTGCGCCTCCACCTTTTCATGTTGCTGCACCCGGTCCGGACAGCTGACGGAAAAGCTTGCGGTACACATGGCAGGCAGGCTTATAAGCAGCGAAAAGATCGGCAGCACAATAAGCCACCACAGCAGCACCCACGCTGCCCACTGGGTGTAATAGATATAAACTACCAGGCATCCTATTAGTGACACCAGGTAACCGATCCGACGCCCCCACATATCAGCCAAGACGGGGCGCAGGAACAGATTTTAAGAGCTTTACCAGCACCTGCTCCTGGGTAAGAGATCGGCCCAAGGCCTCTGCCGACAGGATCAGCCTGTGGGCAACAGTGGGCAGGAATACCTCCTGCACATCCTTGGGGGTCACATAGTCCCGGCCACGCAGCTGGGCATTGGCCTTTGCCATAGAAACCACTGCCAGAGTGGCACGGGGGCTGGCACCCTGACGGATCAGAGGGTCTTTTCTGGTAGCTGCGATCAGCTCCACCGTATAGCGGATGACCTCTTTTGCCATAAAGGTCTTTTCCACCAGCTCCTGCAGCTCCAGCAGCTCCGGGGCACTGATGAGGGCACTGAGCTCTGCCATGGGGTCCCGGTTCTGCCGCTGCTCCACCATGGCCATTTCGTCCTTCAGGTCCGGGTAGCCCATCCGCAGCCGCACGGCAAAACGGTCCAGCTGGCTGTCCGGCAGCAGCTGTGTGCCCGCTGCGCCGGTGGGGTTTTGGGTTGCGATGACGATAAAGGGCTTGGGGAGACTATGGGTCACGCCGTCTACGGTGACCTGTCCCTCCTCCATAGCCTCCAAAAGGGCAGACTGGGTCCGGGAGGTAGCACGGTTTAATTCATCGGCCAAAAACAGGTTGCACAGCACGCCGCCGGGGCGGTAAACAAGCTTTCCCTGCTCCAAAATGCTGAAGCCGGTCACATCCGAGGGCAGTACATCGGGGGTAAACTGCATCCGGTTATAGGAAAGGGTCATGCTTTTGGAAAAGGCCACGGCCATGGTAGTCTTGCCCACACCGGGCAGGTCCTCCAAAAGAATATGACCCTTCGCCAAAATGGCCGCCATGGTCCACAGCAGCACCCGATCCTTGCCAACAACCACACGCCGTACCTGCTCCAATACTTTAGTGGCATCGGTGGCTACACGCATCTCGTCCATATCCGTTCTCCTTCGTAATATTCTGTTATTAGTATACAGGGAAAACTGCGCTGAATCAAGTAAATGAAGCTGAAAATTGGCATAAAAAACACCGCTTTTAGCGGTGGATAAGGTTTTAGCGTGGAAGGAATGCGCCGAGGGGGGTATGGATATGGCGAGGTGTTGTCCTGTTGCGGTACCCGACTCTCTCGTCGGCAAAAACGCCCTCCTCGATAGTCGACCACTGCCACTCGTTCAGGTCGCTCCTCCCGCCACCGGCGGCGCTCCCATCGCTCCCCCTCACCCGGCACTGCGTGCCACCCTCCCCAAAGGGGAGGGCCTATTTGCCTTCCCTTTGGGAAGGGTGATCCCTACATAAGTACTCAAGCAGCGGTAGAGTCCCAAAGTATTGACAAGGCGGTTTATTTTGTCTATACTTGTAGAAAAGGAGGCGTTTTATATGGACTTTACAGGAAAAACAGCCATCTCCACCGGTGCGGCATCGGGTATGGGGCTGCTGTTTGCGCAAAATTTTGCAGCCCTGGGTGGCAATGTGGTCATGTGCGATGTAAACAAGGCCGTCTTACAGGAGGAGGCCTCAAAAATCAACGCCGCAGGCGGCAAGGCCTTGGCGGTAGTCTGCGATGTGCGGGACTATGCCCAGGTCTGTAACGTGCGGGACAAGGCCGTAGAAGCCTTCGGCTCCATTGATGTGATGGTTAGTTTCGCAGGCGGCACAGCTGTCCGTATGCGGAAGGTTGATCGGCAAGCCTGCCCGGAATTTCCCGATGTGCCCATTGATGTATACGATTGGGGCATCGATCTGAATTTAAAAGGACCGTTCTATTTTGCCCACGCCGTGACCGCACAGATGCGCAAGCAGAAAAGCGGCCTCATCGTCAATATCGGCTCCATTACCGGCGCAGAGGGTGACGGCTACGGTATGGATTACCCTGTAAGTAAGGCCGGTCTTATGTACGGCCTGACCAAATCCGTTGCCCAATTTGGCGCAAATCACGGTATCCGCTGTGTCTGCGTGTCCCCCGGCCCGGTACTGACCAGGGCAGCCATGGCAAAAATGAAAACGCCTTTAGGCCGTGCGGCAGATCCTCAGGAGATCGTGGATCTGATCCTCTTTATTGCCTCCGATAAGGGTCAATTTATTAACGGCGAGAATATTATGATCGACGGCGGCAGAAATGCCATGAAGAGAGGAAACTGATATGGGTAAGTTTTTAGTACGCCCGGAGCAGCTGACCGTGATGCTCCAGTGCGAAAACCCGGAAACCGCCATCAGCAGGATCCGTAATGCCAACTGCCTGGGTGCAGAGGCCTACGGTCTGCAGGTGGAGTCCCTGTTACAGGAATACCAGACCCCGGAGGTCTTTCAGCGGATCTTTAAAGAAACGAGCGGCAGACCGGTCTATGTGACCAACTATCGGCGTGCCCATAATAAAGGTAAAACCGACCAGGAATTGGCAGAAGGCCTGCTTACGTTGGCACGCAGCGGTGCAACGCTGTGTGATGTGATGGGCGATCTGTACTGCCCCCACCCGGAGGAGTTAACTGACAACCCTGAGGCCATCGAAAAGCAAATGCTTTTGATCGAGCAGCTGCACAGTGAGGGTGCGGAGGTTCTGATGTCCTCCCATGTATTAAAGTTTACGCCTGCGGAGCGGGTGCTGGAGATTGCCAAGGAGCAGGTTCGCCGTGGTGCGGATATTGTAAAGATCGTCACCGGCGCAGAGACCATGGAGCAGCAAATCGAGAATTTGCGGATCACCAACCTGTTAAAGCAGGAGCTTGGTGCACCGTTTCTGTTCCTGTCCGGCGGCATAAGCAGCATCCACCGGCGTTTGGGTATGAAATTAGGCTGCTGCATGGGTTTGTGCGTCTACGAGCACGATCACCTGTCCACCAAGGCACAGCCACTGCTGCAGACGTTAAAAACCGTAAGAGACAGTGTTGACTTTTAAAATGCTAAATGCAAAGTGCAAAATGATGCAGAATGTTTCAAGTTACCGGCTCATTTTGCACTTTACATTTTTAATTTTGCATTAAAAAATCCCCTGTTGCGAAATCGCAACAGGGGGTTTTTATTACTCAGCAACGTAGGGCAGCAGGGCGATCTGACGGGCACGCTTGATAGCGGTGGTCAGGTCACGCT
>CAYMPY010000088.1:0-9471 GCA_964392535.1 uncultured Oscillospiraceae bacterium
ATGCGTAATTTTGCAAATAAGCTTTGGAATGCCAGCCGGTTCGTTATGATGAATCTGCAGGAGGGCGCTGTCTGCAAGCTTCCTGAAAATGATAAGCTGGAGATCGCTGACAAGTGGGTACTGTCCAAGCTGAATACCTTGATTTCTGAGGTCACTGAAAACCTGGAGAAGTATGAGCTTGGTGTTGCTGTAGCAAAGGTTTATGATTTCATTTGGGACACCTACTGTGACTGGTATATTGAGCTGACGAAGGCTCGTCTGTATAGCGAGGATCAGCAGCGTAAGAATACCGCAATTTCTGTTCTTGTATATGTTCTGGATCAGATCCTGCGTCTTCTGCACCCCTTTATGCCCTTCATTACGGAACAGATCTGGCAGTCTATTCCCCATGATGGTGCAGCTCTGATCGTTGCCAAGTGGCCTGAATACAGTGATGCACTGGCATTCCGTGCCGAAGAAGCACAGATGGAATCTGTTATGAATGCCATTCGTGCCATCAGAAACCGCAGAGCTGAGATGAATGTGCCGCCCTCCAAGAAGGCTGCGCTGTATGTTTGCACCGAAAAGCCCCTTGTATTCACCGAAGGTGAAGGCTTTATTCAGAGACTTGCTTATGCAGATGAGGTAATCATCCTGGATTCTGAGCCTGAGAATCTTGACGGCATGGTGACCTGTGCAACCGCTGACGCAAAGCTTTACATTCCCATGGGTCAGCTTGTGGATGTTGCCAAGGAGCTGGACAGAATCGGCAAGGAGCTTGAGAAAGCAAGAAAGAATCTTGCATCCCTGGAAGGCAAGCTCTCCAATGAAAACTTTGTTTCCAGAGCGCCTGCAGCTGTCGTTGAAGCTGAAAAGGAGAAGGCTGAACGGGCAAAAGCATTGATCAGCCAGCTTGAACAGAGCGAGGCCGCGCTTAAAAAGCTGTAAGATGCTATATTTGAAAAGACATGCAAGGGATTTTTGCGTGTCTTTTCTTTTTATCTAAGTCATTATGACAAAATAACTGTTATTAAAAGTATATACTATACTTATATTCGAAAGGAGGAGTTGTTTTGAGATTAACGAGTTTTTTACAAGACGGAAAATTAACAATTGTACTTGCCGGAGAGATCGATCATCACTGTGCAAAGGACTATATTTCTGCTATTAAAGCCAAAATTGAAGCTTATGTACCGAATATCTGCATATTGGATTTTTCAGAAGTCAGCTTTATGGATTCTTCAGGTATAGCTGTAATTATAAATGCTTTACGGTATATGAATAAAATTGATGGACAATTGAATGTATGCGCTATGCGGGAACAGCCTAAAAAAGTGTTCACTGCATCGGGGCTGGACAAGCTTGTAAATATAACGGAGGTTTACACATGAAGTTTGATAATTATATGATATTGGAATTTCCCAGTAAATCCGCCAACGAGGCTTTTGCCCGGGCAGCTGTTGCTTGCTTTGCTGCTCAAATGGATCCTACCCTGGAGGAAATGGGAGATATTCGAACCGCTGTTTCTGAGGCAGTTACGAATTGCATTGTGCATGCTTATCCACAGCAGATCGGTACGATCAGTTTACGATGCAGGATTTTAAAAGACAATGTACTGGATATTGTAGTAAAAGATAAGGGTGTAGGTATTGATTGTATTGAAAAAGCACGTACGCCGATGTTCACTACCGGTGGTGCTGACAGAAGCGGTATGGGCTTTACCATCATGGAAAGCTTTATGACCTGGTTTGAGGTGTCCTCTGCGCCCGGCAAGGGAACGACTGTACATATGCGCAGAAAGCTGCAGCGTAAAAAATGATTAGTACAGAAGAACTGATTCTAAAAAGTCAACAGGGAGATGGTGCGGCAAGAAGCATGCTTGTTGAACAAAATACCGGACTTATTTGGTCTGTTGCACGGCGGTTTATTGGTCGGGGCACAGAAGCGGAGGACTTGTTTCAGTTAGGCTGTCTTGGTTTTTTAAAGGCAATTGATGGCTTTGATCTTTCCTATGGAACGCAGTTTTCAACCTATGCTGTTCCGAAAATTTCCGGTGAAATTCGACGATTTTTGCGGGATGATGGCGCAGTTAAGGTATCACGAAGTCTTAAAGAACGGGCATTTTCCATAAAGTCTGCGAAAAACCATTTGATTCAAGTTTTGGGCAGAGAACCGACTGTTGAGGAGCTTGCGGAGCATTTATCAATAACAGCAGAGGATATTGCACTTGCAGAATGTGCAACGGCTGCTGTTGAATCGATTCAGCAGGAAACAGGGGACGATGGTTTCACGTTGGAGCACATTCTATCGGATTCAGATAGCGAAGATTCCATGCTTGAGCGAATAGCATTACGCAATGCAATTGACCGTCTTCAGCAGCGAGAGTCCATAGTTATCCGGCTTCGTTACTATCATGGACTTACACAAGAGCGTGTATCAAGGATTTTACAGGTCAGCCAGGTGCAGGTTTCAAGGATTGAGAAAAAAGCGTTGCAGCATTTACGGGAATTCATGAGTTAAATAAAAAATTTATCTTTACCTTTTGTGAAAAATAAAGTAAAATAGGTGCATCAAGTTTAAACAGGTGCAGTTATGGAACAAGATTTAATTTTCCGTTTTTTAAAGGCACGGAAGGCGTATATTTCCGGCTGTTTTTCTCAACTGAATTCCATGCAGCAGGAAGCGGTTCTGACTACGGAAGGACCGCTGCTGATTCTGGCCGGTGCAGGCAGTGGTAAAACTACGGTTTTGATCAACCGCATTTCAAATTTGATGCGTTTTGGCAGAGCCAGCAGCTGCGTGGAAGTTCCGGATTATATAACCGAGGATGATGTAAGTTTTTTGGAAAATTTGACTGATCCGCTTACAGAGCAGGAGCGCATGCATGCAGATTATTTATGCAGGGTGGATGCACCTGCTCCCTGGAACATCATTGCCATTACCTTTACCAATAAAGCCGCCAATGAGCTTAAAGATCGTCTTACGCTTATGCTCGGACAGGCGGCGCAGGATATTTGGGCAATGACCTTTCACAGTGCGTGCTGCCGCATTTTGCGCCGTGAAATTGATCGGTTAGGCTATTCGAAAAGCTTTACCATCTATGACGCAGTGGACAGTGAGCGTGTTATTAAGGATATTGTCAAGGACATGGGTCTGGATGATAAAACGTTTCCAGCTAAATATGTTCTCGCTATTATCAGTAAGGAAAAAGATTATTTAAGTACACCGGAAGAGCTGATCGACCGGGCTGAGAGTATCAATGATTTCAGGCTCTTGCAAATAGGCCGTATCTATGAGAAATATCAGAATAGATTGAAGGAAAATGATGCGCTTGATTTTGACGATATCATTCTAAATACCGTTTTACTGCTTCGGGATTTCAAGGATGTGCGTTCCTATTATCAGCAAAAATTCAGATATGTCCTTGTTGACGAGTATCAGGATACCAATCATCTGCAATATTTACTGACATCCTTGCTGGCCGGTGGATATGAAAATATTTGTGTTGTAGGCGATGATGATCAAAGTATTTATCGTTTCCGTGGTGCAACAATTGAAAATATTCTAAGCTTCGAAAAGCAGTATCCTGCCTCCAAAGTTGTTCGGCTTGAGCAAAACTACCGTTCGACACAGTCGATCCTGAATGCTGCCAATGCTGTTATAGCATTTAATACAGGCCGTAAGGGGAAAAAGCTTTGGACTTCCAATGGCGCGGGATCTCCCATTACCGTTTATGAGGCTTCAGACGAGGGTGCAGAAGCAAACTTTGTAGCCAATCGCATTATTTCAGAATCCAAAGGTAAAAACTTTAAGGATTTTGCTATATTATACAGAACCAATGCCCAATCCAACACGTTGGAATATGCCTTGAAACGAAATGCAATCCCATATAGAGTGATCGGTGGCACACGGTTCTTTGACCGGGCCGAAATCAAGGATATGCTTTCGTACTTGTGTGTGATCCATAACAGATCCGATGATCTCCGGCTTCGCAGGATCATTAATGTACCTGCAAGAGGCTTGGGAGCTAAAGCAATTGAAGCGGCCGAGCGTATGGCTAATGCGGAAGGTAAGGGGCTGTATCATGTAATTTCCGATCCTTATTCCTATGGTCCGCTGGAAAAAGCGGCTTCCAAGTTCATGCAATTTACCGTTTTAATAGAAGAGCTTGCAATTCTTTTGGATGAAGGGATGGCACTGCCTGAGTTTTATGATGAGCTGATGAAACGGACAGGCTATGCCGATATGCTGGAGAGAAAGGGCACCGAGGATAGCAAAACAAAATTAGAGAATATCCGGGAGCTTAAATCCAGCATTTTGGCCTATGTTCAAAACAGTGAGCAACCCTCTCTTGCCGGATTTCTGGAAGAGGTGGCCCTGTATACGGACCTGGAAGAGTTTAATGACAGTGACGATGCTGTAGTTATGATGACTATGCACTCAGCAAAAGGCTTGGAATTTCCCCATGTTTTTCTTGTCGGCTTTGAAGACGGTCTGTTCCCCGGAATTCGTGCCATCGGTGATATGGAGGAGATGGAGGAAGAACGAAGACTTTGCTATGTGGCCATAACCAGAGCCAAACAGAATCTGACCATTTGCCATGCTAAACAAAGAATGCTGTACGGTCGTACCGCAGCCTCTCTGCCATCGAGATTTTTAAAGGAGATACCGGAAGATATTACCTCTAAAAAAGGCGGATATTATACACCTGCTTCCTCTGCTGCAACACGGGATTATTACAGGCCGCGGACTACTGCTTCGGTTGCCCGCAGTGCAACATTGTATACTGCTCCGAAGGCTGCGGGACATATCGAACTTAACAGGGGAGATATGGTTATGCATGCTGCGTTTGGCCGTGGGATGGTACTGTCTGTTATTAAAATGGGTGGAGATGCGCTTTTGGAAATTGCGTTTGACGATATCGGCACCAAAAAGCTAATGGCCAATACAGCTTCTGCGCATATGAAACGTCTGTAATAATTAAAAAAAGCCATCATATAATGCTTCGAGGTGGCATATATGAGTCGGTTCTTCAGGAGTCTTATCAGGCTGATTATTATTTTACCGATTATTGCATTGATATTTTTAATTTTTTTCAGGGTCAAGTTTCATAAAGATATTGTGACTTTGGCAAAGACACAGGTATCTAATGCAACATCAGATCTGATCAATGATGCTATCAATGTTCAAATTGAGATTGGAGATATACAATACGAGCGAATCGTATATTTTGAAAAAGATCTTGACGGCCGCATTACTGCTCTAAAAACCAATATGAGCGAGATCAACAGGCTTAAAACGAGTATTCTGAACCTCATCAATGATGAAATCCTTGCAATGGATACATCACAGCTTGGAATACCTGTTGGCAGTTTGATTTTGCCTGAGATTTTGTCCGGCAGAGGAGCTGAAATACCTGTCAAAATCATGTCTATCAGAAACTCTGATGCCTATTTCGAGAGCCATTTTTCCCAGGCCGGAATCAATCAGACACTGCACATGCTGTCTATGAATGTTTTGGTCGATGTGTCAGTTTTGGTGCTTGGGAAAACAGAAAATTTTACCGTATCCAGTCAGGTTGTTGTGGCAGAAACCGTTATTGTTGGCGACGTGCCGGATACATATTTAGATACCGGAGGATTATATGGAACCATTAGAAAGAATTCAGGAATTGACGAGAATCCTGACAGAGGCCAATCACAAGTATTATGACCTCGATGCGCCGGAAATGCCCGATTTCGAGTATGACAGGCTTCTTCGGGAGCTGGAGGAGCTGGAAGCAAACTATCCACAGTACAGTTTCCCGGGTTCTCCCACAAAGCGTGTAGGCGGCCACGCATCTGAAAAATTCGAAAAGGTACGTCACAGTGTTCCGCTTATGAGTTTGCAGGATGTCTTTTCCTATGAAGAATTGTCAGATTTTATTCGCAAAATCAAAGCAGAGTACCCTGATGCACTTTTTACGGTGGAGCCTAAAATTGATGGCCTTTCAGTTGCTTTGGAGTATCAAAAAGGCGTACTCGCAAGAGGCGTTACAAGAGGCGACGGTCAGGAGGGCGAGGATGTTACCCACAACATCCGCACCATTTCTACTGTTCCTGTCGTGCTTAAAGGTGCACCTCGTGATATGGTTGTCCGGGGCGAGGTTTATATGCCCAAGGAGGTTTTCTGGGAGCTGAACCGCCGCAACGAAGAAGAAGGAAAACCCTTATTTGCCAATCCAAGAAATGCGGCAGCCGGTTCCTTAAGACAGCTTGACCCCAAGATCGCAGCGCAGCGCAAGCTGGATATACTGATCTTCAATCTGCAGCAATGCGAAGAAAATAACTTTGTCTCTCACGCTGAAACCTTGAATTATATGGGTGCCTGTGGCTTTCCTGTCATTTCTTACAGCTGTTTGAGTACAGAAGAAGAAATTTTGCACGCAGTTGAGCAGATTAATGAAAACAGAGCCCAGTTACCTTGCGATATTGATGGCACTGTCATAAAGGTAGATAATATTCTTACGCGCGGTAAGCTTGGCGAAACGGCTAAATACCCGAAGTGGGCTGTTGCGTATAAATATCCGCCTGAAATCAAAGCAACCATTGTTGAGGATATTGTTGTGCAGGTTGGCAGAACCGGTGTTTTGACCCCCAAGGCAGTTGTGAAGCCTGTATATCTTGCAGGAACAACAGTTACAAATGCAACCCTGCATAACCAGGATTTTATTACCGAGCGGGATATCCGGATCGGTGATACGGTGCGTATCCGTAAAGCAGGCGAAATAATACCTGAGATCCTGGATGTTGATTTCTCCAAACGGCCTGAGGAAAGTGTTCCTTATGTTCTGCCGACGCATTGTCCTGCTTGCGGAGCAGAAACAAAAATGGATGAAGATGGTGCATTTTTGCGGTGTACCGGCGCTGAATGTCCGGCACAACTAATTCGCAATCTGTCTCATTTTGTCAGTAAAGATGCAATGAATATCGAAGGTATGGGTAAATCCATCATTGAAGCTTTGGTGGATAAGGGATATATTCGTTCTCCTGCTGATATTTATTATTTGACACTGGATCAGCTGAAGAGTCTTTGGAAAAGCGGTTCTGCAGCTGCTGAGAAGCTGATGAATGCCATAGAAAACAGCAAAAATCGAGATCTTGGCCGGCTTATTTATGCATTTGGTATCAGAAATGTGGGTCTTAAAACAGGTCAGTTACTTTCCCGAAAATTTGGTATGCTGGAAAACCTGATGGCATCCTCGGTCGAATCCATTATGTGCGTTGAGGATATTGGCGAGATTACTGCACGCAGTATTTATGATTGGCTTAAACAGCCTCAATCCATCAACATGATTGAGCGTTTAAAGGCTGCAAATGTTAATTTCTCCTGCAATACACTTAGTGTCGGCTCTAAATACGCAGGCCTTACCTTTGTGTTTACAGGTGCACTGAGAAAGTTTACAAGAGAGGAAGCTATTGAACGAATCGAAAAATACGGTGGCAAGGTTGCCGGCTCTGTATCGAAAAAGACAGATTATTTAATCGTGGGTGATAATGCCGGTTCCAAGGCCAAGCGAGCAGAAGAGCTCGGTGTGCCGTATTTAACAGAAGAACAGTTCCAAAAATTCCTTGGTATTGATGAATAATTTAAAACCGGAGGCTTGGCCTCCGGTTGTTTTATAGTGTAAAATCGTCCTGATTGTATTTTGTGAAATCTAAATTGTTATTTTTCGGTGGGATTCGTTTTAACGGATCATAACGAAAACCACGGCAAGGGGAGTCCGGCGGCCTGATTCCGCGCTTGGAGCATAACACTTGTCCTTCTGATAATGCGGTGCTATATATGCAATACTCGCAGGAACGAGGCTGTTTTTTTCTGAAAAGCATAATTAGTCCTCCAATCGAAGCTTACAAAAGTATTATACAGGATATAAATCTGAATTTCTACTGTTTTTTGAAATATTATGCTTATTTTTACTTACTGTTTTGAAAATTCTTATGCAGGCAAACAGAATGATATAAATTATTATAAATAAACAGCCGATCTTAATATAGAAATATGCAAGCATGACTGCAATCATTGCTTGGATCGTTTTTCCAATCAAGTAGTGTTTGCCTGCGCCGGGTGATGAAACAGAGATTGTCTGCAAGGCTACGCAGATACCGCCGAAGGACAGTAGTCCGGCAGCAGCCATAAATATCAGCTCTTCATGCACAAGATTCGTAAGCAAATGAACACCGTTTGTAAGTTCCAGAATACCGACTAATGCGACCCAAATCTCTGTGGAAACGAAAGAAGATAAATAATGATTTACGATATTCATAAAAACACGAAATAATACGATTATTCCGCAGACATTAGACATGCTTGCACATGCCTGTTTAACAGCGTCCGTAAGTTTTACGGTCTTATGCGAATTAAGACGGACGTTATTGCTTGATTTACGACATAGCATCAAGCATGATAGGATTGCCGAAAGTGCCTGAATCAGTAAAAGAATGAATAAATATGGCTTATACCGGAAGCTTTCGGATAGCATTCCAATAATAAACGAAGGACCTGCATTATTACATACTGCTCTTAAATACTTTGCATTATGAGGTGTTATGCTCTTTTCTTTTACTGCCTGCTCAATACATATTGCACCTATTGGATAGCCGCCTAATAAACCAAGCAGAAAGATCGTTCCACAGCCCTCCGGCATTCCACATAAGCGTTCAAACGGATGCAGAACAGCGGCTCTTTGGTATGAAATCATGCTTCGAAATATGATCGAAAGCACACAAAAAGGAAACAATGTGGGTATAACAGTATATAAACATAGTATAATACCGTCCTTTGCCCCTTCAATTGCATATTTTGAGTCTAAAATCAACAATATCATGGAGAATATGCATAACGAAAATGATAATATGTTCATAGTTTTTTTCTTCAAATGTGATCACCTCGCTATTATTGTATGAAGGTAAATTTTCTGAATATGAGCATAGACTTTTTGTGGAGGTGCATGCAATGCAGCGAGGTCGCCTGTATAACCGGTTATGTCAGTTGTCGGCTGTTGGAAACGGAATAATTCCCGGTGTGCCGTTAATTGAGATCATAGCAGATAAAAGAATTCTTATTGAGAATCATCGTGGTGTATACCGTTATACAAGAGAACAGATTTGTGTACATACCGCTTCAGGAATGATTCGAATAGACGGTCAAAAGCTTTTTCTTGAAAAAATGACACACGATCAGTTAACGATCGTTGGAAGAATAGATGGCGTATCCATGTGCAGAGGTGGTTAAAATGCAAATCAAACAGTGGCTTGCAGGAACAGTAGAGTTGAAAATTGTGTGTGCTGATCCGCAATCGGTACTTAACCTGCTTCTGCAAAAAGGTGTAATTATCGAACGTGTTCGGTGGATAGATGACTTGACTGTTGAATTATCTGTGCCAAGAAGTGCATTTAGGATCATCAAACAAATTGAAAAGAAAACACAGTGTGAGGTCATTGTCAATAGCAT
>CAYMPY010000089.1:0-9362 GCA_964392535.1 uncultured Oscillospiraceae bacterium
GTGGAAAACACCTAGGCTGTCTTAACAGGGCAGGCAGGGGATTACAGTACGGTCTGAGTGGCAATCGGGTATTCAACAGGGCAACCTCTGAACTGACGGATTAAACGGAAACGGCCTGCTCGGCAACGGCAGGTTCTGTTTGGGGAAAACCAACCCGACCTAAGCCGTAAGATTTATCCTGCTTGTTACCGTCTTATTTTTAATTATAAAGGGGAAATCATTGTGTCTAAAGCAGACCCAGCTTCGTCAAAAAAGGAAAAAAATAAAGCAGCCCGATGGGTAATTATTATTTTTATGGTTACCATTTTTATTTCCAGCATTATTTCGCTTGCATCGGATGAATTGATGTCCGGTAGTCACATTGTGGTTGCGTTTTTGATTCTGCTTGCCATTGTTTTACTTGGTATTATTTTTGACATTGTTGGCGTGGCTGTTACTTCGGCTGATGAAAGGCCCTTTCATTCTATGGCCGCAAGAAAAGTGCCCGGATCTCAGGAGGCCATTAAGCTTCTGCGGAATGCGGACAAAGTCGGCTCCATTTGTAACGATGTGGTCGGCGATATTTGCGGCGTTGTTTCCGGTTCTGCATCTGCTACCATTGCAGCAAAAGTAATAAGCTCCGGTATGGTTGATTTGTCCTGGGGGCAAATTGTTTCTCTCGCTATGTCCGCTTTGGTTGCCGGACTTACGGTGGCCGGAAAAGCTTTAGGTAAAAACGTTGCTATTAAATCCTGTACGAGTATTGTCCATGTTGTTGGCGCTGCAATTTACAGGATTCAACATATTCCGGATATATTCCGTAAAAAGAAATGATTAGTTAGGGTGTGTGCTCTATGAGCATTCTTAAAAATATCAGGAATCATCACGATCTGCAGTCCCTTGATCCGCAAAAGCGTATTCAGCTTTGTGATGAAATTCGTGACTTTCTGGTATCCCACATCTGCCGCACCGGAGGTCATCTGGCCTCAAACTTAGGCGTTGTGGAGCTTACGGTTGCTATTGAGACCGTATTTAATACTGAAACTGACCGCCTGGTTTTTGATGTTGGACATCAGTCTTATGTTCATAAGCTGCTGACCGGCCGCCAGGCGGATTTCGATGCATTGCGGCAATTTGGCGGCATGGCCGGATTTCCTAAGCCAAGCGAAAGTGTAACAGATGCCTTTGTTGCCGGCCATGCATCCAGCTCTGTTTCTATTGCACTTGGCATGGCTAGGGCAAGAACTCTTGCTGCGGCAGACTATCAGGTTGTTGCAGTTATTGGCGATGGCGCTGTAACAGGCGGCATGGCCTATGAGGGGCTGAATGATGCTGCTGTCAGTGGCGAGCCAATGATCGTAATACTAAACGATAATGCCATGTCCATTGACCGAAATGTTGGCGGTATGGCCTCGCACTTGGGACAGCTCAGAACGAAAGAACGCTACCTTGGCATGAAGGCGTGGTATCGTAATTTTCTGCTTAAAATGCCCGGTGGCCGTTTTATGTATCGTCTAACAAGAGGGGCAAAAGATCGCCTTCGCAGAATGCTGATTCCGACCACGGTGTTTGAGAGCATGGGCTTTTCCTATTTGGGACCTGTAGATGGACATGATACGGAGCACCTGATTTTCCTGCTTCGTACGGCTAAGGAAATGCGTCGGCCTGTGCTGATCCATGTACTGACCGATAAGGGCAGGGGATATGAGCCTGCTGAGAAGAATCCCAGCTTATTTCACGGTATTGGCGCATTTGACCCACAGACCGGCGTTCCGCTTAAGAAGAGCGAACCGACCTTTTCTGAATCCTTCGGAAAGGTAATGTGTGAACTGGCTGAGAAGGATTCAAGAGTGTGCGCAGTAACCGCAGCTATGCCGACAGGTACCGGACTGTTGAATTTTAAAAATCAGTTTAAAAATCGTTTATTTGATGTGGGGATTGCTGAAGAGCATGCTGTATCTATGGCTTGCGGTTTGGCAAAACAGGGTATGGTGCCGGTGGTTGCACTGTATTCCACATTCCTTCAGCGGGCATATGATATGATTCTGCAGGATATTTCGATGCTGAATCTTCACGTTGTTCTTGCTGTTGACCGTGCCGGTTTAGTGGGCGAGGATGGCGAGACACATCACGGTATTTTTGATGTTGGCTTTTTACGTCATGCACCCAATATGCGTATTTTGTGTCCCGTAACACATCAGGAGCAGGAAAATATGCTTCGTTGGGCAATTGAGGAGCACAGCGGCCCTGTGGCAATTCGCTATCCCCGTGGTGGTGAGTGCTGTTCTTGTGATCAAATCTGGAACGATCCTGCTCAATCGTTTATCTGTTGCAATAAAGGCAAGGATATTACCTTTATTACCTATGGAACGGTATATTCGAATGTGCTCGATGCAGTACAAAAGCTGCTCGATGCCGGTATTGAAAGTACCTTGATTCGTTTGACAGAAGTATCTGCATTTGATGCAGAGGGGATTTTAGAGGAGATTCCGGATGCTTCGCCTGTGGTTATTATTGAAGAAGCTGCTACCGGATGTGGTATTCATGAGGCCCTTTCATGGTCTTTACATGAATTAAAACAGGAGCTTAAGCTGCACCACATTGATCTTGGATGCGGCTTTGTTACCCATGGTAAGGTTCGGCAGCTATATCAGCACTGCGGTCTGGACTCAGATTCTATAGTAAATCGCGCTAAGGAGGTACTCCAACATGAAAATTAAAAAAAGACTGGATGTACTCCTTGTTGAAAGAGGACTTGCAGAAACAAGAACGAAAGCCCAGGCGGTGATTATGAGTGGCCTTGTATATGTTCAGGGGCAAAAGTCTGATAAACCCGGAACAGCATATGAGGAAACTGTGGATATTGAGGTCAGAACCGGCGGTTGCCCTTATGTCAGCCGTGGTGGTTTGAAATTAGAAAAGGCACTGCGAGACTTTGGTGTTGACCCCACCGGCTTTGTGTGCAGTGACTCCGGTGCATCTACGGGTGGATTTACCGATTGCCTGCTGCAGCAAGGCGCGCAGAAGGTTTTTGCCATTGATGTGGGTTACGGTCAGCTGGATTGGAAGATCCGTTCTGATCCTCGTGTTGTGGTCATGGAGCGTACCAATATTCGTTATATGACCCCTGATCAGTTAGGTGAGCCACTGGACCTTTCTGTTGTGGATGTAAGTTTTATTTCTCTTAAAATTGTTTTGCCTGTAATTAAAAACTTGCTGAAATCCACAGGCCAGGTGCTCTGTCTGATCAAGCCCCAGTTTGAAGCTGGCAAGGAGAAAGTAGGCAAAAAGGGTGTTGTCCGTGAGCCTGCTACACATAAAGAAGTATTGGATCAGTTTGTAGAGCACGTAACCGGAACGGGATTTCACATTCTTGGTATGACATTTTCTCCGGTAAAGGGGCCGGAAGGAAATATTGAGTTTTTAGCACATCTAACATTGGATGATGCACAGGGTATTTCACCTGATACTGCCCAAATTGTTGCTCAAGCCCATGAAACATTGAAAGGAGGCTAACCGTGAAGAAAATCATTTTATCTCCCAATCCTTATAGAGACAAGAATTTTCAAACAGTCCGGGAAGCCTTGAGGATATTAAAGGAAGCAGGCATGGATGTTCGAATCTGTTTGCCTTTTGAGGTTGACAAAACCTTTGAATTGCCGAAGGATCTTCGTTTTTCAAGGCTGGATCGGGAGCTTCCCACTGCCTCTATGGTGGTATGCTTTGGCGGTGACGGTACGATTTTGCACATGGCGAAATTTGCCACCAAATTCGGTATTCCGGTTCTTGGTGTGAATATTGGCACCATGGGCTTTATGGCAGAGCTTGAGGCCGGTGAGCTTAGCGAGCTTACAAGAATTGCATCCGGGGATTACACCGTTGATGAGCGGATGATGCTGGATGTTACTGTGTTCAGGGATCGGGATATTATTTTCCATGATATCTGTTTGAATGATGTTGTAATTACGAAGGGTGCTGTGGCCCGTGTAGTGCACCTTTCTGTCAACTGCGATGGTGTGCAGGCTTTGGAGTGCGCCGGTGATGGCATCATTGTTGCAACTCCTACAGGTTCTACAGCATACAGTCTTTCTGCCGGTGGCCCTATTGTGGAGCCCGAGGCGAGAAGTATTCTTGTTACGCCCATTTGTGCCCATGATGTGGCGAGCCGCACCATTGTGGCATCTGACAAGAGAGTGATTACAGTAGGCTTAAGTCCCTTTGCCAGAAGAAATGCGTTTTTGTCTGTGGATGGTGGCAAAAGTCAGCGCATGAATATTGGCGATGTGGCAACGATCAAACGTTCTCCGTTGGTTACACAGCTTGTCCGCCTGAAAAAGCGCAGCTTTTTCGATGTGATCAACATGAAATTTAAAAATGCCTGAGGTGCACCCATATGAAAACTCAAAGACAAGCGAAGATTATGGAGATCATTTCCACCCAGAATGTGGAGACCCAGGAACAGCTTCTTGCTGCGCTGCAGCGGGAAGGTTTTCGGGGAACACAGGCAACGATCTCCAGAGATATTAAAGAATTACGAATCGTAAAAGAGCTTTCAAGCCTTGGAACATATCGCTATACAGCACCCACCAGTGAGATGGATGGCACTTTTTCCACTCGCCTTAATACAATTTTCCGGGAATGTGTTGTAAGCTTTGATTACGCACAGAACATTATTGTTATCAGAACCCTGCCGGGTCTTGCTTCTGCTGCCGGTTCTGCGCTGGACAGCATGAATATCAGCTCCGTTGTAGGTACGCTTGCCGGCGATGATACGGTTATGGTTGTTATGCGAGATAATAACTGTGCCGCAGCACTTTGCGGAGAAATCAAGCAGTTACTGAATTGATAGGGGAGATGAAGGGCTATGCTTAGTCTGTTGCATATTGAAAATATTGCTGTGATCGAGTGTGCCGATATTTCCTTTGACCAGGGCTTTAACGTCCTGACCGGTGAAACCGGCGCAGGTAAGTCTATTGTGATTGATGCCATCAGCGCAATTCTGGGTGAAAGAGCCTATCGGGATATGATTCGAACAGGCACAGATTCTGCTTCCGTCCGTGCTGTGTTTACGGATGTGCCTGAATTTTCTTGGTTTGAAGAAAATGGGGTTGAATATGATTCGGAAACTGTGATTACTCGTCAGATTTTTCTTGATGGCAGGAATGTGTGCAGAGTTAATTCTGCACTTGTCAGTGTATCGACGCTCAGAAAACTGGGCATCCAGCTGATCAACATCCATGGTCAGCACGATTCGGCGACGCTTTTTGATGAAAATAACCATTTGGAACTGCTGGATTCCTATGCGCTCCATCATGTTCTCCGACAGGAGCACTTGGATCGATTCCGTGTTGTTCAGCAGCTGCGGGAACAGATTCGCAGTATGAATATGGACGAGGCTGAAAAGGCTCGTCGCATTGAAATGCTCCAGTATCAGATCAATGAGATCGAGCGTGCAGAGCTTGAAGTCGGCGAGGATGAGGTTTTGGAGGATCGCAGAAGGGTTCTTCAATATGCAGAAAAGCTTTCTGACTGTATGAATACTGCTGTTGATTGCTTGTGCGGCAGTGACGAGACAGATGGTGCTGCTACACTACTTTCTCAGGCCCAGCGTGAATTTGTTCGAATGAGTCGTTTTACAGACTCGTTCACATCCATTCAGGAAAAGATTGCAGATCTGATGTATCAGGTGCAGGATGTTGCGGATGAGGTTCGTGATGAGCGGGATGCTCTGGCCTATACATCTGATGAGCTTGAGAAGATCGAAGCAAGGTTGGATGTTATTTATCGTCTGCGCAAAAAATACGGTAACACCTGTGAAGAGATCCTTGGCTATTTGGAGCGTGCTAAGAAAGAGCTTGACGAAATTGAGTTTGCTGAGGATCGGCTGGAACAGCTTAAAAAGAAGTGTATCCGTGCAGAGAAACTTGCCTGGGAATCAGCCGAGGATCTGCGGGAGCGCAGAAAAGATGCTTCCTTGATGCTGTCACGCAGAATTTTGGATGAGTTGGCACAGTTGGACATGCCGAAGGTTCAATTCTGCTGCAGATTTGAAGAAAAAGAATTATCCGAAAATGGTGCGGATATTGTTTCTTTCTATATGTCTGCCAATGCCGGCGAAGCACTGAAGCCCCTCAGTAAGGTGGCTTCCGGCGGTGAGCTTGCGAGAATTATGTTGGCGTTAAAGAATGTTTTGGCACAGCAGGATCAGGTAGCCACACTGATCTTTGATGAGGTTGACACCGGTGTTTCCGGTCGAGCGGCACAGAAAGTGGCAGAAAAGCTTAGAGCTGTGGCTAAAGCCAAGCAGGTTCTGTGTGTTACCCATTTGCCGCAGCTTGCTGCACTTGCATCTACCCATTTCCTGATTGCCAAGGCTGAGCGTGACGGTAGAACCTTTACATCCGTTACGCCTTTGGATATCGAGGGCAGAAAGCGAGAGCTTGCAAGAATTATCGGTGGTACGGTTATTACAGAAACAACGCTGAAAAGCGCTGAAGAAATGCTTAATTTGAGCTGAAATCCGGTGTTAATATGAGACTTGTTTTAAACTTACATAATCTTATACCACCCTTTTCAGAGGATCAAGCGGCGAAATTAACTGCTCAGGCAGGATTTGATGCAACGGATTATTTTTTGCAACCAATGAATGATCCAACGTGTATTTTTAATTCTGATCAGTGGTTCGACACGGCCTGTTCGTGTAATCGGATTTTTACCGAAAATAATGTGCCGATCGTACAGACCCATGCTCCTTATACATTTAAGGGATGGACCGATCCGGTTACTTTCGATGAATTTATTTATCCAACGCTTGTTCGTTCCATAAAGGTTTCTGCTGTTATGGGTGCGAAATGTGTGGTGGTTCATCCGCTGCATTATTGGAAATATGCGGGAAACGAACAGGAGATCTTTGAAAGAAACATGAATTTTTATCGATCTTTGATTCCAATTTGTGAGGAATATAACATTAAGGTCGGCATTGAGAATATGTTTCAGAGAGATAAGCTCCGTGGTAATTACATTATTCGTGATGCCTGTTCAGATGTTACAGAATTTTGCCGATATATCGACACACTGGACAGCGAATATATGGTAGCTTGTTTGGATATTGGACATGTTGGACTACCTTCCGGTAATCCGGATGCCTGGGAGTTTATACGCATATTAGGTCGTGATCGCCTGCAAGCACTTCATGTTCATGACAATGATTTTACAAATGACCAGCATCTTATTCCGTATTGCGGAAAGATTGATTGGGAAGAAGTGGCTAAGGCACTGGGTGAAATTGATTATTCCGGAGATTTTACCTATGAGTGTATTATAGGGAACTCGGTTCGCGGCATGACTCCTGAAATATATCCTTTAGCACTTTCCTATGTTGAAAAAATCGGCCGTCATTTGATTGCGTCCATTGATGCCAATCGGCCGGGCGTTTATAACAACTAATTTATTTTTTGGAGGATAGAAAATGAAATTGTATGACGAGCTTGTTGCCCGTGGCTTGATTGCCCAGGTGACAAATGAGGATGAGATCCGTGAGATGATCGATAATGGTAAAGCTACCTTCTATATTGGCTTTGACCCTACTGCCGATTCTCTGCACGTTGGCCACTTTATGGCACTTTGCCTGATGAAGCGTCTGCAGATGGCCGGTAATAAGCCCATTGCACTCATTGGCGGTGGTACAGCTATGATTGGTGACCCTTCCGGCAGAACCGATATGCGTTCTATGATGACCAAGGAGACCATCCAGCACAACTGCGACTGCTTTAAGAAGCAGATGGAGCGTTTTATTGAATTTGGTGAAGGCAAGGCACAGATGGTCAATAATGCGGATTGGCTGCTGGACCTGAACTATGTGGATGTTCTGCGGGAAGTGGGTGCCTGTTTCTCTGTCAATAATATGCTCCGTGCTGAGTGCTACAAGCAGAGAATGGAAAAGGGTCTGTCTTTCCTGGAATTCAACTACATGATCATGCAGTCCTACGACTTCTATCACCTTTACCAGCACTACGGCTGCAATATGCAGTTCGGTGGAAACGACCAGTGGAGCAACATGCTGGGCGGTACGGAACTGATCCGTCGTAAGCTGCAGAAGGATGCCCATGCCATGACCATTACTCTGCTTCTGAACTCTGAGGGTAAGAAGATGGGCAAGACAGCAAAGGGCGCTGTTTGGCTGGATCCCAATAAGACTTCTCCATTCGAGTTCTACCAGTACTGGCGTAACGTGGAGGACTCCGATGTTCTCAAGTGCATCCGTATGCTGACCTTCCTGCCCTTGGAGCAGATCAATGAGATGGATTCCTGGAAGGATGCACAGCTCAATACTGCCAAGGAAATTCTGGCCTACGAACTGACTAAGCTTGTTCACGGTGAGGAAGAAGCCTCCAAGGCGCAGGCAGCAGCCAAGGCACTGTTTGTTGGCGGCGGTGATGATGCCAATATGCCGACTACCGAGATCACTGCCGACAAGCTTGTTGATGGTAAAATTGGTATTCTGAGCTTGATGGTTGCATGTAAGCTGGCAGGTTCCAATGGTGAAGCAAGACGTCTTGTTCAGCAGGGCGGTGTTTTCGTCAATGACGAAAAGGTACCGGATCATACCTTTGCTGTTACCGAGGATATGCTGAAGGATGGCGTTAAGATCCGTAAGGGCAAGAAGGTTTTCCATAAGGCAATTTTGGCATAATAAAAAGAACGACTTTCGTCAGATGTCTGTAAAAAATTTTAAGCCAAGCTGCAAGATGCAGCTTGGCTTTTATGCGTTGGTCGCGCTATATGGCAGGATGAAGTCCACGGTACGGATTATCTTCCGCTTGATGGTGCCAATCTACGTCCACCCTTGCCGTAATCGTAGATATGAATAGTCCATCCATGTAACGCTTCATATTCTTTTATAGCGCGTGGGTTTAATCAAAGGCAAATTCAGCACCTATGGCAATAGGGATCTGTGCGATCAATGTGCTGATTTTTCCCTCGATGGACACATTCATGGAGGTGATTGTATTGTCTTCCAGAATAACCGTCACACTTCCCTCGGTGAGGTTGCCGCTGTACTGGGAAAGGTCCGGGAGGATCATCCGGGACAGGTCCTGCATCCCCTGCTGATCCAGCTCCAGTGCATACACATAGCTGTCCTCTTTGGGGGTACAGCTGATATCCCCCTCCATGCATAGCAAGCCTAGCATTTCCGGCAAAGCCTGCAGCTTTTCCGGGTCGAGCTGACTGCCCGATGCAGTTTTCAAATCGGACAGCTTCATATCCGTATCCACTTGAAGCAAACCACAGTCCACGGTCAACGTTAACGTACCATCGATGGATTCCATATCCGCAAAGGGAGCCAGAGCCAAAACCAACCGGTACAGATCCTCCGTGAGGCT
>CAYMPY010000090.1:0-9250 GCA_964392535.1 uncultured Oscillospiraceae bacterium
GGGCCTGTGCTAAAACCTTCGCATTGGCAACAATATTATGAGCATAGGTCTTAAAGGCCGGAGAAGCAGCTTCCTTCAAGCATACAGCCTTTGCTGCAATAATGTGCTCCAGCGGACCGCCCTGAGTGCCCGGGAAAACGCCGGAATTCAGTTTCTTGGCGTATTCCTCTTTTGCAAGAATCAGGCCGCCCCGAGGGCCTCTGAGGGTCTTATGGGTGGTTGTGGTCACAATATCGGCATAGGGTACAGGATTCTGATGGGCACCGCCTGCTACTAGACCGGCAATATGAGCCATGTCCACCATTAAAATGGCGCCAACCTCATGGGCAATATCTGCAAAGAGCTTAAAATCAATAGCACGGGGATAAGCCGAAGCACCGGCAATGATCAGCTTTGGCTGACATTTTTTTGCCATATCCCGAATCTGGTCATAATCGATCAGACCGGTTTCATGATTTACATCATAGGAAACCACATTATAGTATTTACCCGACATATTGGCGGGGCTGCCGTGGGACAGATGACCGCCGTTAGCAAGGCTCATGCCCATCATCGTATCGCCGGGCTGTAAGAGTGCCAACTGGACAGCCATATTAGCCTGTGCGCCGGAATGGGGCTGTACATTAGCAAACTCTGCGCCGAACAACGCCTTTGCTCTTTCGATACACAGACTTTCGATCTCATCAACATGCTGACAGCCGCCGTAGTATCGTTTTCCGGGCAAGCCTTCTGCGTATTTGTTTGTAAGAACTGTACCCATTGCAGCAATGACCGCAGGAGAAGCAAAGTTTTCAGAAGCAATCAGCTCCAAACCGTCTTGCTGGCGCAGAAGCTCCTTATTCATGAGAGCAGAAAGCTCAGGGTCGAATTGCGCCACATAGCCGATTGTGTCCACAGGTTTTTCATGCATAGGAAATTCCTTCTTTCAATTATTTTACCAAACAAAAAAGAGTAGTCCCGAGGACTACTCCAACGCCAAAACTGGCCCCATAGTATGCATCTCTGTCCTTTTGCCTGAGAGTTTCGGAAAATCCTTGCACCTTCGGCACACAACTGAATGTGTTCTCCAGAGAGTCCTCTTCCTTCCGGTCCATCCCTGTGACATTCCGAAAGGTATCATAGGTTATTTGGTTGTTATAGATTAGTATACACATTTTTCAACATTTGTCAACTTTTTTTCAAAAGCTTGTTCCATTTTTCATCCAACTGTGCTATACTCAGCTTATATAATAAATATGAGGAGGAACCCCACTATGATATTCATTAAAAACGGATACATCAAACCCATTGTCGGTGCCGATATTGAAAACGGCTGCGTGCTGATTGATGACAACGGCAAGATCGCCGCAATCGGTGCCGTGCTGGCCGCACCCGAAAATGCCCAGGTCATTGATGCCGGTGGCCGTATGGTAACTCCCGGCTGTGTGGAAGCACACTGCCATATTGGTCTGCACAACGAGTGCCTTCGCTGGGAAGGTGCCGACTACAATGAAAGCACCGATCCCATCACCCCTCAGATGCGTGCAATTGACTCCATCAATCCCCTTGACGGTTACTTTGCCGATGCTGTTGCCGGCGGTGTAACCTCTGCCTGCACCGGCCCCGGCAGCGCCAACGTGGTTGGCGGCACCTTTGCTGCAATTAAACTTACCGGCAAGCGTGTAGATAAAATGATCATCAAGCAGCCTATCGGCATGAAGTGCGCACTGGGTGAAAACCCCAAGAGCACTTACGGCCAGGGCGCAAAGAAGGCACCCAAGACCCGTATGGGTAGCGCTGCCCTGCTCCGTGAGCTGCTGTTCAAAGCTAAAGATTATCAGCAGGCTAAGGATGGCGGCAAAGATCCCAAGTTCGATATGAAGCTGGAGTCCATGCTTCCGGTTATGCGTAAGGAGATCCCCCTGAAGTGCCATGTGCACAGAGCCGATGACATCCTTACCGCTATTCGCATTGCCAAGGAGTTTGATGTTGAACTGACTTTGGACCACTGCACCGAAGGCGCACTCATCGCAGAGGAGCTGGCTGAAGAAAAGTACCCTGCCCTGTGCGGACCTTCCCTGACCTCCAAATCCAAGCCCGAGCTGGCCAACAAGACTTTTGCAACCTCCGGCATTCTGCATAAGGCCGGTGTTAAGATCTGTATTGTCACCGATGCACCTGTTACTACACTGGAAAACCTGCCTCTGTGTGCCGGTCTTGCCATGAAGGAAGGCCTGCCCTACGAGGAGGCATGGAAGGCAATCACCATCAATCCCGCTGAGATCACCGGAATTGCTGACCGTGTAGGTTCTTTGGAGGTTGGCAAGGATGGCGACGTTGTCATTTGGACCGCCGACCCCCTAACCACCATTGGCGGCGCTTCCTACATCACCATTATTGACGGAAAAATCGTTTATAAGGCGGAATAATCATGTTATTGATTAAAAACGGATACATCATGACTATGGCCGGTGATGACATAGAAAATGGCAGCATCCTGATCGATGATAACGGCAAGATCCTCGCTGTTGGTCAAAGCATCGAAGCGCCGCAGAACTGCGAAGTTATTAATGCAGGTGGCCGCCTTGTGACCCCCGGCTGTATTGAAGCGCATTGCCATATCGGTCTGCGTCAGCCCGGTTTAGGTTGGGAAGGCATTGAACATAACGAGTCCACCAACCCCCTTACGCCCCATATGCGCGCCATAGACGGCATCTATCCCGACAACGAATACTTTGACGATGCCCTGAAGGGCGGCGTCACCTGTGGCGCCGTTGGTCCCGGCAGTGCCAATGTAGTGGGCGGAACATTCAGTGTGATCAAATTTGTAGGTGACCACATTGACAAAATGTTGCTCAAATCAGATTGCGCAATGAAATGTGCGTTAGGCGAAAACCCAAAAAGCGCATACGGTCAAAAGAAAAAAGAGCCCAAAACCCGTATGGGTTCTGCTGCATTAATGCGTGAATTGCTGTTTAAATCCAAAAATTACCAGGAAGCTAAGGACAGCGGCAAAGAGCCAGCCTTTGATATGAAATTAGAGGCCATGCTCCCTGTCATGCGCGGTGATATTCCCTTGAAGTGCCATGCCCATAGAGCAGATGACATTTTCACATCCATTCGTATCGCCAAAGAGTTTAATGTGAAACTTACCTTAGACCATTGTACCGAAGGCCGGTTTATCGCAGACGAATTAGCAGCTGAACACTATCCTGCAGTCGTTGGTCCCTTCTGGGGGGGCCGCAGCAAACCGGAACTAAAAAATAAGAGCCACACAACAGCAGGGGTTTTATACAAGGCCGGTGTAAAGGTTGCTATCACCACCGATTCCCCGGTAATTGCAATCGACAAGCTTCCATTGTGCGCAGGTCTGGCCGCTGTAGCAGGCCTCCCCTACCACGAAGCCTGGAAGGCTATCACTATTAACCCCGCTGAGATTCTCGGCATCGAGGACCGTGTAGGCTCTCTGGAAGAAGGTAAGGATGCAGATATCGTTATTTGGAATGAAGACCCCTTGACCCGGATCTGTGCCACTGTTCATACCACTATCGTAGATGGACAGATCGTCTACAGCAGTAATCGCTAAGTATGGATCAAACATCTGAAAAAGAGCCAACCTGCCCCAATAGTAAGAAAAAAGCAAAATACAAGTATATCCTGTGGACCGCAGTATTGCTTTTGATACTGGCATTTGTCGTATCAGGTATTGTTACAGATTGGTTTGGTTTATACGGCCCTGCATCAAAAATTTCCATTGCAGGCGCAAAAACGTTTATAGCGCAAAATTTCTCTGCTGATTTCGAAATCAGCACCGGAAAGCTTTACGTAGAAGGAACACTGCAGCTTAATATTGATCAGGATAACGAAACAATAGAGGTATATTTAGAGGCCGTTTCCGGTAAAACTGTTTACATTGCGGCCATATACGATTCCAAGCTTATATACGGGACGCAAAAACATCTTTTTTCAAAAGATATTGGTCCTCAGCTGGAAAATTATTTCCGCAAATCTGACAAAAAATCCGCAAAGATTCGTTCCATAGATGATGCGCTGGATTTGCTGTTTAACATTATTCCCGAGGATTTACAGCAAAAGATCAATGAAAGCTATTTAGATTTGGACGAGACCAAAGACCTGCTTAAAAGCTTCTTATTCACAAAACTGAACCGCACCTCATGGTTAAAGGAGCATGCAGCCTACAAAACATATAGGGTTGACGGTGTGCAGTATCATACCTTCCGCACCGAGAAGGGCGAGTTACTATCTGATATGTTGGAGCACTTTGAATCTGCATTTATCAGTGAGAAGCTACACAATCAGCTACAACAAAGCGCAGAGGCCATACAACAGTCTGACAGTTCTACTGAAACACTGTTTGCCATAGACGATGGATTTCTTTGTAAATTTGAGTCAATCACACGCAGTCCCAATAAAACATCTTATATTACCGTAGAGTTCCATTCCATTGGTGCTACCAAAATAGACTATGAACAGCTAAGTGAACTGTTGCAAAAAACAAAATCCTGACAAAAATACCGCCTTCGAATAAAACCGAAGGCGGTATTTCTTATGTATTCAGAAACTCCTGGGAGGTCATGTAGCGTACCATCTTCGAAATATATGTCAGCTTTGCTTCTAAAATAGGCAGCGGTGCTTTGTTTTCACCAAGAATCTCCAAATTAAACAAACCATCGTATTGGATCTCATGCAGGGCAATCATAACATCCTTCCAATCTATGCCATAACGGGCAGAAAACGGCATCTGATGAACATCTGCACTGCCATTATTATTGGTAACATGCATGGCACAAAGATCTTTTCCTGCCTGTCGAATAAAGTCCCCCTGGCTAAGCTCTACCTGCCCCAAGCCGTTCACAAGATGTAAATGGCCGGTATCAAGGCAAATCTTTAACTGATCGCTGCCGACAGCATCAATATATTTCCTCAGTCGCTCAACAGTGTGGGTCTCGGGAACAGAACCAAGATTCTCCAAGCAAAGCCGCAGGGGTGTGCCCTTAATATACTGTGCCAACTCTGTAAGGGATCGGACACGAAGATCAAAGCGTTCCTGTTCATCAAGCTTTCCACCACCATTTACATGGACTACCGCATTTTCAATACCTACACCCAGGAACAGATCAATTTCCCGCTTCAGGATATCTATTGCTGTACTGCTGCACAAGCCTTTATCATATCTCAAATGGCCCTGCGGAATCGAAAAGCCTTTATTCCGAATGAAATTTCGAAGTGCTGTTCCGGTTGTTTCCGGATCACCGCCTCGATCTAAAAGTGTTTGCGTGTGATTGATGGACAGCTCCGTATACAAAAAACCGGCTGCCTGCAATTTATCAATAGATTCTTCAATAGCCAGAAAATTAAAATAGTCACTCCAAACAGAACATTTAAATTGCATTTTAACCCTCCTCAACTTTTACAAGGCCCATATAGATCCAGCCATCACCGATAAATCCCCAGTAACTATTCTCGGTATAAACCTGAAACAGGACATCTGTATAACTGCGAATCGGCAATGTTTTGATAATATTATAGCCGGTACCCGGACCCATACGCACATTCAGTGGTGTAGTATCAGTAACCTTAACATGACATGCGCCTTCGCCGGTCTCACCCTCCACATAAGCATCAGCAAGATCAATCCAACCGGAATCCGTATATCCCCAGCGTATACCATCTACATCAATAATCTCATAAAGCTTCAGGCGATACAACGACCTGCAATCCGTAGTTTTCATACTGTCCTTCGAAGGTTCGCTGTAGCATGTCACGGCATCCTTCAGTGTCAAGCACCAGCCCGCATGATCACCAAGGCGGCCGGGCACATACACATTTTCAGACAGCACCCAACCGAATGCCGTTTGTGACCATAAATCCCGAACTTGATAAATCTCCAAATGCGAGCCGGCATCTACGCTGCCTACAACAGCTGCAGAAGCAGCTGCGCCACTTAAAAGCTCAATATCTTCTTTGGCAAAACCGGAGGAAACAACATGTCCCTTATGGTCCGTGGGAACAAATACAGAAAACCAGCCGCGATCCGTTTCGTACCATTTAATACCATCAACTTTTTCCGTGGAGATATAAGACACTTTTCGGGAAGCCTTTACTGTTCCCATTTGCGCGGAACGTCCGTCAGGGGTTTCGTACAATATAGCATCATTTTCTAATGTAATAGTCTTTTCTCTTTGGCTTTCTTCTTCCTCAAAATCACAACCACTTAACGCAGACATAATTAAAAGCACGCAAAATAGTATCGCAACATATTTCTTTAGTTTTATCATTCTGCAGCCCCCTTTTTATAAATCTCAACAACACGGCTGATCCAATTAAAGTCATTAGTCAAAATAACATCTATGCCCATTTTAAAAAATTCTTTTGCTTCGTCCGGATCATCAGACCAGAATACATTGCAAATAACCCCATGATCATGAGTTTTGGTGATCATATCCGGATTAAAATACGGTTTGAACAACTGGACTTTCTGACAGCCCATGCGAATAGCTCTGTCAACGATTCCCCATGGATCATCTCCTGCACCTACACATCGGGCGATATCCGGAGCAAGCGCACCCAACTGCTCTAAAATCACATCATTACCACACATAAAATACACATATTTACTGTAATCATATTTACGGATCAAGGCAACGAGCTTCTTTAAGTATGCTTCAGACAACAGCTGTGTATTATCTCTGCATTTTATATGGATATTCACGACCGTCTGGCGTACGAGCTTTCGAAGAATATCTTCAAAACGCAGGATCTTCAAGCCTGCAAACCGTTCATCGGATTTAACTCCAAAATTGAATTTAAGGAGTTCCTCATAAGTGCAATCGGTAGCAAAACCTTCGCCTGTGGATACTCTCGAAAACTTGCGGTCATGGCGGGAAACAATCTCCCCATCTTTTGTCCACCATAAATCAAATTCAATTTCCTCGGCCCCCATTGCAACCGCCGCACCAAAGGCCGGCATACTGTTTTCAGGGGCGACAGTATTAAAACCACGGTGTGCACAGGTACAGGGATAAGGCATAATAAAATCATACCGAACAACGCTGCTACCGGCTGGACGATATATCCAGGGTCTGTGGCCTTTTTCAACGTACTCATAACGAGCCATTAAAGGATTGTCAACGCCACTTGGCTTATAGTATTTGTGAGTGGGATCAATCTCAACTGTTTCCAAATCAACTCGGCTGCCCATATTAACCAGCACTTCACCTTCCGGAGAAACCACTATACTGCCGCCGCCTACTATACTGCTTTCATCCATACTCACTGAGGAACGAACAACATAGGCATTACAGTTATAGGCACAGAAGCGGGGCATCATTTCCAGTGCCTGCTGGGTATCCGTCTGCTGGTGGGAACAACCAATAATATTCGGCTTATATTGCGCAAGCTTAGAGAATGCTTCATAAAAATAAAAATCATAGCAGGTTAAAAAGCCATAACGAAGCCCCTCTATTTCAATAATCGCAGGTTCTGAAAATCCAAAAGAATAGTCACTGTCAAGCTTTCGTTCTGAAGTCTCACCGGGTGTCAGATGCTGCTTATAATAATGCCCGACCTCATTTCCGCTGCGATCAAAAGCATATGAGGTGTTTCTCATGCCGGTTTCCGTTTGACAATATGCATTTATAAAAAATACCGCATTGAATCTTTTTGCCGTCTGAGCAGCCTTATCAAGTAGCTTCGCAGCATATTTTTCATAGGAAGCTATAGCCTGCGTACGTTCAGGCGCAAAGCAGGGTACATCTGTGGATTCCGGGAACACGATCAAATCCATTGTACTGTCACAACTGTCCATAATCTTCATTTCCCAATCAAACATCTCATCAGAGCATACATACTGTGTAGAATACGGCGGCTGAATAATACATACCTTCATAACTTCACCCCTAAATCACAAAATCAATTGCAACCCCATGGTAAGTAATGCCAAAATAATTAAAAATGCAAAATTAAAAGCTGAGAACAGCAACATATAGTAGCCGGTTTTTCCTTTATTCTGCTTCGTATATTCACGGAATGTAATAAGGCTTGCAAGAGAGGAAATAAGCGTACCCACGCCACCAATATTCACACCGAGCAAAAGCTCCCTATAATTTTCTGTAAACTGAGACAGTAGAATAGCGGACGGTACATTACTGATCACCTGGCATGACAGGACACTAAACAAGAATGTACTTTTTTGAAGAAGAAAGGAAAAAGTCTTTTTAACGATCTCGATTCGCGCCATGTTTCCCGAAAAAACGAAAAAGAATACAAACGTCAAAAGCAGCGGATAGTCGACAATTTTCAATGCCTGACGATCCATAAAGATCAAAACAACAGGAATAATCAGTAAACCAATCCAATATGGAATACCGCGAAACACAATGGCAATTGAAAGAATAAACAGAAGAAGATAAACCGCCGTCCTGAATGGCGGAAGTGTGGCAGGCTCATCCTTCATTATCAACGGTTCAGGCTTCACAAAAAAAATACAACACAGCGTAATAAGAAGCACCGAAAGCACAAACGGCGGAGCCATAATCACTATAAATTCCAGTGTTGGAATACTAAACTTGGTATACAAATACAAATTTTGAGGGTTACCAAAGGGCGTAAGCATACCACCCAGATTGGCTGCAATATTCTGCATAATAAAAGTAAAGGCCATATATTTACTTTTACCTGTAGATGTCAAAACAAATAAGCCCAAAGGCAGAAACGTCAACAGTGCCATGTCATTTGCGATCAGCATGGAACCGATAAAGGTTATATACACAAGCGCAAGAATGCTTGCTCTGGCGTTTTTAAAAAGCTGAACAATCTTTTTTGCAAGAATGTAAAAGAATTTCACATTCTTCAGTGCACAAACAACGGCAAGCACACAAAACAAACATGTAAGTGTCTTTAAATCAAAATAGCCTAAATAGGCATGGTCCGGAGGAACAAAAAAACAGGTTATAATTGCAGCAACCAACGCCACGACCATCACTACATTTTTTCTGACAAATCCGGTCAATCCCCGACACAAATGAAATCGGTCCATATTGCACTATACCCTCTTCTATTTCTTCTGTTATTTATTCTATTATACCGCCGAAAGACTCAAAGTCAATAAAAAGCAGCATATTTCAGAGTCATTTAATGATAGCTCTACAGCAAATCATTTCAAATTCTCCCAACTATTAACATAGCGCCATCAAAAGAGTAGGAGGCTACCCATTAGTTGAGTAGCCGACCTCTCACACCACCGTGCGTA
>CAYMPY010000091.1:0-9227 GCA_964392535.1 uncultured Oscillospiraceae bacterium
TATTCTTGGGGGTCAGGAACATAGACATGAACCTTCCCTCCAGCTTGGGATTCTTTTCCATGGTGGCGACCTCAGCGCAGGCCTCCACAAAGTCCATCAGCAGCTTTTCACCTAAGTTGGTGTGTGCCATCTCACGGCCGCGGAAGCGGACGCTGACTTTCACACGGTTGCCGTCCTTCAGGAACTTCTGCGCATTCTTGGCCTTGGTGTTGAAGTCGTTGGTGTCAATGCTGGGACTCATGCGGATCTCCTTGATCTCCACCACCTTCTGGTTCTTCTTGGCCTCCTTCTCCCGCTTCTTCTGATCGAAGCAGAACTTGGAGTAGTCCATGATCTTACAGACAGGGGGGACGGCGTTGGGCGAGATCTTCACAAGATCCAGGCCCTGCTCGTCAGCCAGGTTATTGGCCTCCTCAGCAGACATAATACCCAGCTGGGCACCGTCGGCGCCGATCAGTCGGATTTCCTTGTCCCGAATCTCGTCATTGAGCTGATGGTCTAACTTTGCGATGGTAAGCACCTCCAAATAAAAAGCAAAAATGCGAATGGCAAACCATCCGCATACTCACAGTCCTCCCCTATCGGAAAGGACGGGAATATTGACCGTTTTGCCATTGCTTACGGTGAGGCGGATGTTCAGCCTTCTTTGTTTACTGAGGTATAGTACCACACACAACGCCGTTTGTCAAGAGTAATTTTATAAAAGGGCGATCTCGTTTTGAGATCGCCCTTTATCAATTAAAAGCCTTCCATCAGAAGCTCAGCAATATACCATGCGCCGTCATATTTGACCACATGGCACGTAGAGGTTTCTTCCTCTTCTTCGCCGGAGATAATCATACGAATACGCATTTCGACTTCATAGCATTCCTCAAAGTCGTCAGGATCTAACTCGTAGTATTCCTCCATGACTTCTTTGAACTCGTCAAATTCTTCATCCTCGACCGTCTTCTTTTCAGTGATCTCATACTCAACAGAGAAATCCTTGCCAAATTCATCTTCCTTATCGGACTGAGCTTCCTTCAGCATATCGTACAGCTCATCGCGGAGCTCATCGACGCTTTCGCCCTCTTCCTCTGCCATATAGTCCCACAGATCATCCGGGAACAGCTGCTTCAGTTCACTTTTGGAGATCGAGCCTTCAAACGCCTTTACACACAGATCGATGGCATCCTCATAGTCCGAGGCTGTGGAGCTTTGGCTCTTTTTGGATCTGCGGGAGCTTCTGTCGTCATCATCGTCCTCATCGCTTTCACAGGCAGCAAAGGACAGCAGCATTAAAATACTTAAAAGAATACACAAAAATTTTTTCATGGGTAGTTCCTCCTTCTCAGATTACAGGCATATTAAGCAAAACCTCTACAACATACCAATTGCCATAGATCTCTGCCACATGGTACACCTGGGTAGAAACATCCTCCCTCAAGGACCCAACTGTGGCTTTTTTGAGCTTGACCTCATAGCAAATACCAAAGGCCTCCGGCTCAATGCCGTACTTCGCTTCCACCTCAGCCTTTAAAGCCTCATAGTCTTCACCCTCATAATCGGTCCGATAAAGATACTCATACTTGACCGCCGCATTTTCGCCGACGGTTTCCTTGACCTTTTCCCAATTCTCTTCCATTTTTTCGGAAAAGCCGGTATAAATGTCATCAACAGTCAGACCCTTTTGTTCCTCAAACCAGGTCCAGCATTCATTGGGATACATAGCCTTCAACTCTTCTTTTGTAAAGGAATTGTCAAAGGTATTCATCATCAGGCGGATCGCATCTTTATATCCGTAAATTAATGTATTATCCGTGTCCGCTGGCAGCGTATAATCGTATTCTCCATCCATATAGTCGATATCCAGCAGAAGGTCATCCCCCTGCATATCGTCATACCCATCCATAGAGACATAATCTGCACAGCCTGCAAAGGACAGCACCGCCAGCACGCTTAAAAACAAACACAGCAGCTTTTTCATTCTTGTTCTCTTACGATGACGAAGCCATCTACCAGGTTGGCTTCCACCAACTGACCTTCGATGGCAACCGTGCGGTCCATCAGGTCGGTCAGAATCACCGTTCCCTCCTGACACTCTAATTTCATAACATTACGCAACACCACATTTTCTTCGGTTTTTGCATTTTTATAAACAGTGGAAAGACACATTGGAATCACCTCATTTCAGACTGGCAAGTACGGCGCTGAGCCGCATATTGCCCTTTTCAAAATCGGACACAGCAGCCAGTACCTGCTCATAGGCGGCACCCGCGCCTGCCTTTTTCAGCTGCTCGGCCAGCTGGGCCAGCTCGTTTGCGTGGGCGGCGTTATGGTTTACCATGTACTGCATCAGCGCAACCAGCTCCTCTATGGGGGTGTGCTCACACTTGGAAGCGCAGCTGCCGCATTGACCGCCGCAGTCGTGGCTGTGGGTGTGGTCGTGACCCTCACCGTGGAGGTGGTCATGGCTGTGGGTATGGGTCACACTGTCATGAGTATGCTCGTGGGTATGGCTATGGGCATGGCCCACATGATCATGATGAATATGCATAATAAATGCCTCCTGATAAAAACTTTACAAACAGTATAGCAAAACATCACTCCTTTTGCAAGCAGCATTTGCCCTATGTTGACAAAAGTTCACAAAAGGTGTATGATGGCCGCATAAAGAGAAAGAGGCTTTGCTATGTTTATTGCCATGTTTAACGGCTGGTATTTTTTCTGGCTGATCCTGGCCGCGGGGGCCACTACCGGTTTATACTTCCTTTTGCGAAATAAAAGCAAAAACACCCAAAAGGCCGTACTTTTTGGCCTGCTGGCCCTGGGCCTGCTACTCCATTTTCTGAAGGTCTATATTCCGCCCTACTCCGTGGACGAGGCCCGGATGCTGCGTGACAGCTGGTTCGTAAATATCTGCGGCGCAAATATTGCCCTGTTCCCCTTCATGTTCTGGAGTAAGAACACAAAAATCAAGGATTATATGTTCTATATTGGCATGATCAGCGGCCTGATCTCCCTGTTCTATCCCCAGGAGCCCATTGCCAAGGTAGATCAGTATGCCGAGCAGCTGGACATTGTGCGGTTTTACTACCACCACTGGATGGTACTGGCCGTGCCGCTGCTGATGGTGCTGTTCGGTCACCATACCCTGTCGTATAAACGGGTGCTCAGCGCCCCCACCGGCCTGCTGCTTCTTATGCTGTTTATTATGCTCAATCAGGTGTTTCAGGCGGAAATGGGCTACATCCCCCTGCGTGACAGCAATTTCTATGATGTGAACTTCAAAAACACGTCTTACATTTGGGGCCCGGATCTGCCTGACGGCATCGGTAAATTCCTGGCAACCTTCACGCCGAAGATCTTCAAAACCGTGCCTGTAGGCGAATTTGCCGGTACAGAAAAGTACTGGCCCTGGTTTTGGTTGATCGTACCCTGCTATGTGCTCATAACCCCCATGTCGGTACTGCTGGCTCTGCCCTTCGACCACAAATCCCTGAAAGCAGACCTGAAAAAGCTCTTTAAGAAGAAAGCCGCTGCATAAATTAAAGCCTCCGGCTTAGCGGCTATGTCATTAAGATAAAAAACGCTGTCATTTCGACCGAGCGTAGCGAGTGGAGAAATCTATCCGTTCTCATGTTTGAAAGCAGATAGATCCCTCGACTTCGCTCGGGATGACAGCGTTTCTTATTAACGAAGTGGTATTGGTTTCGTTATGTCTTACTCTTCTACTTTAATAGGATAGCGGTTATTTGCAATGTCGTCGATCATTTGCATGGGGTTGCCGCTGTTAATGAGGGTCACATCGAAGTGCTGGGCAGAGGTATCTTTATAAATGGTCAGGTAGATACCGCCCTCGATGGTACAATCCTTAAAGGTGGTAATAACACGGACATCTGCAGTTGCCAGGTTTTGCAGACGAACGGTACGGGAATTAGCCAGGCCGCCCTTAAAGGTACATCTGAGGAAGGTCAGGCTGGGGTTTGCGCCGGGCTCGCTGCCACTTTCGTGGGTGTAGAAGGCGGAGTTTTTGTCACTGCCCTTAAACTCAAAGTAGCAATCCTCAAATACAAACTTCGCGCCCTGGGCAATGCCGTTGCCGATGGTATTGTTAAAGCCCAAACGGCGGCCCTGGGAATCCAGGTCGCTGTACTCATAGATGGTGCGGACATTTTTATAATAATGGGTGGTGCCCTGGAACTTGTTGTGGCCGTCGTCGTGGATGCAGTAGCGGCCGTTTTTGCAGTAGATCTCGATGTTTTCGATGTAGCACTCGCCCATAATATTCAGGGGCGACCAGGTGCGGCTCTCACCGTAGGTGATCTCATCGGCAGCAGGGTTAAACTCCAGGCGCACATTGCCCACGCCGATCAGAGCCGTATAGGGCGGCAGGAAGGCGTTGTAGGTAAAGTAGTCGGGAGAGGATACATCATCGGGAGGCGAGGGAATACCGGCATCCTTATACTCCCTGAACATATCGTAAGTGCCTTCATCAATATAGATGATCTTCTTTGCGTAGTCATTTTCCAGCTCCATAAAGAGCTTTGTCAGACTCTTGTGTTCTCTTTCAGGGCCAACATAATAGATGTTCTCCTCTAAAACATCGCCTGTTGGGTCATAGGGCTCTGTTACATCCTCCGTCACCTCCATGGGGGGAAAGGTGAGCTTGGCAAGGGTGGTCTCTTCGGGGACAGTTTCCACAGGCTCGCTGCCGCAGCCGGCCAGCATGGTGACTAAAGTAGCCACGATCATCACTGAAACCATAATTTTTTCCATAACGGCTCTCCTTGTGTTTTTTCTATATTTTAACACGCGAATACTTATTTTGCAATATAATTATTGACCCACCACAATAACGGTGCTACAATCAGTAAAAAGGAGGAGATTTTATGGTAAAGCTGTATTTTTCTGATGCTGTTCCTGCAGGCATTGAGTTGGCCGCCCGGGTGCGGGGTGTTCAGCTTTGTGAGTACGGTATACCCGTAAAGGTACGAAAGATTGAGAAGGGTCTTTTTGTTTCCGGCGCAGACAGCATATATACCATCGGTTACAGTGAAACAGCTGCCTTTTTCCGGGCGTTCGCTCTTTTAGTGGGCCACCTGGAGCAGGAAAAGACCGAATTTCTCATTGAAGAGACACCTGCTTTTACCCTGTGCAGTGCCATGGTGGATTGCTCCCGCAATGCCGTGCCCAGGGTGGAGCGGTTAGAGGAGCTGTTTGCAACCATGGCTATGATGGGCTATAACGGCGTCATGCTTTACACCGAGGACACATACGAGGTAGAGGGCTATCCCTGGTTTGGCTACCGCCGTGGCCGGTACTCCAAAGAGGAGTTAAAGCATTTAGATCAAATTGCAATCAGCCTTGGTCTTGAAATGATCCCCTGTATTCAGACCCTGGCCCATTTAAAGACTGCCCTTCGGTGGAGTTGGGCCGATGGCATGCTGGACAACCCGGATATTCTGCTTATCGGCGAGGAGCGGACCTACGATTTCATCGAAGCAATGTTCAAGTCCCTCCGGGACTGCTGCAGCAGTAAGTACATCCACATCGGCATGGACGAGGCTCACGATGTGGGCCGTGGCGCATACTTAGACAAAAACGGCTGGCAGGATCGGTTCGATACCATGTGCAGGCACTTGAAACGGGTCTGCAGCTTAGCCGAAAAGTACGGCTTTGCACCCATGATGTGGAGCGATATGTTCTTCCGCATGGGTTCCAAACAGAAAATATACTATGACCCTACCGCCAATATTCCCAACAGCATTTCCGAAATGCTGCCTTCGGACCTTTCCATGGTCTACTGGGACTACTTTGGTATTACAGACAACCGTTACCGGAGCATGATCCGTGCCCATGACAAGCTGGATCGTCCCCTGATCTTTGCAGGCGGCATTTGGAAATGGCGTGGCATGGCGCCTAACAACGCCCTGACCTTTGAAACCACCCGACACGCCCTGTCCGTCTGTCGGCAGGAGGGTGTAAAACAGGTAGTGGCAACCATGTGGGGTGACGATGGTGCAGAGGTGAGTCAGTACGCAATCCTACTGGGTATGCAGTTTTTTGCAGAGTTTAACTATAAAGAAAACCCCTCTTTAGAGGAGGTTTTGACCCAATTTGAGCTCTGCACCGGCCTCAGTGGAGAGGATCAGCTAAAGCTGTCCATTGACGATTTTGACACCTCCGGCGAGCCTGCTATGCGCTATGCCCTTTCCAAGCAGATCCTTTACAGTGACATTACACAGGGTCTTATGGACAAGCACCTGCAGGAGTTGGGTTTAGAGGGCTGGTACGACAAAAAGCAGCAGGAGCTGGAAACAGTGGGCACAGACCTGCCGCAGCTTTATGATTACTATAAGCTGCTGATTCCCATTTTAAAAGATAAATGGAATTTGGGTATTCGTCTGCGCAGTGCCTATAAAGTACAAAACAGGGCAGAGCTTGCAGCCTGCGCCGGAATTTGCGGTAGCCTTTCGACCCAATACCGTGCGCTGCGGGATGCCGCCTATAGGCTGTGGATGTGGGAGAATAAGCCTCAGGGCTTTGAGCTTTATGACCTGCGGCTCAGCGGCATGGCAGGCCGCTGCGAAAGCACCCAAAACCGTATCCGTCAGTATTTATCCGGCGAAATTTCCCGGTTAGAGGAATTGGAGGATGAGACCCTTTATTTTGACCCCAACCGACAAAACATGATGCCCCACGCCTGCTTCTTCCGCAAGGTATTCTCCACCGCCACCGAATTTGGCGTGTACATATGAGTGGAAAATGCAAAATGCAAAGTGCAAAATGAGGCAATAAACAGTCAAGTGTTCCGCCCCATGCCTTCCCCTTTGGGGAAGGTGCCCCAGTGCGCACACTGGGGCGGATGAGGGCGGTACATTCTGCGCTTACATGAGTACTTCGGCGAAATCGTACTGCGGCACCTCATCCACCGCTAACGCGGTCCCCCTTCCCCAAAGGGGAAGGCGTTGGGCGGCTATGGTTTTAAGTTTGCACTTTGCATTTTAAATTTTGCATTTAAAAAGGACATGGTCTTCCGACCATGTCCTTTTTATTATCGTTCTTCCTCGGGGACGAAATCCAGGGTGATGGATTTTGTTTTGGCTTTCAGCTGTGTAAACTTTACGCCTGCGGCCATAAGCATCCGCTTGGAGGCAATGTTACCCATGGTATCGGCGTACTTATCGGAGAGATAGAAAACCTCCTTGATGCCGCTTTGGATAATAGCCTTGGTGCACTCGTTACAGGGAAACAGCGCCACATACAAGGTACTGCCCCGAAGATCCCGGCCGTTGGCATTTAAAACCGCATTGAGCTCTGCGTGGACCACATAGGGGTATTTGGTTTCTTCGCCCTCCCGTTCCCAGGGAAATTCATCGTCAGAGCAGCCCTTGGGCATACCGTTATAGCCGGTGGAGATAATGATATTATCCGGAGACACGATGCAAGCGCCCACCTGGGTATTGGGGTCCTTGCTCCGCCGTGCTGCCAGCATGGCAACGCCCATAAAATATTCATCCCAGCTGATGTAATCCTGTCTTTTCATAGTGTCCTCCAAGGTATGATTTTTCCGTAGGGACCGGCGTCCTCGACGGTCCTTTTGCACCAGGACCGTCCGGGAGGCCGGTCCCTATAAAAATAAAGGCTGAGGAAATATCCTCAGCCTTTAAAGTATCATATAAAGATGGATTAGTCAAAGAAATTCTTTACAGTATCAAAAAACTTCTTCCGCTTGGGGGTGGATTTGCCGTCTAAGCTTTCATCCAGCTTCCGCAGCAGCTCCTTTTGTTCCTTACTCAGCTTGGTGGGGGTCTCCACAACCACCGTAAAGCGCAGGTTGCCCCGGCGCTTGGGGTTATTGATCGACGGCACGCCCACGCCGACCAGTGTAAATTCCTTGCCGGTTTGGGTTCCTTCGGGCAGTTCGAATTTGGTCTTGCCCTCTAAGGTGGGCACTTCGATCTCGCCGCCCAAAGCAGCCTGGGTAAAGGAAATAGGTACTTCGCACAGAATGTCCATGCCGTAGCGCTGGAAGATGGGGTGGCTGCGGACCGCAAATTCGATCAGCAGATCACCGTTGGGGCCGCCGTTTTCGCCTGCGCTGCCCTGATTGCGGGCAATGATGCTCCGACCCTCATCCACACCGGCGGGAATATTGATCCGCAATGTGCGTTTTTTCTTGACCTTACCCTTACCACGGCAGGTGTTACAGGGATTTTTAACGATCTTACCACGTCCGGAGCACTGGGGACAGGTGGCACTGGACTGGATGGCCATACCCATCATGTTGCGGGTCACATAGACCTGGCCCGAGCCGCCACACTGGCTGCAGGTTTCAATCTGTCCGTCCTCAGAGCCGCTGCCCTTACAGTTTTCGCAATGCTCGATGCGGTGGTAGGTGACCTCCTTGCTGCCGCCAAAGACCGCCTCCTCAAAGGTGATCTCCAATCGCACACCCACATCCTGACCCTGTCGGGGGGCGTTACGGGCGCGCCGTCCGCCGGAACCGCCGAAGACCTCGCTGAAAATATCACCAAAGCCACCGAAACCGCCAAAGCCACCAAATCCGTCAAAGCCTGCGCCGCCTGCCCCTGCACCGTAGTTGGGGTCAACACCGGCAAAGCCGAACTGGTCGTACCGGGCCTTTTTGTCCGCATCGGACAGCACCTCGTACGCCTCGCCCAGCTCCTTAAACTTCTCCTCGGCCTCTTTGTCGCCGGGGTTGCGGTCCGGGTGGTACTTCATGGCACTTTTACGGTAAGCCTTTTTTATTTCATCGGCACTGGCGTTTTTGTCAACGCCCAGCACCTCATAATAATCACGTTTATTTTCTGCCATAAGATAACCTCATATATGCGCCTATAAGGGCGGCAAATGCCGCCCTTATAGATTTAGATTAGTCAACGGTTTCGTAGTCTGCATCCACGGGGCCGTCGTTGCAGCCACCGCAATTGGGGTCGCAGCCCTCACCCTGAGGAGCAGCGTTCTTATAAAGCTTCTCGGAAACGGCGTAAAATGCCTTCTGTACCTCATCGGTAGCAGCCTTGATAGCCTCCACATCGGTGCCCTTGTTGACTTCCTTCAGGTGGTCAACAGCGTTCTGAATGTTGGCCTTCTCATCGGCAGAGACCTTGTCGCCCAGCTCATTCAGGGTCTTCTCGGTCTGATAGATGATGTGCTCGGCGTTGTTGTGGGTGTCAACCTCTTCCTTGCGGGCCTTATCCTCGGCAGCATACTGCTCTGCC
>CAYMPY010000092.1:0-9175 GCA_964392535.1 uncultured Oscillospiraceae bacterium
AAACTTCTGCGTGAACAGAAACAGGCAAAGCAACGCCTTGACGAGCTTCAAAAGATTTGCCGCAAACTGTATGAAGATAATGTACTCGGCAAGCTGACGGACGAAGAATACTATCAATATTCTGCTGACTACAAGAAGGAACAGTCGGATGTTTCCAAAAGACTTGAGGAACTGAACACTTTGCTTTCTAAACAAAAGGCAGAGATTGAGAACATCACGAAATTCGCCGAGGTTGCAAGGAAGTATCTTGATTTTACCGAGCTGACAAAGCCTATGCTTAACGAACTCATTGACAAGATCGTGGTACACGAAGGTGATAAATCCACAGGAAAAAGAACACAGAAAATCGACATTTACTATCGCTTCATCGGTCTCATTGGCTGATGAAGCGAGAAAGATGCTTTATATATAGTCAACACAAGAGGGCAAAATGTGATATTATATCAACATCGTCCGCAGATGACTACAAAAGAACGGTGCATTGAAGGCATCATACAGTATCAAAAGAACTTCTTGTTAGCAGATCATGTCATGCTGTTGGAATTTCCAAAGTATACCAACCGATTTTATTTTATGTTCTTGCATGAGAATGCAAAAGGTGCTTTTGAGAATGTATGTCGGTCTATGGTGGAAAATTGGCGAAAAAATGATTTTTGTCGTGAAATTGTTTTGGAGTAAGGGGGATGACAATTGTTTAAGCTTTTTGAGTTTCTGTTCTGCACCTTGCCGTTAATCCTCGCATGGCTGTATATGCTGGTTGCGGCGTTGATTGTGTTTGTACATATCAGTCAGGTTTTAAACAAAGAAAAAGTACAGATCGGAAGATGGGTTTTTACAATTTTAAATGCCGGATATGTGCTGTTGTTTTTGATAACACGGATATTCTTTGCAGCGTTATGGGAACAGATATTTGCATGCTTAGGATTGAGTTCAATTATTATTTCAGGTACCTGGTCGGCCTATGAGGATAAACGCAACGGACAAAAATGGTGGGAATGGTAAAATAATAACCGCTGTCGACCTTTGTTAGGGTGACAGCGGTTTAGTTTAGGTTTAGTTTATTTCTTCAGTGCATTTTTCAGTGCCGGAACGAGCAACAGGGCCAGTGCGCCGCCGGAGAGGGCGGTGATGAGCTGGGGCCAGGTGAACATGGTGGGCAGCATGTTCAGCATTTTCGGTGCAAGGACCACGGTGTCGCCCAGCTTTTTGCCCATGAGGGCAGAGGAGGCCAGGCCGCAGACCACCTTCACAACCAGCAGGTACAGCACGCCGAACTTCACAGCTGCGGCGGTGACCAGTGCCACAACCTGCCGCCAGGAGTTACCCATTAAAAGCTTCAGCAGGACCACATAGCAGGTGTTGCCGATCATAATGGGTACCACGGTGATCAGATTGGGGGCGATGCGTAATAAAAAGGCGCAGACAGGGGAGATGAGGGCAACTGTAATGCCGCCGCCAAGACCGACCATCAGCACCGTAACGGCCAATACGCAGTTGACAAAGGTGCCGGTGACGATCTGCTTTACAGTAGCTTCCGGAATCATGGAGCCCACCCACTGCAAACAGATCAGCAGTGCCAGCATGACAGCAGTCTGTACAATGGTCAAAGTTTTATTTTTCTTCATAGTATAACCTTCTTTTTCGTTTTTTGACATTATAACAACTAAAACCCATAGATGCAAGAGGGAAAATTATTCCCCTTCGGTGCGGTAGAGGGAGGGGGTCTTGCCGGTAATGCCCTTAAACTGACGGCAGAAGTGGGTCACATTGCGGTAGCCCAGGGAATCGGCGATCTCCCGAACGGTGTCCTGTCCACCGGTCAGGCGGTTTTTGGCGTTTTCGATCCGTGCCTGGATCAGGTCCTCGGTTGGGGAGATACCAAACAGCAGCTTATAAACCGTATGAAACCGGGAGGGGCTTAAATAGCAGAGGCCGGCCATTTTTTCTACGGTCCACTCCTCCGAAAGGCGGGAAAAGACCGTGTTTCGCACCTGCTGCAGCCGCTTTTCCGTACCGGGCTTCAGCCGCTTTTGGGGCGTTTGGCGGCTGCAGGACCGTGAAAGCTTTAAAAGCAGCTCCCGGAATTTCAGCTCCTCCATCAGCTGATAGCGGTCCGGTTTGGAAAAATGCTCCTGCTCGATCTTGCGGACCGCATCGGTTATAAAGTGGCCGCTTTGGGGTATATACAGGGTATCGGCCTGCAGACCTGCCTGTAACAGGGCCTTCTCCACCGGGCCGGTCAGATGGATCCAATCGTGCTTTAGTGGCTCCCGGCTGCAAAACCACTGGGGCGTTTCGGGCCGGAATATAATGCAGCTGCCCGGTGCGGTGGTCAGCAGCTTCCCCTGTACCAGCAGCTCCACGGGATTATGGAAGTATAAAAATGTATAGCTGTCAATGCCTTTTGGACGGCTGATGGTAAAGCCTGCAGCCTCCGGCCAGCTGTGGCGGACTCGTGTAACAGTGATGGACATACATGCACCTCCTGTATTTAGGATAATAAAAACAGTAGGATATGTCAATACTGCAGCAGGTTATTTTATTGCGTTTTTTCATGTGTCGCCTAAAATAAAAGCAGCATAAAAATATAAGGAGTGTATGATTATGATCCCTCGTCCAGAGCATCCGAAGCCCCAGTTTTACCGTGCAGATTGGATGAATCTCAACGGCACATGGAATTTTGAGATCGACCAGGGCAGAAGCGGCGAAGCCCGTGGCCTCCAAAAGGCCGATGCCCAACTGTCCGGCACCATTACCGTACCGTTCTGCCCCGAAAGTGAACTGTCCGGTATCGGTAACGTGGACTTTATGTTCGGCCTTTGGTATCAGCGCACGGTGACCCTGACGCAAGCGCAGTGCGCAGGCCGGGTGTTTCTCCACTTCGGCGCAGTGGACTACAGCTGTACGGCCTATGTAAACGGCAAGCAGGTGGGTGTTCACAAGGGCGGCTATGTGTCCTTTAAGTTTGAGATCACCGACCATGTCAGCGCAGGCGAAAATGTCATTACCGTCTTTGCCGCCGATGACAGTCGGGATATGATGATCCCCAGCGGCAAGCAGTCTGCGCCCTACGCCTCCCGTGGCTGCTACTATACCCGCACCACCGGCATCTGGCAGACCGTGTGGCTGGAATTTACCCCCAAGTCCTACATAAAATCTGTCAAATACGATACAAACATCGATACCGCCCAGCTGTTTATCACCGCACAGGCGGAGGGCTGTGGGGACTTTAACGCAGAGGCGCTGTATGAGGGACGGACCGTGGGCACTGTGTCCGCCAAAAATGTCAGTGGTCAGTTTACGCTTACCATGGAGCTTACCGAAAAGCATCTGTGGGAGGTGGGTAACGGTCGCCTTTATGACCTGAAGCTGACCTTTGGTGCGGATCAGGTGGCCAGCTACTTCGGCCTGCGTTCTTTGGAGCTTTCCGGCTATAAGTTCCTCATTAACGGCAAGTCTGTGTTCCAGCGGCTGATCCTGGACCAGGGCTTCTATCCCGACGGCATTTACACCGCCCCCACCGATGAAGCGCTGAAAAAGGATATCGAGCTGTCTATGGCCATGGGCTTTAACGGCGCACGGCTTCATGAAAAGGTGTTCGAGGAGCGGTTTTTGTACCATTGTGACCGCAAGGGCTATATCGTGTGGGGCGAGTATCCCAACTGGGGCCTGGATCACTCAAAGCCGGAGTCTGTGTTCTCTATCCTGCCCGAGTGGCTGGAGGAGCTGCAGCGGGACTACAACCACCCGGCCATCGTGGGCTGGTGCCCCTTCAATGAGACCTGGGATAAATTGGGCCGCCGCCAGTATGACGATGTGTTGCGTACCGTATACCTGGCCACCAAGGCGGCAGACCCCTACCGTCCCTGTATCGATACCAGCGGCAACTACCATGTGCTGACGGATATTTACGATGTCCATGACTATGAGCAGGACCCCACCGTCTTCAAGGCAAATTATGACCGCCTGATGACTGAGGGCTTTCTGTTTGATACGGTCAACCGCCGCCATCCCCAGCCCAGGCAGACCTACACCGGCGGCCCGGCCTTTGTCAGTGAATACGGCGGTATCCGTTGGGCAACAGGGGAAAATGACACCTCCAAATGCTCCAGCTGGGGCTACGGCAAGGATGTGCAGGACGGCGAGGACTTCCTGCGCCGCTACAAGGGTCTTGCAGATGCGCTGTTGGATAACAGCTGCATGTTCGGCCTGTGCTACACCCAGCTGACCGATGTGGAGCAGGAGCAGAACGGTCTTTATACCTATGACCGCAAGCCCAAATTCCCGTCGGAGGTCATGCACCCCATGATGGCAAGAAAAGCCGCCATTGAAGATTGATTTTATAGAAACACCATCATCTGTTTTTTGGGATGATGGTGTTTTTATGTTGCATTTTTATGTCGTTTCCTGTACAATATAAGTACGATCGAGAACCTATAGGGCGGTGAAGCAATGAACAGAAAATTCCGGCTTTCGGTGGCACTGGATATTGACGATCTTTTAATGGAATGTATACCCTATGCCATCAAGCTTGCAAATGAAAAATATCAATTTGACCCTCCGCTGACCATTTACGAGGTGGACCGCTGGGGTAAGCTGAATACCCGGGCGGATGTGATCTTTGAGTTTTTCAGTGACCCGGAATTTTTCCGTACCCAGCCGGTGATCCGTGGTGCGAAGAAGTTTGTCCGGGAGCTGTCGAAGATGGCGGAGGTGTTTGTGTCTACCTCCGTTTATCCCCAGTTTATGAGTATCCGTGCCCAGCGGATCATGGAGGAATTTCCCGAGATCCCCCCGGATCATATTTACATGGGCTCCCGCAAGGATAAGATCAATGTGGATATCCTTTTTGACGATGGTCTGCATAATGTGCAGAGCTCCAATGCGGCCTATCCCATCCTGATGCGGCGTCCCTGGAATCAGACTGCAACCGGCGTTTTGGCGGTCAATACCTATGACGAGTTTTTAAAGTTAGTGGAGGTCATTGCCGACAGCTACAGCCTGAAAAAGGAGCGGTTCTCCACACAGAATCCCGGTATCGTGGTGCTGGTCGGTCCCTCCGGCAGCGGCAAGAACCAGGTTGCAAAGCAGCTGATGAGAAAGTCCAAAAGCTTTGAAAAGCTCATCAGCTACACCACCGATGCCACCGTAGGCCTGCAGGGCGGTGAGTGGTATCACTATATTTCCGTGGATGCCTTCCGCAAAATGCAGGAAAAGGGTGAGATGTTCGAATCCACCATGTACGCCGGTCACTACTACGGCTCCTGCAAGGAGGATGTGGAGAAGATTTTAGCTTCCGGCAAGCATGTGCTGACGGTTATGGACATCTGCGGCGCCATGTCCTTAAAAACCCACTTTCAGAATGTGACCACGGTCTATATCAAACGGGAAAAGAAGGCCCTTTTGGAGGACCTTTTGGGCAAATCCCTCAGCACGGACGAGATGGTCAGCCGTATTCTGGCTTTGGAGGCAGAGGAGAAAAACGCACAGATCTGTGACTATGTGGTAAATATGGATACGCCTGCCAATGCGGCGAAGGAAATTTTGGCAGGCCTAAGGTAATAATTGATAATTGATAATTGATAATTCATCGTAATTTTCAATTTTCAATTATCAATTTTCAATTCATGAAGGCTTTGAGGTAAAAATGATGAAATATTGCGATTTACACACCCATTCCGACCATTCCGACGGTACTTGTACACCCCGGGAGGTCATCGCCCTTGCAAAGGAGGCAGGGCTTTCTGCCGTGGCCCTCTGCGACCACAATACGGTCTCCGGCCTGCCGGCGTTTATGGCTGCTGCCGAGGGCATCGAGGCTATCCCCGGCACGGAGTTTTCCACCGACTATCGGGGCACGGAGCTCCATATTTTAGGCCTTTATATTAAACCGGCGCATTACGATGCAGTGAACCGCCGGGCACAGCAGTACCTGATCGACAAGGAGCAGAGCAATATAGACCTGTGCGCAGCACTGACAGCAGCCGGAATGCCCCTTGATTACGAAAAGATCAAAGCAGCTACGGCCGACGGCTTTGTGAACCGGGCAGTTATCGGTGCGGAAATGGTGCGTTTGGGTTATGTGGAATCGGTGAAGCAGGCCTTTAAAACTATGCTTTCCGAAAAGCACGGCTACTATAAGCCACCCAAAAGACCGGATGCCTTTGAGATCATCGGCTTCATTAAGTCCATCGGTGCGGTGGCGGTGTTGGCCCATCCCTTCCTGAACCTGAACAGGGCGGAGCTGGAGGAATTTCTGCCCAAGGCGGTGGAGGCCGGTCTTGACGGCATGGAGGTGCTTTACTCCAAGTATAGCAGTGAGGAAACTGCTGCTTCTTATGAGCTTATAGAAAAATGGGGCTTGCTGCCCAGCGGTGGCAGTGATTTCCACGGCGAAAATAAGCCCGATATTGCCATTGGTGTGGGCAGGGGAGACCTGAAAATCCCCTATATTTGGTCTGAGCAAATAAAATTGAAAAAAAGATGAAAAAAACTCGAAAAAGTTACAATTTGTAGTATCTTATTTGCATAAAATATGCTATACTGTCTTGTGGTATTTTGTAATGTAGGGGGTGTATGCCTTTGAATGTGGATTTACAAAAAGCCGATCTATGGAAACGGATCGCAGCCTGGCTGCTGGATGTGATGCTGACCTGTGTGTTGGTCGTGGGGATCGGCGTGCTGTTGTCCTGGGTTTTGGACTATGACGGCAAGATGCTGCAGTACGAAAACATCTATAACAGCTACATCGAGCAATATGAGCTGCAGGATGTGGACCTGAATGCGCCTGCGGATGAAGCGGAGAAAGAGCGGATCAATCAGGCTGCGGAGGCCATGTACAGCGATGCAAAGCTTACAGCCTTGAGAAAACAGCTCAGCAGCTACATGGTGATCATTGCCACCTTCTCGGTGCTGCTTAGTATGCTGGTGCTGGAATTTGCAGTGCCGCTGTGGCTGAAAAACGGGCAGACTGTGGGCAAGAAGGTTTTCAGCCTGGGACTTGTCCGTGTTGACGGTGTACAGGTCAGACCGTTCCAGCTGTTTGTCCGGGCGGTCCTTGGAAAATATACCATTGAGACCATGTTCCCGGTCTATGCGGCGATCCTGGGCTTCTTCGGCGGTATGCCCTGGGCAGCTGTGATCTTGCTGGGCGGTCTGGCTTTGGCACAGATCATCTGCGTGGCAGCAACCAAATATAATTGCGCCCTGCATGATCAGATGTCCGGAACAGCTGTGGTGGATATCTCCAGTCAGCGGATATTCAAAAGCTCTGAGGAGCTGATCGAATATACCAAACGCATCCATGCGGAAAGAGCAAACCGCGCGGATTATTAAATGTGTTAATTAAAAAATAAACATAAACGAAATGGAAGGATATGCTTATGAAAGTTGTATTGCAGAACCTGACCAAGATCTTCCCCAGCCGGGACAAGAAGTCCGGTAAAGAGGTGGTTGCGGTCAACGACTTCACCATTGAGATCCCTGACGGCAAGCTGGTCGGCCTGCTGGGCCCCTCCGGCTGCGGTAAAAGTACCACGCTGTACATGATCAGCGGTCTGCAGAAGCCCACCGGCGGCAAGATCTTCTTCGGTGATGACGATGTGACAGAGCTGTCTACTGAAAACCGTGGCATCGGCCTGGTGTTCCAGAACTACGCCCTGTATCCGCACATGACCGTTAAGCAGAACATTCTGTTCCCTCTGCAGAACCTGAAGGGCGCAGACAAAATGACCAAGGAAGCCATGCTGGAGCGTGCGCTGGAGGCAGCCAAGCTGGTGCAGATCGACGAGCTGATGGACCGCAAGCCCAATGAGCTGTCCGGCGGTCAGCAGCAGCGTGTTGCCATCGCCCGTGCGCTTGTGAAGATGCCCCGTGTCCTGCTGCTGGACGAGCCCCTGTCTAACCTGGATGCCCGCCTGAGACTGCAGACCCGTGAGGAGATCCGCCGTATTCAGAAGGAAACCGGCATCACCACCGTCTTCGTTACCCACGACCAGGAAGAGGCCATGTCCATTTCCGACCTGATCGTTGTGATGAAGCTGGGCGTTGTACAGCAGATCGGTCAGCCCCAGGAGGTCTATGACAACCCCGCAAACCTGTTCGTGGCAAAGTTCCTCGGCACGCCCCCGATCAATGTGTTCTCCGGCAAGGTGGAGGGCGGCAAGCTCTACATCGGCGAAGACTGCGTGCTGAGCGTCCCCGGTGTGGATGATCAGGAGGTCATCGTCGGCATCCGTCCTGAGGGCTTCATCCTGGACGAGAACGGCCCTATGCACTGCGTTCCCACCAATGTGGAAGTCATGGGCCGCGACGTAAGCGTCGTGTCCACCAACGAAGCCTCCCTCAATCCGCTGGTGCGCTCCATCATCAACGCGGACAACAACAACGTGAACGTGGCCTCCGGCGACGTGCGCTATACACTGAAAGCTCATAAGGTCTTCCTGTTCAACAAGGAAACCGAGGAACGCATCATCGCCAAAGAGGTGAAGTGATATGGTTGACAGCAAGCATCAATGGAAAGCATGGCTTTACCTGTCGCCGGCGATTGTCCTGCTGCTGGTATTCACTGTGTGGCCCATCTTCAACACCGTGCGCATGTCCCTCCTGGAGGGCTACAGCGGCCTGAAGGCTGCTGCAGGCGCATCCTTTAACTTCGGCCTTGGAAACTTTACCAAGGTGCTGGAATACAAGAAGTTCACCACAACCCTATATAACACCATTATCCTGTGCGTGCTGACGGTGCCGATTTCCACCATCCTGGCGCTGCTGATTGCCGTGGCGCTTAACTCCATCAAGCCCCTTCAGCGCACGCTGCAGACGATCTTCTTCCTGCCCTACGTGACTAACTCCATCGCGATCGGCATGGTGTTCGCTGCTATGTTCAACATCGTAGGCAGCTTCTACGGCACGAAAAATGAGATCGTTGTCACCGCCGGCATCATCAACAATGTGATCGAGTTCTTCGGCGGCACCCATATTAACTGGATCAACGCAGGCTCCTCCTACTGGGCCAATATGACGGTCATGGTCGTTTACATTGTGTGGAACGCCCTGCCCTTCAAGATTCTGGTACTGCTGGGCGGCCTCCAGTCCATCAACAAGCAGTACTACGACGCTGCCAAGGTGGACGGCACTTCCCGCCGCCGCATCTTCAGCCGTATCACCGTGCCGCTGC
>CAYMPY010000093.1:0-9101 GCA_964392535.1 uncultured Oscillospiraceae bacterium
AGCATAATTCTTCCTGTTTAGATAGTATTTTTAAGCGGATTTCTCAATCCGCTTATGCCGTTTTTTACACAAACAGTATGTTTGGCATACTCCTGCTCAACACATTCCACTCGTGATGCTCCGTCAGTAGGTACAAAAGTGATCCGAGCGGTATCTGTATCGACAGAGATATTCGTAAATTCTTCGGTGATCTCATAGTCATTCGTTTCATAAGAAACGGTAGATAGCTTCGTAAAATCCCATTTAAGCATCGTCATCACCCCTACAAATATCAAACTGCCTGCAAGTATAAGGGAAGCAGCAATAATGATCCATGTTTTCTTCATTATGCTACCTCCTTTTTGGTAAGCTGTTTTTTCAGCCGCAATACAGCTTTTTTGGTCAGCTGACCTGTGCCTATGGTCAGGTACTTACAGCCAAAGAACCAAAATACAGAAAGCCCTGTACAGATAAGTGCCGCACCGATCAGGAACAGGCCGGACAGCGTAAAACCCTCAAATGCAAAACCGGCACCGACTATAACACCTGCAAAAGCACAGACAACCAGCGATACGAAGCCTGCCCACAGGGAAATAAGTACGGCCCACCAGGACACATAAACAGACAGCACCACCGCAATGGCAGAAATCAGCAGCGGCAGCCAAACAGGCGCACCCAAAATCAAAAACACAATCTCCCAGACCTTCAGCCGTCTTTTGGGCTTCAGCTTCTCCATTGCAATTTTCGGGAAAGGAATGTCGGCAATGATCTGCGCGGCAATCTCATCAACAGAGCCCACAGCCGCCACCGCTTCCTCCTCCGAAAGGCCTTCTTCCATACGGTCATCGATCATTTCACTATAGAAATTCAGGCGTTCTTCTGTTTCGTCCAGGGGCAGGCCTGACAATTTATCGTGCAGTGACAGAATAAAATTAAGCTTGGTCATTGCCGCCATCCTCCTTTGTTACAAATCGATATATGGAAAGGATCTCTTTCCAATCCTCCTTAAACTCTTCAATACGCCCAAGGCCCTGTGCCGTAATATGGTAATACTTCCGGAGTCTGCCACCATGCTCGGCAGTGCGGACCGTCAGCATATGGGCAGCCTCCAACCGCTTTAAAATGGTATATAGGGTAGATTCCGACAATTCTATGTAGGGCTTCATATCCTTAATGATCTTGTAGCCATAGGAATCCTCATTCTTTATAGCCGCCAGTACGCAGACATCCAAAAGACCCCGCTTTAACTGAATATCCATAGCATACCTCCTAATGTGTAATACATCGTATCACGAAGTATTACGTTTGTCAACAGTTTTTTAAGACACCGTATCAAAATAGTCTATTGTAGGGCCACCCGTCCCCGGGTGGCCGCAAAACCCACAAAAAAGAGGGCAACCGGTATATTTTTGTATCAGCTGCCTTTTTTCGGACACCCCAAAGTGGTAATGTCACTTAAGGTTTTCGGTTATGTAAAAAGTTTGTCACCCCGAGCAAAGTCGAGGGATCTACGCACCAAATTGACATATGCAGTGGGCGAAATGCGTAGATCCCGACCTACGCTTCGCTTAGTCGGGATGACAGCGTTTTCTGAACTAAGTGACATTCTACGGTGTTCGTTCGATTTGTTGTTTAAGTGAGACAGCACCTTTTAAGGGTGACTCTATTTGATATCTCATTTACGAGGAGGTTTTTTAAGATCATCGGTTGCGGGGTTATTGAGCAGCTTTCCCTGTTCATCGAACCTGGAACCGTGACAAGGACAATCCCAGGAATGCTCCCGGGCATTCCACTGCAGCGCACAGCCCAGGTGGGGACAGCGGGGTTTTGTAGGGCGCAGCAGATTTGCCGTGCTCTCCAGACCGTTGTACAGCAGCTGCTTGTGCCATATGCTTCTTTGCGGTGAAAACAAATCTGCATAGGGATTGTCTTTGTCACAAATCAGATCCGTCAAAATCTGTGCCGACAGCATAGAGACGGTCATGCCCCACTTTCCAAAACCGGTAGCCACATACAGGTTGGGTGTTGCTTTGCTGTAAGGACCGATATAGGGCATCCCATCCAGGGTCATGCAATCCTGGGTCGCCCATCGGGCCACCACAGTGGCTTCAGGGTAGTACCGCTGCGCCACCGCCTCCGGTAAAGCCCAGCCTATCCCCTGCTTTCCTGTCCGATGCCCACCGCCACCCAGCAAGAGCCACCTCCCTGCACTGCGGACGGACAAACCATTATCTGCGCAGTCCAGGTACATCCCCTCTATTTCCGGTGCGTTTTCCAGTGCGATCACATAGGACCGCTGCTGATAGAGCTTCAGAAAATACGCACCGTGCTTATTGAGCATGGGAAAATGGGTGGCTACAATAATTTTTTCTGCTGTGATCGTCCCCTTCGGGGTCTGCACCCGATTGCCCGCAAGAGCCAAAACCTTTGTATTTTCATAGATTTTAAGGTCTCCTGCTATATGGGCGGCGAATTTCAGGGGATGAAACTGACCTTGATCCTCAAAACCAATGGCACCCGCCACCGGAAAAGGCAGCGGCAGCGTTCTTTCCCACCGGACAGGAATGTTCAGCTGCTCACAGGCTTCCAGCTCCCACTCAATTTTTTCCGAGTCGTCCCTTGAGAAAATGAAGCTGCATTGGGTCTCAAACTCACAATCTGCCTGTTTCGCTACGGTACACAGTGCTGCCAATGCAGCCTCATTAGCCACCCAGTATTGGCGGGCACGCTCCGTACCCAGCTTCCGCAGAAGCTTGTCATAAATAAGCCCATGCTGGGATGTGATCTTTGCCGTGGTTCGGCCGCTGACACCGCCCATGATCCGGTTTTCTTCGATCAGCACAGTGTCCACGCCTGCATTTCTCAGCTCCCGGGCACACAAAAGCCCCGCAAGGCCACCGCCTATAATCAGTACATCCGTCCGCAGATCCCCCGCAAGCTGCGGAAACCGGGGCAAACGCCCATTTTCCCAAATCGAATCCATAGCTTCAGCCTCGGATTTTGGGCGGCTCTGCCATCACCGAACAAAATAACTGATTAAACAAGCACATCACTCCCTTAAGCTATATGTGCTTATTCTTTCATTTTCTTCTGAAAAGTATACGCCCCCGGGAAATACATTTCCCGGGGGACAACATTAAATTGGTTTAAAATCGATGCCTTTGAAAACCATAACTGCGTTTCCACGGATGATTTGCGTATGCCGCTTCCAGCCGTCATAGGTGGCCTGGGCCTTGCGCTGCTGATTGGCAAGCATAATTGCCTTACGCAGCTTCTCTATGGCACGGTTTTTATTCTGAATCTGGCTGCGCTCCTCGGTGCAAACAGAGGTCAGTGAGCCGTAAATGGCCCGAACACCGGTCTCCACCTTGTTGACATTTTGTCCGCCATTGCCGCCGGAGCGGAAGGTCTCAAATGTGACCTTACTTTCGTCGAACTGCTCACTTTCTGCCACAGCACATTGGCTGAAATCCAAAAACCAGTTTTTCCGCTTGTGGCCCGGGCGGTAGGTACTCTGCCAAATCCACTGAACAGAGCCGATATAGCCGCTTAAGTCATCAGGGGTGGAAATGCGGACGGAGCGGTAGGTATCCGGATAATAACCGGCAGAGTAGTCCAAAACAGTGATGTCATACCGCTTTTGCAAATACTGCAAAAGCTTAGAGACCCCCAACTCACACTCGGCCGGTCCTTGCCCGGAGCTTAGCTGATAGATCATGCACCCTCACCTGCCTTAAAATTATAGACCGGTGTGATCCGCTCTGAAATATCCACAGTTTCACCGATTTTGGAGATAATGGCCTCCATGGGCTTGTAGGCCATGGGACTCTCATCCAACGTCTCCCGTGATACCGAGGTAGAATAAACACCCTGCATCTCCTTTTTATACTGAGACAGTGTAAAGGAGCTCCGCGCCTCCTGGCGGCTCAGTAGCCTCCCTGCGCCGTGAGGAGCAGAGTAGTTCCACTCTGCATTGCCCTTGCCGCAGCCGATCAGACAGCCATCCCGCATATTCAAAGGAATAATAACAGCCTCGCCTGCCCGGGCGGAAATGGCGCCCTTGCGCAGAATTTTCCTGTCTGAATCATAGTAATTGTGGACACAGGCAAAAGAATCTGTCACAGAGAGCTTCATCCCCTTGCAGATCTCGTCAAGGATCGCCTGTCGATTCAGCTCCGCAAATTCCTGTGCTATTGCCAAATCGTGGAGATAGGCCTCCATCAGCTGGCCTGTTGCATAGGCAAGCTCATAGGAAACATCACCGCTCCCGTTTTTAAACGCGGCATCATGGTAATAGGCCGCAACCTCTGCGCCCAAACGCCGGCTGCCGGAGTGGACTACCAGCCAATATGCGCCGTCTGTACCACGGTCCACTTCAACAAAATGATTGCCGCCGCCCAAAGTGCCGATGCTGCGGTACGCCTTGTCCTTTTGGATATGGCGGGCGCAGTACAGCTCCTCCAGCTCGATCCGCTCCGCAAACCGGTGGGTGCCGGTACGAATATTGCGACCGGCGGGAACCTTTTCACGGATCAGCTTATCCAGCTTCTGCAGCTCCAGCCGCTTGCCTGTAAGCTTCACCGCGCTGATGCCGCAACCGATATCCACACCGATCAGCCCCGGAACGATCTTGTCCGTAATGGTCATTGTTGTGCCAATGACACAGCCCTTCCCGGCGTGTACATCCGGCATGATCCGAATCTTGCTGCCTGCAGCCACAGGGCTTTCGCAAAAAGCCTTGATCAGGCCCTCTGCCCCGGAATCAATGCTGTCAGCATAGACGATTGCACCGCTGTAGGTGCCACTGATCTCAATCAAGCCCGGCACCTCGCTTTTGGTTTATAAAATTGTTGCAAATAATCAAAAACTTTTCCTTTCTGTTTGCGCCTCCCATGTAAAGGCAGCGCCATGCAGCAGAAAAGCCTGTCCATTAAAGCTTTATCAGAAGGCCTTCCTGCCTTGTGTGTATTCCTTCCCGATCTGATTTATTCTATTATATAACATATGCATCATCCTCACCTTCATGATTTTTCTTTAGTATAGCACTGCCCTTGCAAAAAAGTCAACTGTATCCTCAAAGACGAATCGCATAACCGCACATTTCTGCAATTATACACAGGCTTCAAATAAACAACAGGACTGTCGCATGCAACAGTCCTGTTTGTTTATACATTATCCGGTAAGCGTGTAGTAAGTGCGCCCATGAAGTGGTCGGTGCTGTACTCCAGCAAGGTGAATTTTTCGCCGTCAAAGGCCACCTTTGTCACCGAGGCGTTGGAGGACCAGGGCAGATCAGCCACCTCTGAGGCCGGTTTTCCCTGGGCATACACAGCAAAGGTGCGGATGGGTGTAGCATGAGAGAAGATAAAGACGGTGCTGTCCGGGTGACGCTGCGCTAAAGTACGAATCGTCTGCGAAACACGGTCATAAACCTCTGCCACACTCTCACCGCCGTCACAGCGGGCGTTTGCAATATCCTTGCACCATACCTGAGAAAAGGTCTCCGGACACTCTACGGTCAGCTGTGCAAAAGGCACATACTCCCAACTGCCTGCGAAAATCTCACGCAAACCCAACTCTGTACAGACCTCCATGCCGTACTGCTTTGCAGTTGCCTCAGCAGTATCATAGGCCCGCTTCAGATCACTGGCATAAATCACATCAGGGGTAACCTCTTTCAGGTATTCGGCGGTCACCTGGGCCTGCTTGCGGCCCAGGTCTGTCAATTCCAGGTCGGTATGACCGATAAATACATCCTTTTCGTTTGCCTGAGATTCTCCATGGCGAATCAGATACAGTGTTGTCATTGGGTCTCCTCCGGAAGAAGATTAGAAATATTCCAGTTTTTTACTGCCTCATATTGCTGCAGCATCTCCTGAAGCAGTTGCAGCTGTTGTGCAGTAAAGGATGTATAACTGCGGTCGATCTGTTCTATCATGCTGCGCATGGTCATGGTGCTGGCATCACTTTCAATAACCGTGCCGTCGGCAAGCTCCACCATTACCGATGCCTGCAGTTGGGTCTCACCGTAGGCTTCCACATCATAGTGGCTGATCAGTAAAGACACGGTCTTTCCGGATTCAAAGTCCTCGCCGTCCTTTTTCACAGACTTAGGCGTAAACGTCCCAAGCTGCATGGTAAAGCCATAGGACTTCAGCTGAGCCGCCACCATATCATCACCGTAGAGGACTGCCTTGAAGCCCACACCTACGGTCTTGGGTCGGACACTCTGATTGGTCACACCCATATAGAAGCGGTGGAAGCTGTAGCCGTCTGCGGTCTTAATGGCCAAATACCGACGGATGGCACCGGTCACTGCGGTCTTTACATGAACCTCCGGTGCCACAGCATTGCCGTTTTCATCGTTAAACCACGCAGTGCCCTCCGCTGCCCAAACACCCTTTAAATTGGGGCAATTGGGGAAGGGATTCCACAGAGATTCCAGATTCTTGGATAAGTATACATCCGTCAGCGCTGTACAGCCTGCAAAGGCCTCAATACTGACGTAGCGCACACTGTCCGGCAGCACCACCGTCGTCAGGCCGATGCAGCCGGAAAAGGCCATATCGGCAATGAATTCCAGCCCCCCCGGCAGCTGCAGCTCCGTCAGTGCCGTACAGTTTGCAAAGGCATTCCACTCAATGCGGATCAGGCTTTCGGGCAGCTCCATCTCGGTCAGATTTACACAACCGTCAAAGCCGGTGATTTGGGTAATCCCCTCCTCCACCACAAGCTTTTTAATGTGATCCTTATAGGCCTCGAAGCCATAGCCATTCTCAGACCAGCTTTCAGTACCTGTGCCGGAGATGGTCAGTGTGCCCTCTGAATCCAACGTCCAGGTGGAGGTTTCACCGTAAGCGCCGGTCAGCTCCCGGGCCTTCCAGGTCAGCGCGCCGCCGTAATTGACGAGGGTATCCGCATTCCAGCCGGAAAACAGCGGCAGATACCGGGCCTCTGCGATCACGCCCTTGAAGGCATCGGCTGCAATGGCAGGTGCGTCACCGGCAAAGGACAGCTCCGCAATACCTGCACAGCCATAAAAGGCCTGTGCGCCGATCTGTGCCATTGTTTCAGGGAATGTAACCTCTGTAAGCTCCGTGCAGCCGTAAAAAGCCTTGTCACAAACGGAGGTGATTTTGCCGTCAAAAACGATTTTCGTAATATCGGCATTATACTCACTCCAGGCGCAGCTTTGCATATCGCCGCTGCCGTGGAAGGTCAGTGTACCGTTTTCCTCCAGTGTCCAATCCAGGTATTTGCCGCAATCGCCTGCGGCCTTGACAGGTACCCAGGTGACGTTGCCACCGTAGTTTTGCAGTGTGTCGGCACTCCAATTGCTGTAATAATAGGCGGTCTTGTCGCAGCCTCCGGCCAGTGCCTCCGGGTCAAACGCCGGGGCTTGAGAGCGGAAGCTCATGGTTTTTAGATTGTTGCAGTTATAAAATGCCCATTTACCCAGCTTGGTCAGGGTACTGGGGAAGGCCACGTGAGTCAGCTTTTCGCAGCCGTCAAAGGCATTTTCGCCGATAATCTCCACGCCCTTACTGATCCGCAGATCGGTCAGTCCTTCGCAGTGATAAAAACCGTGGTAAGGGATTTCCTGAATGGTGCCGGGAATGGTCAGCTCCTGAAGCCCGGTGCAATACTGAAAGGCATAATTGCCCAAAGTCGTCACCGTACTTGAGAAAGAAATACCGGTCAGCTTGTGGCAGTTATAAAAAGCCTTATCCCCAACAGCGGTAACACCCTCCGGGATGCTGTAGCTGCCGGAAATACCGCCGGGAGCACTGAGAAGTGTCAGGCCGTCTATGGTATACAAAACGCCGCTGTCATCGGATTTGTAGACCGTATTATCCGGGTCTACAGTGATGGCGGTCAGGCTGTTCGTATCGGTAAACGCACCGCTGCCGATGGATGTCACAGAAGCAGGAATGTTGATGGCATTCAGGCTCTTACAGCCGTAAAAGGCATATTCACCAATGGTTCTCAGGCCCTCGGGCAGCACCAGGGTCTCCAGCTTGGAGCAGCCGTAAAATGCACTTGCCTGGATCCAGTTGGCATGCACAGGATCCTCCATGCTGCCGGTAAAAACCACTTCCTTCAGCTTCCGGCAGCCCTCAAAGGCATAAGAGCCGATCCAGTACACATCCTTGCCCAAAATGAGCTTTTCCAAATCATTATAGTACTCAAAAGCATGGGATCGGATGCCGCCTACGCCGTCAGGTACGGTATAGGTACCGCTGAGGGCCGGTGTAGCCAGTGATCTCCACCGTACCGTCACCAAGCACCTGATAAACAAGGGGCTGGCTTTCCTCTGCAATTGCAGGGATAATCGGCAGACAGGAGGCTGTCAGCACGAGCGCAAGCAAAAATGCAATAATCCTTTTCATTGTTATACCTCCAAGGCTTTTTGGTATATTTTACATGATTTCGCCATAAAAAGCAACTGCCCATTAATCAACTAACCCCCAGCTCCGGGTGGAACTGGGGGTTTGTAATCAGAATGCGCACTTTTCGGCGATGTAGTTCTTCAGCTCAGAAATGGGGATACGGACCTGCTCCATGGTGTCACGGTCACGGACGGTGACGCAGTTATCGGCCTCTGTGGTCTCATCGCCCACGGTCTGGAAGTCCACGGTGATGCAAAGAGGTGTACCGATCTCGTCCTCACGGCGGTAACGCTTACCGATAGAACCGGCATCGTCAAAGTCCACCATGAAGTCCTTCTGCAGCATGTGGTAGATCTCCTCAGCCTTGGGACTCAGCTTCTTGGAAAGGGGCAGCACAGCAGCCTTGAAGGGAGCCAGTGCGGGGTGCAGGTGCAGCACGGTACGGATATCGGGGTTGCCCTTCTTATCCTCGCCTACGACCTCCTCGTCATAAGCCTCGCACAGGAAGGCCAGTGCCACACGGTCACAGCCCAGGGAGGGTTCAATGACATAGGGGATATAGTGCTCGTTGGCTTCCTGATCGTAGTAGTCCAGTGCCTTGCCGGAGGCCTCCTGATGGCGGCCCAGGTCATAGTCGGTACGGTCAGCAATGCCCCACAGCTCGCCCCAGCCGTTGCCGAAGGGGAACTGATACTCAATATCGGTGGTTGCGCGGGAGTAGAAGGCCAGCTC
>CAYMPY010000094.1:0-9002 GCA_964392535.1 uncultured Oscillospiraceae bacterium
CGCAGGGCAATATCCTCCAGCTCCCACTTGATCTTTTGCATACCAAGACGGTGAGCCAGCGGTGCGTAAATATCCATGGTCTCCCGACATTTGCTGATCTGTTTGGCGGGGGTCTGATACTGCATGGTACGCATATTGTGGAGTCGGTCAGAGATTTTGATGAGCACCACGCGGATGTCCTTGCTCATGGCCATGAACATCTTGCGGAGGTTCTCCATCTGCTGCTCCTCGGAGCTGGAGAAATTGGCCCGGGTCAGCTTGGTAACACCCTCCACCAGCGCAGCCACAGGCTCGCCGAAGAGCTTGGCAATCTCGTCATGGGAGGCATCCGTATCCTCGATGCAATCGTGGAGCAGCGCACCCAGCACCGCATCCACATCCAGTCCCATTTCCGTTACAATTACCGCAACGGCCAGGGGGTGAATGATGTAAGGAGAGCCATCCTTTCGCTTTTGGGTGATATGCTTTTCCGCAGCGTAATCCACCGCACGGTCAATGAGGCTCATATCCACACCGGGCATATGCTTTTGCAGTGCCTGGCGCAGCAAATCATAATGTTCGCTATAGCTTTCCATAATCGTTACCTTTATTGCGTGTCTGTTGCAGCCATCAGCCGCTGCATGGTCTTGCTTTGGGTCAGGTCTGCTTTTTGCGTCGTTGGCAGCACACGGACCGAAATGTACTTATGATGCCGCTGAAGCTCCAAAAGCCCCACATCGGCAAATATATCCAAACAGGTCAGAAGCAGCTCCAGACTCAGAGGTTCATTGGTCTGACGGACGATCTTCCGCAGCAGACAAATGGGCATCTCCTGCACCTGTTCTGCGGTGGCCAGGTATCGCCACACACGGCCCAGTACAGGCCGCTCCGGCAGCAGCGACTGCGCCTGTACGCCGGTTACAGTTCCGGAAAGAAAGGCCCGGTAAGCGGTGGTCTCCAGGGGACAGGCAGCCTTACAGGAGGGGCGGATATCCAAAATGTGCAGCTGGACACTGCGCTCGCCCCGGTATTCATTGATTTGAGGAGAAAAAGCCACATCCACCAGATCTCCCTGACAGATGGAGACACTTTCCGGGGTGGCGGCAAAGAAAATACCGTTAAAGGCATACTTACCGCTGCGCAGCCGCAGGCGGGTGTGCCGTCCGTTACCGACTGTACCCAGTCGTTCAATGGTCATTTGCTCCATGACCAGGGTGGGCTTGGGGCAACCGTTGCCACAGGGCTCCATAGCACCCAGTGCGCCCACATTTGACAGGGTCAGAAGCTCCGGGGGGATCACACAGTCTGCCTCCAGCACGGTGCGGGGCGCATCATCGGAATAATAATCCCGGGCCATAGCGCAGATCTGCTCCCGGAAGGCCGGGATCTGGCTGCGGCCGATGGTAAAGCCGGCTGCCAGTTCATGGCCGCCGTAGCTCTCCAGCAGGGGAGAGAGGTTGCTCAGAGCGCAGAACAAATTAAAGCCGCCGTAGCTGCGGGAGCTGGCCTTGCCATGCTCGCCGTCCAGGCAGATCAGGAAGGTGGGGCAGCAGTATTCCTCTGCCATGCGGCTGGCAACAATACCCACAACGCCCTGATGCCAGCTTTCATCAGCCAGTACAATGGCCTCGGGGACGTTGCCCGGGGGCAGCATTTCTACAGCCTGCTTATAGATATCCGACTCCACACCCTGCCGCTGACGGTTTAACTCGCAAAGGGTTTTTGCAGCGGTGCGGGCCTCGGCCGGGTCTTTTGTCAAAAACAGATCCACAGCCACCTGGATCTGTCCCATGCGGCCTGCAGCGTTAATGCGGGGTGCTAAAACATAGCCCACAGAGGAGGCGTTGACATCCTTGCCCTCACAACCGCCTTCTTTCATCAGGGCAGCAATACCGGGTCGGGGATGTTCGTCCATAGCCTTCAGACCGTCCCGGACAAAGCGGCGGTTTTCACCCCGCAGAGGCATGACGTCTGCAATGGTGCCCAGGCAGACCATGTCTGCATAGCGGCTGAGGATCTCCTCCTGAGAACCACAAAGGGCAGAGGCTAATTTAAAGGCAATGCCCACGCCGGAAAGGTCCTTGTGGGGATAACCGCCATCGGGTCGGTGGGGGTCAACCACGGCAATAGCCCGGGGCAGCTGCTCCTTGCACTCATGGTGATCGGTAATGACCAGGTCAATACCCAGCCGGGCACAGAGCTCTGCCTCGTCCACGGCGGTAATGCCGCAATCCACAGTGACGATGAGCTTTACACCCTCGTCGTGAAGCTGATGAATGGCGATGGGGTTGAGACCATAGCCCTCCTCCAGCCGCCCGGGGATATAGGGCACGCAATCTGCGCCCAGGGAGCGCAGATAGTCTGTTAGCAGACACGTGGCGGTGATGCCGTCCACATCATAATCACCGAAAACAGCGATCTTCTCTCCACGGTCCAGGGCAACAGCCACACGGCCCGCGGCCAGGGCCATATCGGTCATGGCATAGGGATCGGGCATAGAGCCGTCACAGTCCAAAAAGCTGTGGGCGGCGCGGGAGTCATTGATGCCCCGGCCGGACAGGATCATGGCGGTCAGGGGACTATAGCCACCCTGCACCAGCGCATTTACCCCATCCATCTGGGGGTTCGTTACATTCCAAATTCCGTATTTCAAAGTACTACACATCCAATTATTTCATTTTCCTTATATTATAGCAAAAAAATACTGGATGTACAACACTTATTTTTCGGTTATGACGGCTGCTTTAATAGCAGTGGCCAGGACTGGCGCAAAAAGCATACCGCCTACGCCCCAAAGCATGAAGCCGGTGTAGAAGGCAGCCAGTGTCCAAAGGGGGTCAAGCCCCAGGTGCTTCCCCACCAGCCGTGGCTCCAAAACGGTGCGGACGGTGAGGGCAAGACCGTAGATCACCAAAAGACTGATGCCCCGGGTCATGTCCCCCTGTAAAAATTCCACCAGTGCCCAGGGGACCAAAATCGTGCCGGTGCCCAGTACCGGCACTGCGTCAATAAGTGCCACCAGTGCTGCCCATAAAATACCGTAGGGGATCTTCAGCAGAAAGAATCCGGCTCCCACGATGGCCCAGGTCACTGCGGCCAGCTTCAGCTGGGCCTTCAGCCAGCCCAAAAGGGCAGTTTTCATATTTCGCAGAGCCGGGATATAGCGGCCACGCCAGCTTTGGGGAATGTGGCTGCGGATGGAAGCCTTCAGCTTCGGCAGCCGCCCGGAGATCATAAACCCGGCTAAAATGCCGGTGGCTAAGGTCAGCACCAGCTTGGGTACACGACTCAGTGTACCGGTGACAGCATCGGTGGCCCGGTAACTCAGCTTTTCCATCAGAGCCGAAGTATCATCAAAGGCGGCTTCCACTGTGCCGGTAAGGGCAGGTTGGATGCTTTTCGGGGTTTTATGGCTTAGTCCTACCAAAAAGCTCTCCAACTGCTGGGTTCCTGCAGCGGCGGTCTGACGGATGTCCGGCATATCCCGGGCAAGGGCTACCAGCTCCCGCAGCGCAAACGCCCCCAAAAGACTAACAAGCGCAACAAAAAGCACCAGTGTTAACGTCACACCCACACCGGAGGCCAGGCTGCGGGGCAGCTTTAAATGCCGCCCGGTTAAGGCCACAAGAGGCTCTGCGCTTACCGCAAGCAACGCTCCAAGAAGAAACGGAAGGCTTAAGGGAAGCAGATATTCAATGGCTGCCCACAGGCCCAGCAGCAGTGCAGCCAGGCCCAGTAGTTTTTTGAGTGTAGACCGTTCCACAACATTTGTCCTCCTGACAAAAATATTATTTTTCAAACAGGGTTGCATTTTTTGAAATATATGTTACAATAAACCCAAATGATTCCTGGCTGAATCTGTACAAAATGACTATTATCGGGAGGGTACATTATGGCTAAAAATCCCAAGTACTACATTGTGGAGGCATCTGCGCTTCCTACGGTTTTTTTGAAGGTTGCCGAGGCAAAACGCCTGCTGTCCACCGGTGAGGCGGCTACCGTCAACGAGGCTACGCAGATGACCGATATCAGCCGCAGTGCCTTTTATAAATACCGGGATGCGGTGATGCCCTTCCAGAATATGATGACCGGGCGGATCATTACCTTCCAACTGCTATTGCATGATGAGAAGGGTATGCTGGCTTCCATTTTGAGCATTTTTACAGATGCAAAGGCCAATATTATTACCATCAATTCCATCGTACCCACCAACGGCTGCGCCGTTGTGACCATTTCTGCGGAGACCATGGACCTGGCGATGCAGCTTGAGGAGCTGCTGCGTATGCTCCGGGCCGCAAGAGGCGTCATTAAGGCAGAAGTTTTAGCAGGTTAATAAAAAGAGAGGTACAACTTTAAGTTTTAAGCTATGAACAAACGCTGTCATCCCGAGCGAAGTCGAGGGATCTATCTGTTTTCGAATATTAAAACAGATAGATTTCTCCACTCGCTGCGCTCGGTCGAAATGACAGCGTTTTATTAATACGCCCTCTCTCTTTTTATTACCCTGTTTTCATGGTTTCAAACGGTGAAATTTGACATTTGGTATAATAAATGGTAAAATCAATAAAATTTGTTTTTGGAGGTGTCTATGCTTTATCTGTTTATGGGGCTATATTGCCTGCTTGTGGTGGCCGCTGACCAGATCGTCAAGCTGCTGGTGGTGGCAAAGATTCCGCTGCATACGGAAGTGCCGTTTATAAATGGCCTGGTCCACTGGACCTATACCCAAAATACCGGCGCAGCCTTTTCCTCCTTTGAAGGCATGACCTGGCTGTTCGTGATCGTATTTGCGCTGTTTACAGCAGGCGTGATTTGGGAGTTTTCAAAAAAGCGGTGGCCCTTCACCACCTTTGAGCGGTGGTGCATCGTGTCCGTGCTGGCCGGCGGCGTTGGCAATATGATCGACCGTCTGCGGCTGGGTTATGTGGTGGATATGATTGAGGTGGAATTTATCACCTTCCCGGTATTTAATGTGGCTGACTGCTTTATTACCTGCGGCTGCATCCTGCTGATGATCCACCTGATCTTCTTTAACCGGGATTTTTGGAAGGATGAGAAAAAATGACCCTGTATGCGGATATACCCGGTGAGCGGCTGGATGCCTTTGTTGCACGGACGACTCCGGGGCTGACCCGTTCGGCGGCCCAACGGCTTTTGGAGGATGGTTGTGTCACTGTCAATGGAAAGCCTGTCAAGAAAAATTATAAGCTTGGGGCAGGTGATGAAGTTCGGGTCACCATTCCTGAACCGGAGTCTGTGGATATTCAGGCAAAGGAGATCCCTCTGGACGTTGTTTACGAGGACGAGGATGTGGTGGTGATCAATAAGCCTAAAGGGCTGGTGGTCCACCCGGCAGCAGGTCATCAGGATGATACGCTGGTAAACGGCCTGATGTATGCCATGGGTGACAGCCTTTCCGGCATTAACGGTGAGCTTCGGCCCGGTATCGTCCACCGCATCGATAAGGATACCTCCGGTCTGCTGGCGGTTGCCAAAAACGACCTTGCCCATGTGGTGCTGGCAAGCCAGTTAAAAGATCACACTATGGCAAGAACCTATGAATGTATCGTCTGCGGCAATCTCAAGGAGGACAGCGGCACGGTCAATGCACCCATTGGCCGCCATCCCAGTGACCGCAAGAAAATGTGTGTAACGGAGCGCAATTCCAAGGAAGCGGTGACCCATTGGGAGGTCATTGCAAGATATAGAGGCTATACCCATGTGCGATGCAAGCTGGAGACCGGACGCACCCACCAGATCCGTGTCCACATGGCCCACATTGGCCATCCAATTTTGGGAGATACGGTCTACGGACGGAAAAAGCCGGAGCTGGGCCAGGAGAGCCAGTGCCTCCACGCAGGGGTGCTGTGCTTTAAGCATCCCAGGGACCAAAGACCGGTAATGGTCCTTGCGCCCCTGCCGGCATATTTTGAGGAAGTACTTCAAAAACTCAGAAAGATGGGATAAAGATGAAATATTTGTTGCCCCCGGTAAAATTCTATAAGGCAAGCCTTCATACCCACTCCACCGTATCCGACGGCAAGCTGACACCTCAGGAGCTGAAGGAGGCGTATAAGGCACGGGGATATAGCATCTTGTCCCTGACCGATCATCATATTATAGCGGCCCACCCGGAGCTGAATGACCCGGACTTTTTGACGCTGACCGGCATAGAGCTGGGCGTGGAAACCGAGGATTATAAGCCGCCCCAGAGCTTTTTTGGAAAGGTCTATCATATTAACCTCATTGCGAAAAGAGCAGATAACCTGTGGCAGCCGTATGCGCCCAAATCCATCGACGACAAAAACCGAAAATATGCGCAGCAGGCTCGTTGGGATTCCACACCCCGGGTCTATGATTTGGAGGTTCTTCAGAAAATGCTGGAGCGGGCCAAAGAGGAGGGCTTTTTGGCCATTTATAACCATCCCACCTGGTCGGGCAACCGCTATCCCGACTATGCGCCCCTTAAAAATTTATGGGCGGTGGAGATCCGCAATACTCATAACTGCATGATGGGCTATGATGACAATAACAGCAAGGCTTACGAGGACCTGCTGATGCTGGGTAACCGCCTCAGTGTGGTCATGGCAGACGATACCCACAGACCCCATACGATCGGCGGCTCTTTTACCATGATCGGCGCAAAGGAGCTGACCTACGAAAGCGTGATCGAGGCCATGGAAAAGGGCGATGTGTACGCCTCCTGCGGCCCGCTGATCCATGGTCTTACATTGGATGGAACGATTTTGCGGATTACCTGTACCGAGGCTGCCGAGGTTTGCCTGGAGACCCATGCCCGTCATGCCCAGCGCAGAGTAGGGGAGGGCCTGACAGAGGCAGAGTTTGATTTGGCGGTGCTGTTTGAAAAAGCAGGCGATGACCCCGGCGCATTTTTCCGCCTGACCGTTAAAGCGCCTGATGGCAGCTATGCCGTCACAAGAGCCTATTTTTTGGATGAGGTCCAATCAAATTAATAATTAATAATTAAAGATCAAAAATCTTGGTATTTTCCTTCGGAAAATGATTAAAATAGTCGGCTATGCCGACACAGTCATTCATAATATTTAATTTAAAACAGCCTGATAAGTTGAGGAAGGAAGGTTTGAATATGGTCAGACAACTGCTGCCGCAAGGCGTTCCGTATTATAAAGCGAGTTTGCACACCCATTCCACTGTTTCTGACGGAAAGCTGACACCGGAAGAGGTTCGGGATGCCTATAAGGAGAAGGGCTACAGCATTTTGGCCCTGACCGATCACAGTGTGATCGTTGAACACCCGGAGCTGAATCAGGAGGACTTTCTCATGCTTACCGGCGTGGAGATCGATATGGATGACCGCTACGATCCGGAGGGCATTGTGCGGCGCAGAAACAGACACCTGTGCCTGCTGTCAAAAACACCCCATAATAACTGGCTTCCCTATAAAGACCTTGAACCGAAAATGACCAGTGTGCCCTATGAGCAGTTTATGGACTATGCAGGAATGTCCAGGGAGTACTCTGCGGAAAATGCGAATAAGGTCATAAAGGCCTGTAACGACCACGGCTATTTGGTTACTTACAATCACCCCTGCTGGTCTTTGGAGCATTACCCGGACTATGCCCCTCTGGAAGGTCTTTGGGCCATGGAATACCGCAATTCCAGTTGTATCGCACAGGGCTATGACGAGAATAACGGCAGAGTCTATGACGATCTTTTGGTGCAGGGCAAACGGCTGGCGGCGGTCTGCACCGATGATATGCACAATTTTACAAGGCCCAGTGGCTATCCGGTGCTGGGGGTGTCCTGGGTTATGGTAGGCGCAAAGGACCTTAGCTACGAAAGTGTCATTACGGCACTGGAACAGGGTGACCTTTATGCTTCCTGCGGCCCGGAGATTTATGAGCTGAGCTGGGACGGACAGAATGTCCATGTAAAATGCTCTCCCTGTGCCCGCATCCAGGTGCTGACACAGACCCGTGCGGTAGCGCTTGCCTACGGTACGGATTTGACAGAGGCTACACTGGATATGAGCCTGTGGCTTAAAAAGTCGGGCGGGAATAAGGATGCATACCTGCGGCTGATACTCACCGATGAAACTGGCATGTATGCAGTGACCAGAGCCTATTTTATGGATGAATTGGAGGAGAAATAAATGTTTTCAGATATACTGCTGACGGTGGATTTTGACCGCACCCTCACCGGACCGGATTCCACCATCCCCGAGGAAAATATTAAGGCGATAGAGTGGTTTATGGCCCATGGCGGTGCATTTACGGTCAACACCGGCCGCAGTGTGCCCATGTGTCAGGCGCAGATCATTGGAAAAGTGCCCATGAATGCACCGCTATTGGTCTATAACGGCTCGGCAGCCTACGATGTGGAGCAGGAGAAATTTATCCGCTGCTATCCGCTGGATGCTGACCCCGATGGTCTGATGAAAGACCTTGTTGATACCTTCCCGGACCTGATTATAGAAGTTCAGGGTTTAGAGGGTCACCATGTTATAAGAGAAAACAGCCTTTGGGAGAAGTTTAGTAAGAAGAATAGCTGTGCATACTCTGTGGTGAAAAACGTGCCTCAGCCGCTCGTTAAGCTGGCTATTTATACAGGCATTGACGAAACCGGCGTGCCGTCACTGTATGTGAAGGATCCTGCAGAACAGAAGCGGCTGCAGGAGGTCATTGACTATGTGGCAGAAAAATACGGTGATAAGCTGATCATATTCCAGGCTTGCCCCAGACTGGTGGATATTCACGCAAAAGGTTGCAGCAAACTGCAGATCGCACGGGATATTCAAAAGGAAATGGGACGGAGGATTTTAGTTTGTGTGGGCGATGGCCATAATGACATTCCCATGCTGGAGGGTGCGGACTATGCCTTCTGTCCTGCCGACGGCGCTATTGCAGACCGTTTCCCCAATGTGTGTAATTGCGCCGAGGGGTCTGTTGCAGAGGTGATTTATAAAAAAATCCCTGAAATTTGTAAGACTCTGCGGTGTAAATAGATGTGACCCAAATTGCCGAAAAGAAAAAGATATGATA
>CAYMPY010000095.1:0-8880 GCA_964392535.1 uncultured Oscillospiraceae bacterium
CGTTTCTCTACAAAATATTTTGCAGGCTGCACCTTCCGGCACAGCCTGCTTTTTTGAGGGGGACTTTTTTTACAGCCCCTTATATTATGCATCAGACTCGCCTGCGTTTTCTTCGGTGATCTCATCGACGATCTCATCCTCGGGCTCGCCAACTTCCTCAGGCTCACCTTCCATGGAAACATCAGAGGTATACTCGAACATGTACTCGCTGCCGTTTTCCAGCACGATGGTGTCCCAGGCGTCGGTGGTGAATACGCCGTCTACATACAGTGTCCAGGTTGCGCCGTCATCGGGGTTTGCATGCTCGCCGTCAACGGTCTTCATATCACCGGTGATAAAGGTACGCTCCAGCAGAACCTCGGTCAGGGTCTGGCCATAAGTAGCGGATATGCGGGTGTCGGTGACATCACCGGTGCCGTGGTAAACGGAAACCTTAACGATGATGGTGTCACCTTCCTTGATCTCGCGCTCGGTGGTCTCTGCGGAATCAACAACGGCAGGTGTGTTATCCTTCTGGGAGGACTCTCTGACGGGCTCGGTCTGCGCATCACAGGCGGCAAAGGCCAGTACAAGCAGTACGGCCAGTAATACACTTAACAACTTTTTCATGGGGTTTTGCTCCTTTTCAATATTATTCAATGTTATTATATATGACCTTCCGTAAAAAATCAATAAAAATATACAAAATTTTGCTTTTCTTTTTCGCACAAATGTGCTATGATATAGAAAAGGAGTGATTCTATGCCAAGAACCAGTAATAAAGCACAGCTGATTGTAGATTTTGTCAACAGCTTCATACAGGAAAACGGCTATGCACCCTCCATTCGTGAGATCGGTGCGGCGGTGGGTCTGCGGTCTACCGCATCTGTCAGCTATCATTTGCAGCAGCTTCAGGAAAAGGGTGTTTTACAAGCACCTGCAGGAAAGGGCATTAAACGTGCCGTTTCCACCGTTCAGAGACCCGGTCAGCTGCCCGTTGTAGGTACGGTTACAGCCGGCCTGCCCATATTGGCAGTGGAAAACCGGGAGGGTTATATCTCCTGGGATGCCGAGCCCGGCAGCTTTGCGCTCCGTGTCCGTGGTGAGAGTATGAAAAACGCCGGAATCCTCAGTGGGGATTTGGTAGTTGTTCGCCCTCAGTCCGATGCCGCTGACGGACAGATCGTCGTTGCAAGAATTGAGGACGAAGCCACCGTCAAACGTCTTAGCAAGCAAAAAGGCAAAATCCGGCTTCTGCCGGAAAACGAGGACTTTGAGCCCATTGATGGCACCGAGGCAGAGCTGATTGGTGTTGTGAAGGCTGTTATTCGAGAATACTAAATAGCAACCGGGAGGCGATGCCTCCCGGTTGCTCGTTATTTTATGAGCTTCTCAATATCCCAATCTTCCATGATGGACTTATAGGGTGCGCACATGGTACGAAGGGCGGTAAGCTGGGAATCGGTGAGATTCAGCTGGCAGACTGCCTGCAGCATGGTCTTCATGGAAAAGCTGGCTGTGCTGCTGACGAGCTCCTCGCCGGTAGTCAGTGTCAGGAAGACCTCGGCATTTACGGCGGTGTCGCCGTAATTTTTAATGTCAAAGTTCTGCAGCAGCAGGGCATATTCCTTACCGGATTCCAGGTTGGAAATATCTACAGTCTGGGTCAGTACTTTGTCGCTGCCCTCCAGCTGCAGGCGGAAGCCGAAGCTGCGCAGCTGCGCTTTGACGGTATCATCACCGCAGAACAGAGCCTTGTAGCCAAAGCCGGTGCTGCCGGGACGAACAGTAACCTTGGTCAGGCTTAAATAGAACCGGTGGGCGGTGTAGCCGCTGTCGGTTTTAACTGCCATGTACCGTTTTGCAGAGCCGGTAATATCGGATTTGAATTGGTTGGCGATCTCGCAGTTGACTGTGCCGGTAAGCTTGCCGGTGGGCAGGGTGTAGCTGTCAGAGCTGCTGTCCATCAGGTGCAGTGTGCCGCTGCCGGTCATGTCACCGGTCAGGGTATAGCCTGCAAGGTCTAAGAAGGAATTATCCCGGACCTCCGGAGAGAAGGCTGCAGCTGCGCCCAGGGACACATAGCCGTCCAAAATCACAGAGCCGAAGTCTGTTGCAGCGCCTACCGTGCCGCTTTGCAGCAGCAGTACACTGCTGCCTACAGTGCCGGAGGTGATATTTACACCGGAAACGGTCATGGCGGAAATGTCCGCACCGTCCAAAACCAGGGTATAAGTACCGTTGACAGCACCCTTTGTGGCAGGGGCAACCACCGGGGTGCCGGTGATGTTCTTTCCAAGCACCACGGTTGCATCACCCTGGACCGTACCGGAATTGTTTGCGCCTGCGACAATTCGCGTACCGGCCTGTACGCCGGAGAGGTTTACATAACAATTTCCGTTTACGGTCACATTATAACCGGCCTGGATGTAATTGGTAAAGCTGCCGCCGGTCATGGTGAGCTTGGCATCACCGGTGACCGTGCCGGTATAGCTGCCGTAGTAGATATTACGCCAAGCACCGGATTTGACGGTCAGATCGGTAGAAGCAAAGGTGCCGGTATAGCTGCCGCCGCAGAGGTTAAAGTAAGAGCCCTTGCTGTTGGCAACACAGGTAAGCCCGTCACCCATAACCAGCTTATAACCGTTACCACCGATGTAGTTGTAAACCAAGGTGCTGGTCAGCTTCAAAGTCAGGTGTTCCAGAGTGGTATCGCCCTTAAAGCTGATGATGGTGGTTTTGTCGGTTCCACCGCCCTTGTAGGTAAAGCCGTCGGCAGTGGTCTTGCCGGTGATGACCACTGGGTAGGTATGGGAGGGGAAGGTAAATGTCGTAGTGCCCAAATCGATCAGGCCGGAGATGACGATCTTGCCTTCTGTACCATCGGGAGCAAGGGCCATCAGAACAGCCAGCTGGCTGTAAGCCTTTTCCACGGTGGCAACGGCTGCTTCGGCGGTATAGCCGTCGTTATCGTCACTGCCGGTGGTGGACAGGTACACGGCATATTCCGCAAGCTCGGCATAGCCGATGGTGAGCTGTGCCTCTGCGCTGGCCTGGGTGCTGTCCGATGCGGCGAAGCGCACATAATAGATACCTGCGCTCAGGTTCTCAATGCTTGTGCTGCCTGTTACGGTGATGTAGCTGCTGTCGGCAGCGGCACGGTATTCGTAGGTCTTTTCCGCATCCAAGCCTGTGATAGAGCCGGTCTGTCCCGGGAAGGGGGCATCCACAGCGGTCAGACCGGTGGGTGCTGCCGGGGGCATGGTCACATCAATGGAGCCGTCCTGGTTCAGGTCGTGGATGTAGCGGTAAATGGGGAAGGTGTTGCCGCTTTGGGGGATAATACCTGCCATGGCCAGGGTGGATGCACCGGTGGAAATGTCGGTCACATCCGGTTCCATGAGCATAGCAAGAATCTTTGCCTCCTCCTGCGCCATGGTCAGCACATATGCGCCATTGGGGAAGGTAACAGTCGTTTCATCCGTAAGTGTAGCTTCGGTGGTGGTGCCGGTGTAGCCCTGCAGGGAAATGGCAGAGCCTGCGGGCACAAAGCTATAGTCAATGGTATGCAGATCCATCAGGTCCAGTACGGTTTCGGTCCAGCTTTCGCCTGCAGGGATCACATAGGCGGTGGGGGCGGGACGGCTGCGGTCGATCTGATCGATCACTTCAATGGGGATGGTATAGGCACTGCCAACGCCGGTGGCGGTATTGTAGCGGACAGTGGAGATATTCAGCTCCGGATGGGAAGTGGCGCTGCTTTCCAGAACCAGTACATCGGATTCCTCGTATGTTTTGCCGGTTTCGGCAATCCGCTGCTTTTCTGCATCCACAACACTGCGGACCGTATCGGCATTTTCCACGATGTAGTCAATAAAGCAGGTGGCGGTGATCAGGTGGCCCACGGTGCGGCGTTCGTAGATCTCGTTGCCGAAGTAAATACCACGGGTTTCGATCAGGAAAAACAGTGTGCCCTCCAAAGCCGCATAGTTTCTGCCCACATAGGCAGATTTGCTGTTGACCTGGCTGACATAGAAGTTGTAGCTCAGGCCCTGCTCCTCTGCTGCCGCAAAGGCCTCCTGGGTCATGGTGATGCCCAGATCTATAAAGTCCTGGCCGCTGGTGGGGTTAAAACCGGGGGAGATCAGCAGGTCGTTCCAGGCCTCGGCGGTACGCTCCGGCTCGGCGGTATATTCGTGGCTGTCGATCATCACCGTGGGCTTAAAGAGATTTGTGACATAATGCAGGTACTGAGTTTCCACATTTACTGCCAGCAGGAAGTCCCGGTTCATATCAAGATCTGTGGTGGGGCTGCGGCGCACATCATCCTGCGCACCGTCGGGATTCAGGCGGGGAATGCAGTAGATGTTGACGGTGTCCAGTACATCCTCGCCATACGCACCGTTGAGCTTCAGGATCATGGCAAGCACACCTTCGCCGCCTGCGGGCTCGTTGCCGTGCATCTGACCCTGATAGTGAATGGTCAGCTTACCGTTTTCGTTCAGCAGCCGGGCTACATCCTCCAGGGTCCTTGCGCCGCTGAGGTCGGTCTTTGTAAAGACCACCAGGGGCAGGTCGTTGCCGTAGTTGGACACGCCCATGCTGTAGACATACATATTGTCGTTTTCATCATCCAGCTGCTGGATGAAAGCTTCCATCTCTTTTTGGGTGGTGTGCTGATGCTCTGCGCTTTGGGTGGTAAACTCCGGGGTCTGGAAGGCCTCCTGATAGTCCGGCCACAGGGCAGGATCAGAGGGAAAGTTTTCCATGTATTCATCGGTAAACAGAACCACCTTGGTAGGCTCCCAGCTCGTACCGGCCCGCTTGGAGGGGGTTACATCCATGGTGGTTAGAACGGTAGATTCTGCATCAGAGATGTAAATATTCTTCGTAATGGTGTAGTAGCCGGTTCCGCTGGCAGTATAGCGGTAGCTGCCTTTCAAATTGTTGAAGTAATAAGAGGTGATACCGTTTTCTGTGGCGGTTTTCAGGGGGGTGATGGCTGTGCCGCCGGAGAAGCCGGGGTACAGCTTCACGGTCACGTCTGTGGCGGCCTGCAGCTTCAGGCCGGTGATCTTCTCCGTATCGGTGCACTGCCAGATCTTGTTTGTTCCGTCACTGGTGACGGTAATGCCGTCTTCAGTGAAGGTAATGGCAGAATCAGCAGTTGCGGCAGGTGCGGTGATGTAATCCCCATAGCACAGACCGCCTGCGGCAGTGACCCGGGTGGTACCGCTGACGGAATCGGTAACGGTCACGCTTGTGCCTGCTGCCAGGGACAGGTCACCGCCGGTGAGGGTGTTGGCGGTAAGCGTACCGCTGCAATCCAGTGTTAGGCCCTTGGAGGGTGCTAAGGTAACGGTGTAGCCCTGGGTGTTTTTGGTGGTGATGTTGCTCTTTAGCATACCGCCGCATAGTGTAACATCCACAGTGCCGCTTACAGTGCCGGTATTCAGTGCACCGGCGCACAGAGAACCTACTGTACCGCCGTTAATGGTAATATCTGCATTGCCGGTCAGGGTGCCGTTATACACCACGCCGATCTTGTTGGCAGTACCGCCGTTAAAGACCAGTGTGCCGTTTCCGGTATTGGTGGAGGCGTAAGGACCGGCATAGACATTGCGCCAAATGCCGGAGTTGATCTCTAAGTAGCCCTCTACCGTGCTTGTAAAATAGGGAAGGGCGGAAATGCTCAGCTGTTTTGTTTCGTCATCTGATGTGGTCACACCTTCACCGATCCGCAGATAGCCCCGTCCGTGGAGGGACAGGTAGCGGTTGGTGGAATCGGCGGCGTTACAAATGTTGATATTCTCGAAGGTGGTAGGGCCGATCATGCCGATATAGCTCTGATTGGAAATGGTGAAATTCAGGCTCACATCGGCGGTCTTGCCGGTGTAGACCACTTCGTAGACATGGGCGTAATCAGAGGCAGAAGCAATGTCCCGCTTGGTGGTGGTTCCAAAGTTCCAGTTGTAGTCGGAAACCAGGACGATCGTGCCCTTGGCAGAGGTGTCTGCTTCCTTACCCAGCGTAGTCATGGCGGCCTTCAGGGCTTGATGAGCACCGTTTAGGGTCTTTTTGGCGGTGGCTTCTGTAGTGCCGTCGTTGCTGTCAGAGCCGTTTGCGGCGTCTACATAGACGGTCACATCCGTATCTGCTGCTGCCTGTACTTCAAAAACAGGCAGGCAAGTGCAGAGCATGGCCAGAAACAGACATATACTGACGATTCTTTTTAACATAAATACAATTCCTTTTAAGCCTTAGTGAAGGTGTAGCCGGACTTCCATTCGATAGAATCGTAGATGGTAGCAATTTGACTTTTCATCAGATCGTAGACCTCATCGAGGAATGCAATGTTGGGAGACATGGGCATGATATTGAGCACATAGTACTCCTCACCGGCCGGTGTTGTTACACGGCCAATCACCTCCACATAGCGACTGGGATAGCTGGGAATCCCCTGGCTTGTGGGAACCAGCTCCATGGTAAAGAGCCAGCCGGATTCCTTTTCCTGATTATACTTTTCATAGAATTCCAGGTTGCCGGAAAGACCGGTGGGCTTAATGCAGATACAGTTATTTCTCCAATGGTCAGGCAAATACATGGTCATAAAATCGTGCTTTGCGTAATAGGTCATCTTGGTATTGGGGTTTGCGTTGCCATTTTCCAAAGCCTCATTGAGCTCAAAGGCCTGAAGAAGCTTAACGTTGTACTCTTCTGTTGCGGACAGGGTAATAAGACTCAGCTTGCCATTGGCCACAGTGGGATAGTACCAGCTGCAGTTCATAAAATACTCTCTGAGCTCTGCAATAGAGTAAACATATCCGTAACGGGCGTAGATCTCATTGCGGGCGATCATCAGCTCTTCGGAGCTCATATACCGCAGATCATAGGGGTTGAGCTTGGTGGTATCACTGCTGGGACAGATAAATTCAGAATAGGTGTTATAGCAAGTCTTATATTTGTTGCCGGCAGAGAAGCGGACACCCTTGACCTTTTCCACACATTGCTGCAGGCAGGCGTAATTATCCTGCTCGATCTCGTTTAAGTCCACATCTCGGTTAAAGGAACCGGGCAGGATGGAGGGGGTGTACCAGTTTTTGCTGGAGAAATACAGCTGCAGATCATTGTCCTCGAAGATGTAACCCTTACGGGCGTAGATTTCATTGTAAGCAATGATCAGTTCCTTTTCGGTTAAATCTTTCACATCGTTTTTGGTGATACGGCTGCTGTCGGTGTAGCGCAGGATAAAGCCTTCTATATCGCTGTTCAGCTTTAAATAGGGGTTGGAAGAGGCAGTGCCGTCCCGCTCCATCAGCAGAGCCCGCAGGAGCAGCAGGTTTACACGCTCAATGTCCGTAAAGCGGCTTTCGTTAAAGTTTTCAGCGGGACTGTCCGGGGTGTACCAGCTCTTTGCATTGAAAAATGCTACGAGATCACCGTCGGTGAAGGTGCCGCCGTAGCGGGCAAACATCTCCCGCTCAGCTAAGTACAGTTGCTGTCGGGTCATACCGGCCAGTTCGGCACGGGAATAGTATTTGCTGTTGGATGCGGACAATACATAGGTGTCCTCGCTGATAAAATCGTTGATATAGGGATTGGAGTCAGTGAGGGGCACTACCTGGGACCCCGTTGTGGCGGTGTTGTTGGGGTCGCGTCTGTTGCTGCGGCTGCTGCTGCCACCGTCAATGTCTTCCACATCACCGGTCAGACCGGGCAAGACCAGAATCACCAGTGCCGCCAAAAGACCCACGATCAGCACGCAAATAGTGATAATCACAGCTATACGGCCACCGTTGCCGCTCTTCTTTTCAGGAACATAGGTGGGCTGGGGCGGTGTGTAAGGGGGTGTGTAGGCGTTGGTGGGGTGGGCAGAATAATTCTGAGGATATTCCTGAACAGGCGGGACATCCTGGACAGGTTCCGGGATCGGGGCAAATGTCATCGTCTCTTGGTTGGAGGTGTCGCGCATGGGTTTGGAAGCCGGGACAGGGATCTGAGCCTCTGCACCGCAGTTTGTACAAAAGGCCGCGCCATCGGGAATCTGTGTGCCGCATTTCGGGCAGAACATAGAATCACTCCTTATCTTATAATAGATCAGCATAATTTTACCATGACCTACCGGAAAATACAAGTAGTTAATTGTAGATTTCCCCCTGCAAGACAATCTGCCAAAGAAAAGCTCCCGCAAAGGAGGACGGATTCTTCGGCTTCGCTTCAGAATGCCAGTGGAGCCCTTCGGGTTTTCTCTGTCATCCTGAGTGAGCATAGCGAGTCGAAGGATCCGTTCTCCTTTCTATGTTGGTGTTATGTAAACCAGACAGCTTTTACGCTTTCCTTTGTTATGGGATTGAGTTATGAACGGTGGTTCATAACCCAATTCGCTTGCATAGGGCAATGGGTGGGCGAACACAATTCGCCTCTACCGTAAAAATACATTTGGTTGTACTATATGCTCTTGGTTTACATAACATCAAGCAGAATATCTAATTTTTTTGGGGGGAACGGATTCTTCGCTGCGCTCAGAATGACGGTGGAGCGGTTCAGGTTTTCCGTCTCATTCTGAGGAGCTTGCGACGAAGAATCCGTTCTCTTTACGAGAAAGGACGGATTCTTCGCTGCGCTCAGAATGACGGTGGAGCGGTTCAGGTTTTCCGTCTCATTCTGAGGAGCTTGCGACGAAGAATCCGTTCTCTTTACGAGAAAGGACGGATTCTTCGCTTCGCTCAGAATGACGGTGGAGCGTTTCAGGTTTTCGCTGTCATTCTGAGGAGCCTGCGACGAAGAATCCGTTCTCTTTTACGAGGAAGGACGGATTCTTCGCTTCGCTCAGAATGACAGAGGAGGGTTTTTATTGGGGAATTAGTACAGGAAAGCCTTTGCGGAGTCTGCGAACTTCAT